>NZ_JBFTPZ010000033.1:0-77757 GCF_056398745.1 Paenibacillus sp. 01T424 | reverse complement strand
CCAGCGTTCGTCCTGAGCCAGGATCAAACTCTCCAAATTGGTGTTTGAAATGCTCATTACTTTTTTATCGCTTTTTTCGCTTATCCCGAAGGATTTGCGAGGCAGTTATTACTCGTTGTTCAGTTTTCAAAGAGCAATCTTTTCTCTCTCGTCGACCGTGTATCTCGTTGGCGACCTAGATAATATATCATAGGCGTATATAGCATTGCAAGTGTTTTTTTTATTATTTACGAAAAAGTTTTCAACACTCCTATTTGCCTTCTAATTGCGCAATCGTTGCTTCGCTTCCTCCTCACCTATATTGAAGAAAGACATAAAAAAACGAGCTCTGCGATTTCCGCAAGCTCGTATAACTTCTAATATGTTTTTGTAACTGTATATTGAGCTGCATCCTTGATAAGCTCATACTTTTTCTTGCCCTTCTTTAGACCCGCATCAACTGTCGTATCAATCGTAACCCATTTCCCATCCAAGTACACTTCGTTCCAAGCATGATAAACATCCACATAAGTAGATTGTCCCATCAAGAGCTTCGTAGGGATATCCACGCTCCGCAGCATTGCCGCAAACAATGAAGCGTATCCGTAGCAGATATCCTTTCTCGATTTAAATGTGCGATCAATATTGGGGAGGTAATCAACTGACAGATTAGCAGCTAATTGATTATCATAACTTACATTCGTAATAATATACTCGTAGATTGCCTTTACTTTCTCCATATCCGTTTTTTTATTGCTCGCTAATTCTTTTGCCTTGACGATGGCGCTGCTCGCATTCGACCAGTCAATGTTCTGGATGGAATTCAAGTACAAAACCTTGTTGTCTTTCAAATCAAGCGTCACCGTTTCTTTCTTCGCCAGTTTGTATTTGTTGCCTGTTGTATTCTCTAGAACAGATATCGTATATTCGCCATTGCCAAGCTGCAATGGAAACTTCTCAGCTGTTTTTCCGCCGGTTAGATTATATGTATAGTTTGATGCGCCTTTTGCGATCATAAGCTTCGTTTTCACTTTAGTGTTCACTGCATATTGTACGGAGACAACACCTTTATCTAAATTCCCCGTATTGAGCCAATCAGAAGAGTCCGCTTCATTTGCCTGAACGACCGTTACATGGATGGATGCAAAAAGAACAAAAGCTGCGATGACTAACATAAATTTACGCATGAATATACTCCCTTCGGTAGCTGGCTGCCATCTTACGGAAGGCCCTTTAGCTTTGCGTCCCTACCTTTCGATAGGTTTGCCATTATCGTGTGAAGCGCTATGTGATGAATTTCCCTATAAAAACAAAAAAAGCCTGTTCATTCGGTAGCTGGCTGCCATCATACGGAAGGCCCTTTAGCTTTGCGTCCCTACCTTTCGATAGGTTTGCCGTTATCGTGTAGCGCTTTATTAGTTCTATTCTACCATATGAATCTAGCAAATCAATAGATTGTACTACAATATCAATCATAATTTGAATGTTTTTAAGGATTGTTGTTGCAAATTCTCGATATTAGAAAAAAAGAACCGTTGGCTGCTAAAAGCCAAACGGTTCCTTGTTTCTTTCTTATTCAGCAGAACGCTGATCTCTCATATGAGGGAACAACAGTACATCACGAATAGATGGAGCATCTGTTAGAAGCATGATCAATCGGTCGATACCGATTCCTAGTCCGCCTGTTGGCGGCATGCCGTATTCCAGAGCGCGGATAAAGTCTTCATCCATCTCATGCGCCTCGTCATTTCCATGCTCACGCTCAACAAGCTGCGACTCGAAACGCTCACGCTGATCAATCGGATCGTTAAGCTCCGTAAATGCATTAGCATGCTCACGTGCTACGATGAATAGCTCAAAACGATCGGTGAAGCGTGGATCTGCTTCGCTCTTCTTAGCAAGCGGCGAAATAGCAACCGGATGTCCTGTAACAAAGGTTGGCTGAATAAGCGTGTGCTCACCGAACTGTTCAAAGAAAGCGTTGAGAATATGACCAAACGTCATATGCGGATCAACGGCAACTTTGTGTTCTTTCGCCAAACGATGGGCTTCCTCGTCGCTCATTTCCACGCCGAAATCTACGCCAGTCGTTTCTTTGACAAGCTCAACCATGCTGACACGGCGCCACTGAGGTGTCAAATCAATTTCTTGGCCTTGATAAGTGATTTTCGTTGTTCCAAGAACCTCTTGCGCAATATGTGCGATGACATTCTCTGTCAATGCCATAATATCCTTGTAATCCGCATAAGCCTCGTAAAGCTCAATCATTGTAAACTCTGGATTGTGGCGAGTCGAAATCCCCTCATTCCGGTATACACGGCCGATCTCATATACTTTCTCCAATCCGCCTACAATCAGTCGCTTCAAATGAAGCTCGATTGCAATACGCATGTAGAGCTGCATGTCCAGCGCATTATGATGCGTTTCGAAAGGGCGTGCTGCAGCACCGCCTGCAATGGAATGCAGCGTTGGTGTTTCTACTTCTAAATACCCGCGGGAATCTAGGTAGCGACGCATGGATTGAATGATTTTGGAACGAGTAATAAAGGTTTGTTGGACGTCGGGATTCACGATAAGGTCAACATAACGCTGACGATAACGAAGCTCTACGTCTTTCAAGCCATGATATTTATCAGGCAATGGAAGAAGCGACTTTGTCAAAACTTCAATATCACGCGCTTTGACAGAGACTTCGCCTGTATTCGTTTTGAATACAACGCCTACTACGCCAATGATGTCACCGATATCCAGCAAGTCAAAAGCTGCAAACTTATGCTCTTCAACGGAATCTTTACGAACATAAATTTGAACCTTGCCGCTCAAATCTTGAATCGTAGCAAAACCCGCTTTGCCCATGCCGCGTTTCTGCATAATACGGCCAGCAATACGCACTTCAACCGCTTTTTCTTCTATTTCTTCTTTGCTGAGCCCTTCATAGGCTTGTACAATATCTTTGGCGTTATGAGTGCGTTCGAACTTTCGGCCGAATGGATCCACACCTAACCCTCTAAGCTCGTCCAATTTGTTTCTGCGAATTTGCAAGAGCTCACTTAGCTCCTGCTGTTCATTGTTTTCTTGTTCCACTTCTTTCATCTCCTTGATCATTCGGCAAAAGCAAGCAGCTGTCACCGGATTCATGCAGCAAAATCTCGTTTCGCAATAAAATATAAGCAATGTATAGACCTGTAATATACGTTCTTATATTTTAAACGTTCAAAAAGCTTCCTACAAGGAAGCTTTTTGAACCGCTCATAGCAAACATTATTTTTTGATATCGAGAATTTTGTATTGAATAATGCCGACTGGTACGCTAACTTCGACAACGGTGCCTTTTTTCTTGCCTAAAATCGCTTTACCAACCGGGCTTTCATTTGAAATCTTGTTTTGCAAAGGATCGGCTTCCGCTGTACCAACAATGGAATAATCCATTGTGTCGCCATACTCCATATCCTCAACCGTTACGATCGAACCGATGCTCACGGTATCAATATCAATATCGTCATTATTTATAATACGCGCATTGCGCAACATTTTCTCAAGGGTAAGAACGCGGCCTTCGATAAATGCTTGCTCATTCTTCGCATCTTCATATTCCGAGTTTTCGCTTATATCACCATAGCCAATTGCTACTTTAATACGTTCAGCTACTTCACGACGCTTGACCGACTTTAGGTTCTCTAATTCATCTTCGAGCTTTCGCAGCCCTTCTTGAGTCAGAATGATTTGCTTATCGTTCATCTTTCCGATTCTCCTGTCATGTGACTAATTTTTCATACCTTGTATGAATTCACTGTTACCTAATATATTACGCTTCTTATTCCTCATACCAACTGTTGTTTGAAGCGCTCTTGATGTCTTCGTTAGATTATATTGCACGATTATATTGCAAAGTTACCCTGAATGTCAATCAAAGCCAGACGACCCATTGAAACCGTTTCATTTCTGAAATGTAGAGCAGAAGCCGCATGATAGCGGCTTTTGTCGAATGGTGTCGGCTCGCTCCCGTTACGGGGTAAATCGCATAACCGATCTATTTGTATTTTAGTAAGCGTCTACTTCTGCAGAACCCGCTTCATTGCTGAAACAGCACTGACAGCTTGGAATTCTTCGTCCTCTCCAAGCGAGTGGACGTAGTTTTCCAAAATCGCTACCATCGGATCACAGCCGGTATGTTCGAGCAGCCTTTTTGCATCCTCTGGTGAGAAAACGTCGCCATTCCCAATTACGGGAATCGATACCGCTACTTTGACATCCTTTATAATGTCCCAATTAGCCTTACCCGTATACTACCATGCAAAATGGCCTTGTCGCTTACCATCTCCGCACATACAAGACCCGTTCCAAACTCCTTGGCAATTAATCAAAGGCAGAATAGCACACGCTTGCCATCGGCGCTAGCACCACTCTGTTCTTCATTTCGATGCCACCGATTTTCAGCATGTCACTCCTTCCTCCTCTTCTAATTGCTTATGGTTCATGTCTTGTGTACCAGACAGCACTATTCACGGTTATCAGACATTAATTCCTCATAGCTGATTCCGAGCGTCTTAGCGATATGATTTAATAACTTCGTATCCGTCTTTCTTGTTCCTCGCTCCAATGAGCCAAGAACGGCCACCGATACGCCAAGCTCCTTGGCCAGCTCCTGCTGAGTATAGCCCTTCAGCTTTCGAAAGGCTCTGACGCGCTGCGCCAATTGATTGTTTTCCATAACGTAATGCCTTCCTTTCCATCCAGAAGCGCTGCTTCAGATACTGCGCTTACCTCGGACTGCAGCCGATGTGTTTGATCCAAAACATCATGCAGCGGAACGAGAACGAACGACCGCTCCATCATACGCGGATGCGGCAAAGTTAATTCCTCTTGATCCATTCTGACATTATCGTATAGGAGCAGATCAAGGTCAATGGTTCTCGGTCCCCAACGAATTTGTCGAACTCTACCGAGCTGCTGCTCGTACTCCAAAAGCTGACGCAAAAGCATTAATGGAGATAGTGTCGTTCGTACAGCTAATGCCATATTGATAAAGGGCGGTTGCTCTGTGTAGCCTACCGGATCAGTCTCATACATACCCGACACTTTGCTTACCACGATGTTCGGGTGCGCATCGATGAGGCTAATCGCTTCCAGCAGCAGTTGCTCACGGTTTCCCATGTTAGATCCTAAAGCAATATATGCCTCTGCCTGTGCGCCATCAAGCGGGAATTGTTCGTCCATCATTGTCCCGCTTTCTTCGCAGTTCTACCGTTACTCCGTCAAAATGGATATCAAACGGCGGGTTAGGCTTCGTTACTCGAACCGTCACTTCATTTACCATAGTATAAACTTCCAGTACTTGCGATGCAATGTGACCTGTTAAAGCTTCGATAAGCTTAAACGGAGGGCCCTCTACAATCGTTTTCGTGAGAGCGTGGATTTCTGCATAATTCACCGTACTGTTCAAATCATCGGTTAACGCCGCTTGCTCCAAATCCATATTGAGCTCAACATCCACATGATATTTCTGGCCTAGCTTGTTTTCTTCAGGAAATACGCCGTGGTAGCCGTAAAACCTCATCCCTTTGATCATCATTTTATCCATTATAGTCACTCTCCTAACGATGTACCTTATTTAAAATAAGAAACGGCATTCAACAACACAATTAATGTCGATATAAAATGGCGTCCGTCATAAGTGCAGTACGCTTAATTGCACGCACATCATGCACACGTACGATTTGGCAGCCGTGCGCAATGCCAAGAGCAACCGTCGCAGCCGTTCCCTCAACAAGCTCATCAACAGGCAGATTCAGCGTCTGCTTAATGAATCGTTTACGCGAGGTACCAAGCAGCACCGGATATCCAAGTGCATGCAGCTCGGATAGACGGCCAAGCAGCTCCAGATTATCCTCATAGGTTTTGGCAAAACCAATACCCGGATCTAGCCAGATTTGATCTTCAGCGATGCCCGCCGTTCGCGCAATGCTTACACTGCCCTGCAAATCTGCAAGTACATCGGGAACAAAATCATTATAGTCTCTCGCATGGCGGTTATGATTGATGATGACAGGACAAGCATATTCAGCTGCAACTGCGGCCATATTAGGGTCGCCCTTAAGCCCCCAAATGTCATTAATAATATGAGCACCCGCCTCTAACGCATGCCGTGCAGTCTCAGCTTTGTATGTATCGATGGATAAAGGAATGTGCGGCAGCGCCTTACGCAAAACCTGAATAACAGGAAGGATACGCCGCAGCTCTTCCTCCACTCCCACCGGCTCAAATCCTGGACGTGTCGATTCACCGCCAATATCAATAATATCAGCGCCTTCCTCCACCATCGCTTTCGCACGGGCAAGAGCCGCATCCACACTCGTGTAGCTCCCGCCGTCCGAGAAAGAATCAGGTGTCGCATTCAAAATGCCCATAATTAACGTACGCCCGCCTAACTCCAGCCTCGTTCCGCTGCCAAACACATATGTTCTTTTATAGAAATTTGGTTGTTGATCCATTGTTAGACCGCCATCCTTCTTCTTAATGTTACATGATTATAGAGCTTAGATAGCTCCAGCATCACCGTCAATTGTCGTCTGTCGGTAAAGAGTAAGCAATTGCTTTGTAATAGAACCTGCTTGACCGTTGCCGATAACTCTACTCACCCCGCCAGCTTCTGATAACAGAGTAACGGGAACGAGCTCCTGAATGGAATTGGTAAGCCAAATCTCATCGGCCGTTTGCAGCTTCTCCAAGCTATAAAGGCCCTCTTCGGTTTCATACCCTGCACTGCCAGCCAGCTCCAGAACTCGCTTGCGTGTAATGCCCGGCAATATGCCGGTGGCCAGTTCAGGCGTATATACAACATTGTCCTTAGCAAAAAACAAGTTGCTCACGATTCCCTCCGCCAACCATCCTTCTCGGCTGAGCATAAGACCCTCGGCCCCAGGCGCAGCACCACTGGCAAGCAGCTCTCGCTTAGCAATAATATTGTTCATATAATGGAGAGACTTAAAGCGAACCTCGCCCTCAGGCGTATTCCTCCTTGTCTGCAAAAGCCGCAGCTCCCGTCCGCGCATATGAACCGCATCATTAACCGGCGGCAAAGCCTTTACAAGCATTAACACATTCGGCTGTTCATAATCTCCTGTCGGCAACCCTAGCTCAGCTTCGCCTGCACTGACGGTTAGTCTTATATAGCCATCTTTTAATTCATTCGCCACAAGAAGCTCGTTAACGGAGCTGCTCAGCTCCTCCATATTAGGCGTGTACTGAATTCCTAGCTGATCACAGCCTGAGCATAACCGCTTCATATGCCTATCTAGTAAGTAAGGCTTCCCCTCATACGTGCGGAAAGTCTCGAACAAACCTATACCGTACAAAAAGCCGTGATCATAAACTGAGATCACGGCTTCGCTCGCATCCATTACGGAGCCGTTCAGTTCGACCTTCATCGCACTGCGCCCGTCCGATTTTGCAAGAAATTACGAAGCATCGTCAAGCCATGCTCCGTTATAATGGACTCAGGGTGAAATTGCACCCCTTCAATTGCATATTCCTTATGACGCAAACCCATAATYTCTCCTTCATCGGTTTCCGCTGTTATTTCCAAGCAATCAGGCAGCGTTTCACGGCGTACGATAAGAGAATGATAGCGAGTAGCGGTAAAAGGTGATGGCAAACCTTCAAACACGGACTTTCCTTGATGATAAATGGCAGACGTTTTGCCGTGCATCAGCTTCTCCGCACGTACCACTTCCCCGCCAAATGCTTGTCCGATCGATTGATGACCAAGACATACGCCAAAAATCGGGATTTTACCTTTAAAATGCTCGATTAGAGATAAACTAATGCCCGCTTCATTCGGTGAACACGGACCTGGTGATATTAAAATATGATCGGGCGCTAATGCTTCGATTCCGGCTAAATCTATTTCGTCGTTTCTTTTTACCGTAATATCTTCCCCAAGCTCACCCAAATACTGCACTAAATTGTACGTAAAGGAATCATAATTATCGATGACAAGAATCATGTTAAGGCTCCCCCTTTTTCCGTTTCCGCTGCCAAATCGACTGCTGCAAACCGTTCGCTGTACTGAATGGCCTTCCATAATGCCTTCGCCTTGTTTAGCGATTCTTTATATTCCCGCTCCGGCTCAGAATCAATAACGATGCCTGCTCCCGCTTGAATATGAACAACGCCTTCCTGAAGCACCATTGTTCTAATAATAATATTAAATTCCATATCTCCGCTGTAGTCAATCCATCCAAGCGAGCCCGTATACGGTCCTCTGCGTGTCGGTTCAAGCTCTTCTATGATTTCCATTGTGCGAATTTTTGGAGCACCTGTAATCGTTCCTCCGGGGAAGGTAGCCGATATAACATCGTAAGCATCTTTGCCGTTTGCAAGCTGTCCTACTACCTGAGAAACAAGATGCATAACATGCGAATATTGTTCAATAACCATAAACTCTTCGACCTTAACCGTACCATAGGTTGAAATCCGCCCAAGATCGTTCCGCTCCAAGTCAACGAGCATAATATGCTCCGCCCGCTCCTTCTCATTCGTGAGAAGTTCGTCAGCCAGGCGCCGATCCTCTTCCTCTGTCCGCCCGCGTCTACGCGTTCCAGCTATCGGTCTTGTGATCAGCTTGTTATCGTTGAGCTCAACGAGAAGTTCAGGGGATGCAGATACAATCTGAAAATCAGGACAACGCAGAAACCCCATATATGGCGATGGGTTAACTAGTCGAATCCATTCATAAAGTTCTTCCGGCGCAGCCGCAATCGCTTTGCTCTGACGAACGGACAAATTCACTTGAAAAACGTCACCCTGCTCAATATATCGCTGAATGCTGCGAACGGCGTCCATGTATGCTTGCTTCGAGAAAGGGGATGTGATGCCAGAAATCGAATCCACATCCAATTGCAATAAATCATCTGTCAACAAGCGCTGACGTTCTGCTCGAAGCGATATCGCCTTCGCCTGGGCGCGCTCCTCATCAAACCAGGTTAACCAGTAGTCGGTCATCCCTTCCGCTCTAGATGAAGCACGGTCATAAGCAGCACGCAGCTCCTCTTGATCCGCATTTTGATCTACTTTTGAATGGACAGCACAATACACTTTTGATTGCTCATGGTCGATTATCCATATCTCATTCATTTGCATGAATAAATAATCAGGAATATCCTGATTATCCTCGGCTAGCACCGGCAATCGTTCGATCGAACGGATGACATCGTAACCCCAGAATCCGATACAGCCGCCAACCCATTTAGGCCCATTCTCAAGCTTCGGCCCCAGCAAACCGCTCATCCATTCTCTCACAACCTCAAGCGGCTTACCTTCCCAGCGGCGCTTGCTTTGCTCCTCTAGCGAATGGAATTGTATTGACTCTGCTTGCAGTCCTTTTCCACGGATAACCCCGTCAGGATGCAATCCCAAATACGTATATCTTCCGTCCTTGCCGCTTTCTAGTACAAAAGCATGCGGCGAAGCGTCCTGCCATACTTCTTCCCATGACGTTACGTTCGCCCGATTACCGAACTCAAAGGGTAATTCTTTAACGAATGGCAGCGTCGTATATTTCTGTTCGGCGTGCCACCGAGTCCATTGCTCTATCGCGGTGATCATCACCTTCAACCCCCGAATACTTGACTTATTTTGCTCAGTATACAGAATAGCTAAGTAAAAAGAAAGCCTTCCATTCCGAGGAATGAAAGGCTGTTCGATATAGGCAGTAAAAATTAGTTTTCGAAGTTGAACAGCGGTGTGGAAAGGTAGCGTTCGCCGTTGCTTGGAACAATCGCAACAACACGTTTTCCTTCGCCAAGCTCTTTCGCAACTTGCAATGCCGCATAGATCGCTGCGCCAGAGGAAATTCCGCAAAGAATGCCTTCTTCTTTCGCTGCACGACGAGCGTATTCAAACGCATCTTCGTTCTCAATTGTAATGACAGCGTCGTAGATATCACGGTTCAAAATATCAGGAACAAAGTTTGCGCCAATACCTTGAATTTTGTGAGCACCTGGTTTGCCGCCAGAGAGGATCGGTGAAGCAGCAGGCTCTACCGCGTAAATTTTAATACCGTCGAAGTTTTTCTTAAGCACTTCACCAGTACCTGAAATCGTTCCGCCAGTTCCGATACCGGCAACGAACGCATCAAGCTTACCATCAAGGGAATTGATCGCTTCGACGATCTCAGGACCTGTCGTTTCGCGGTGAACCTTAACGTTTGCTTGGTTTTTGAATTGTTGCGGCAGGAAGTAGTTCGTGTTCTCAGCAGCTAGTTCTTCCGCTTTGCGAACAGCACCATTCATACCTTCAGAACCTGGAGTCAATACTAGCTCTGCACCGTAAGCGCGAAGCAGGTTGCGACGCTCAATACTCATCGTTTCAGGCATAACAAGAATAGCCTTATAGCCTTTTGCAGCTGCTACAAGTGCTAGTCCAATTCCTGTATTTCCACTAGTAGGCTCAATAATAGTATCGCCTGGTTTTATGATTCCCTCTTGCTCAGCTACCTCAATCATACTGATTGCAATACGGTCTTTTACACTTGCACCTGGATTTTGATATTCAAGTTTCACATAAACTTCTGCACTGCCCTCAGGCACGATACGGTTTAAACGAACAAGCGGAGTGTCACCGATAAGATCTAGAACACTTTGTACAATTTTGGCCATGGAAATAACTGCCTCCTTATTCCGACTAATTCAGTTGGTATTTTCACTAATTACATCTTAACAATCTCTTGCATCCGTTGTCAATAGTGACTTTAACGCTCCAATGAAAACGCAGCACCGGGCAAAGCTATTCTGTTTTCACAGCATCATATTTCTCTAGTAGCTTATCCTCAATTTTGGTCAATGAGTCTGCACGTTCAAGCGCCAGCTGCTTGCGTACGGTATCTTGCAGCCTGCCGCCCGACATATTCGTTGTCATTTGGCGCTCGATAAGACGAATAACCGCATAACCCCCATCTACCTTAATCGGACCAGCAATTTCAGCTACCCGCAAACGACTGGCTGTTTCCATCATTTCGCGGTTATAGAATGGGTCATCTTTATCAATCAAGCCGAGATCGCCGCCTGTATCTGCTGTAAAAGAATCAATGGAATAGGAATGCGCCATCTCAGCAAAATCCTCGCCATCCGATAAAAGCCCCATCACGGATTTAGCTTCCTTCATCGTCTCCGTTATAATCCATTGCAGATGCAGCTGCATTTTCTCATCAAATTCCTCAGGATGATCGGTTATATAGAGTTCAACCTCTTCATCTGAAACATGAATGCCTCGCACGACGATTTTCTCCAGAAGCAAGCGGTAATGCAAGTCCTCCAACACCTGTTCCCGACTCATGCCTAATTGCTCTTGCATGACTTCAAAAAAACGTTCTTCACTATCGTAGCCTTCAATCATTTTATCAAGCTCACGGCTTTGCTCTTCTGCAAGTATGCTTAGCTCAGAGGCTGCAGCTTCTAAATCAATCGCTTTGTGAACCATTAACGTGCGCAGAACGGCAGCTCCATATTGCGAATGAAGCTCACCTTCCAAATCTGCAAGCGTAATGTTTTCCTTGCCCACTTTAGCGATAACACGACTACCATCCGATTGATTCGTTGGTGTTTGGCCTGGCTTGCTCGGTTCAGCCGTTTCTTCCCCACTGCCGACATTCGTTGGCTGCTGATTATCCAGCTGTCGATCATGACCCGGCCACACTCTAATTACGACGACTACCGATAATACCACCATGCATACGGCTTGAAGGATGACAACGGCCTTCAGCACCTCGTATTTCCTCATTGCCCTAATGCCTCCGATTATTGGATCGGCTTTGGTTTCGCTTGTTCAAGCAGCAGCTTTAGCTGAGCCCGTTCAAATGTATACGCTTCGTTGCAAAATTGGCAAACGACTTCCGCTTTTCCATCTTCATCAATAATTTGTTGCAGCTCATGCTCACCTAAACTGAGAAGTGTCTGCTCTACACGCTCGGAGGAACAGAAGCATTGAAACTTCAAGTCCATCGTATCGTGAATGTGAAGGTCGCCATCTTCGCCTACAATCCGGCGCAGCAGCCCCTCCGGTGACTCTCCTTGATCAAGCAAAGTCGTTACAGGCGGCATCGATCCAACCGCTTGCTCCAGTTTTGTAATCTCATCGTCCGTCAAACCAGGCATAAGCTGAACGATAAACCCGCCGGCATGCAGCACCGAATTATCTGTACCCACCAAGACGCCAAGACCAACCGCCGAAGGCGTCTGTTCGGACACCGCGAAATAGTATGTGAAATCCTCGCCGAGTTCACCCGATACAATCGGAATACTGCCACGGTATGGTTCCTTCATCCCTAAATCCTTTGTAATATGAAGATAACCAGTGCGTCCAACAGCTCCGGCTACGTCAAGCTTACCCATTGCGTTGCTTGCCAAATGAACTTCAGGATGATCAACGTATCCGCGAACCTCTCCGTCTGCATTGGCATCAACAACGATCTGGCCGATTGGACCGTCGCCCTTTACTTGAATCGTCAGTTTTTCTTGCCCTTTCAGCATAGCGCCCATAATAGCACCTGCTGTTAATGTACGCCCTAACGCTGCTGTAGCCGTTGGATATGTACCATGCCTTTGGCGAAGCTCTTCAACAAGCTGAGTCGTGCGAGCCGCGAACACTCGAATCTTGCCATTCCATGCCGTCCCTCGCACCAGCACGTCCTTCAGCTGATTTTCCATCAAAATCCCTCCTGATTGCGTTCATATATAATTCTCAATCCTTCAAGTGTGAGCAGCGGATCAACCTCTTCTATCGTTTCCGATTCAGCAGCGATTAACTCAGCTAAGCCGCCGGTTGCGATTACACGTGGTGTGACACCAAATTCTGTGCGTATCCGTTTAACAATACCGTCAACCTGTCCTGCGTATCCAAAAATAATGCCAGCCTGCATCGATGTTACAGGATTGCGTCCAATGACACTTTTCGGCTTCACAAGCTCAATACGCGGCAGCTTAGCGGCGCGCTGATAAAGCGCTTCGGTAGAAATGCCGATCCCCGGAACAATGGCACCGCCCAAGTAATTGCCGCCTTCATCAATATAGTCAAAGGTCGTTGCTGTACCGAAATCAACAACAATAAGCGGTGAGCCGTATTTTACGATGCCCGCCACCGAATTGACGATCCGATCAGCCCCAACCTCACGTGGATTCTCATAGCGGATGTTTAATCCGGTTTTGACGCCAGGCCCTACGACTAGGGGAACTTTACGCAAATATTTGAGACAAAGCTGCTCGAGTGTMCGCATCAACGGTGGAACAACCGATGAAATAATGACGCCTTCCATTTGTTCCAGCTTCACGCCCGCATAATGAAACAGATTATGAATGTTAATGCCGTATTCATCTACTGTAGCAGAACGATTGGTGCTCAGCCGCCAATGGTGCAAAAGTTCTTTTCCTTTATAGATACCTAGCACAATATTCGTATTTCCAACATCAATGACGAGGATCAAAGCGACTCCCCACCCTTCTTCTCATTCAAATCCAAGCTAATATCGAGCGCATGGAAGGAATAAGTCAATCCGCCTACCGAAATGACATCAACGCCGCTAGCTGCGATACCTTTAACGGTTTCTAAAGAGACACCGCCAGATGCTTCTACGATAACGTGAGGAGAAGCTGCTTTAATTCGAGCTACACATTCCTTCATCAAATCTGTAGACATATTGTCCAGCATAATAATGTCTGCGCCACAAGCAAGTGCTTCGTCCACTTGCGCTAACGATTCTGTCTCTACTTCAATCTTCATTGTGTGTGGAATTTTACTGCGCGCAGCTTCAACCGCAGCACGAATGCCGCCAGAGCCTTTAATATGGTTATCTTTAATCATAACTGCATCGTATAAACCAAATCGGTGGTTAGCGCCGCCCCCCACACGCACTGCGTACTTCTCCAGCATCCGATGGCCTGGGGTTGTCTTGCGAGTATCGACAAGCCGAACCGGCAATCCTTCAAGCGCATCGATGAAAGAACGTGTCTTAGTCGCAATGCCAGACAGCCGTTGCATTAAGTTAAGCGCAAGTCGCTCTCCGGTTAATAGGCTATGCGTACTGCCCTCTACGGTGGCGATAATCGTACCCTTGTTTACATACTCGCCATCCTGTACTTTGGAATCAAAGACAAGTGACGAATCAACAACCTCAAATACGAGCTTCGCAATCGGAAGCCCTGCAATTATACCGCTTTCCTTCACATGAATAACGGCTTTGGAACGCGAGTCCCTTGGAATCGTCGTTTCGGTCGTAATATCCCCACTGCCTATATCCTCTGCAAGCCATCCGCGAATTTGCTCACGCACTGCCGCATTATAACCGCCTGCCATCCATTCAAACATCCTCTATTCGCTCCTCCGTCAATCCATATAGACGGTGTAACACCGTATGCTTTCTCCACATTGCATCATCGCGTACCGGGAAATCCTCACGGAAATGCGCTCCACGGCTTTCCTCCCGAGAGAGTGCAGCTTCCGTAGTCAGCAGGGCACAGGTGAGCAGATTAGCAAATTCGTATTCCTCACGCCCCGTCAGAACGGATTGATAGATAGGCAACTGCCGTTTCAATTCCTCAAGACCCTTCATAAGACCACTTGCATCGCGGCGCAAGCCAGCGTAACGGACCATAATCTTTTGCAGCTTAAGCCGTCTTTCTACGACAGCTTGGATTGATGTACTGCTCCGTTCTATCTCATTACTAATATTAGGCTGAATCGTAAGACTCGGAAGCTCATCGATTCGTTTTACAATTCTTCTGCCAAATACAATGGCCTCGGATAGCGAATTGCTCGCTAATCGATTAGCGCCGTGTACACCTGTTGAGGATACTTCGCCGCAAGCGAATAAACGCTTTATATTCGTTTCCCCATTTAGGTCGGTTTTCACTCCGCCCATCATATAATGCATAGCTGGCGCAACCGGAATCCAGTCCGACGTCAAATCGAGGCCGTATTTTAAGCAATATTCATATATAGTAGGAAAACGGTGCTTTACCATTTCCGGTGATTCATGTGTAATATCAATATAAACGAAGGTCGATTTCGTCTCTTCCATTTCACTGACGATGGCTCTCGCCACAACATCACGCGGTGCCAGCTCCAGCTGCTCATGGTAGCGTTCCATGAAGCGCTCTCCTTTAATATTACGAAGATACGCCCCTTCGCCGCGCACAGCCTCTGATATCAAAAACCTTGGCGCGCCTGGATAACATAGAGAGGTAGGGTGGAACTGAATAAACTCGACATCCTGTATGTATGCCCCTGCTCGATAAGCCATCGCAATGCCGTCTCCTGTGGCAACCTCAGGATTTGTCGTGTAACGGTACAACTGGCCAGCCCCGCCTGAGCTTAAAATGACGGCTTTGCCTCTTACAAACAACCGCGCACCGCTTGGCTTCTGTACAATGACACCACAGCATTCGCCGTCCTGTGTAACCAAATCAATAACAAAATGGTCGTCCCAAACTTCGATCTTAGGATTGGCAATAGCCGTTTCGGACAATGCTCGTACGATCTCGAAACCAGTAGCATCCCCGTTAGCATGCAAAATACGCCGCTGGCTATGCGCTCCTTCCTTCGTAAGCGCAAACTCGCCATTCTCCAGATCGAATTGCGTCCCCATCTTTATTAAGCTGCGAACACCTTTGGGTCCCTCATGAACGAGTACATCAACCGCTTCATTAGAACATAAGCCTGCACCCGCTACGAGTGTATCTTGTCTATGGTAAGCCGGCGAATCCTCATCCGAAATAACCGCAGCGATACCGCCCTGCGCATAACGCGTATTGCTGTCGAGCAGCGATTTTTTCGTAATCATGAGGACAGAATTGTTTTCACTTGCTCGTATAGCGGTAAAAAGACCGGCAATGCCGGCCCCAATTACAATCACATCTTTTTCTATAACAGGCAGCTCACTTAACTGCACATCGACTAAATATCTAGGAATCATCATTGGCTCCTCCAAGCGTAGAAGCAGCGCATACTACTTCACGAGTAGCATGCGCTCCAAGGATAAACGGGCTTGATCTGCAACATGTGGCGGTACGTAGATTTGAGGCTGCATCGTTTCCAAGCATTTCACTAGTTTCTTCAAATTATTTACTTTCATGTTAGGGCACACCAAATATTTAGATGCAAAATGAAAAGTTTTACCTGGGCTGTCTAAACGAAGCTGATAGCCAGTGCCATCTTCTGTTCCCACGATAAATTCTTGGCAATCTGATTCTTTACAATATTTAATAATAGCGGTTGTACTGCCTACAAAGTCGCCTAGCTCAACGACTTCAGGACGACATTCCGGATGCACAACGAATTGCGCATTAGGATATTTCGCTTTCATTTCTTCTACGTCTTTAACCGTCAGCATATCGTGCGTATTGCAGTAACCTTCCCAGATAATCATTTTCTTATCGGTATTCTGCTGCACATAGTGGCCTAGGTTCTTATCTGGTACCCAGATGATCTCGTCGCCTTCAACCGAATTGACAACTTTAACCGCATTTGCCGATGTGCAGCAAATATCAGTCTCCGCTTTGATCTCAGCAGACGAGTTAATGTAAGTAACGACCTTTGCATTCGGGTGCTGCGCTTTCAGCTTACGCAAGCCATCAACACTTACCATGTCGGCCATCGGACAGCCCGCACGCTCGTCGGGAATGATAACGGTTTTATTAGGAGCCAAAATTTTTGCGCTCTCACCCATAAAGTGAACGCCGCAAAAAACAATAACTTCAGCATCCGTTTGTGCAGCCTTCTGCGCAAGCAGGAAGGAATCTCCACGGAAATCAGCTACCTCTTGAATTTCATCACGTTGATAATAATGAGCTAAAATGATAGCATTCCGTTCTTTCTTCAACTGTAACAACCGTTCACGCAGCTCTCGGTTTTGCTCCGCCTTGCGTTCCAGTGCCAGTGCTTCCACAGTAGATCCTCTCCTCTTATGAGGGATGGGCGATAACCCATTCCGTTATACGGCAAGCTGAACTTTGTGAATTGATGCACAAACTTAGAAAGTCGCTTACCTATAGTTTAAACCAAAAGGGATAAATTCATTTGATTAAGTTTTAATTTACACGCGGTAGATGCTACTGTCAATGCGTTAAAGGCCTTTTTAAGGCAGCAATTTAAAATAAATTATTTTGATCGCTGTATCTCACTCACATTCTTCGTAAATGAACCTTTTTTACTATATAATCGCGACCTCCGTCATCACTTGTATTAGCAACGAAATAAAAAAAGTCTCTCTCCGCGATGGAGAGAGACCATATTGAATTATCTTTTTGCTGGATCGTAAGGTTGACCAAGTGCTGAGGGCGCATTTGAACGACCAACAGCTCCTGCCAAAACGATCAATGTCAAAACGTACGGCAGCATGTAGAAAAATTCAACTGGAATATGCTGCGAGAATTCAAAGCGCTGTGCAAAGCTTCTAAGCGCCTGAGCTAGACCGAAGAACATTGCTGCTCCTACAACGCCAAGCGGATTCCATTTGCCGAAAATCAGTGCTGCGAGCGCAATAAATCCTTGCCCAGAAATCGTATTATGCGCAAAGCTGCTAGTCGTCGTCAACGTAATTGTCGCACCGCCAAGGCCTGCAAGCGCGCCGCTGAGCAATACGCCGATATAACGGTATTTCGTTACGCTAATACCAACGGTATCCGCAGAGCTCGGATGTTCGCCCACCGCACGCAGACGCAAGCCAAATGGCGTATGGAACAAGACGAAATAACTGATTACTGCGATAGCTAGGACAATATACGTCGTCGGATACGCGGTGAAAATAGCTTTCCCGAGCAACGGAATATCAGATAAATAAGGTATTTTCACTTTGTGGAACACATTAGCCAAAAGCGGCGTTTGACCTGATCCATCATAAATGCTTTTGGTTAGGTAAAGCGCTAAGCCAAGCGATAGAATGTTAATAACGACACCGACGACGGTTTGATCCGCACGGAACGTGATCGTTGATATCGCATGCAATAAAGCAAATAACGTACCATAAATAGCTGCAGCTATAAATCCAATCCACGGTGAAGCACTGCCTAACCCAGCTTGTATCGCATACTCCGTTGCAACTGCCGCGGCGAACGCCCCTGAAACCATCAAGCCCTCTAGTCCGATGTTCACAACACCTGAGCGCTCTGAGTACATACCGCCAAGCGCTGTAAAAATGAGTGCGGTGGAGAACACGAGCGTTGTATTAATAAGTTGTCCAATGATGTCTAGCACGTTCATCCTACACCGCCTCCTTCCGCTTGCTTGCACGTTTATTTAGAAAAGGCTTTAAGAACCACTTCACCAATCCATGCGAAGCAACGAAGAAAATAACGGCGCCGATTACGATACGCACGACCTCAGGAGGAACACCCGCACCAAAGCTCATGCCTGCTGAACCGTAGCTGAGTCCACCGAATAAGATTGCACCAAGGAATACACCAATCGGCGTATTGCCGCCAAGGAGCGCTACCGCAATACCATCAAACCCATAGCCCGGAGAAGCGGCCATAACGGTCTGGTTGCCGAACACGCCTAAAATTTCAAACACGCCGCCCAGACCAGCGAATACGCCGCTTATAAACATCGACTTAACCATCGTTACGTTAACGTTCATACCCGCATATAACGCTGCATCCGGATTATGTCCAACAGCGCGAAGCTCGTAGCCTTGTTTCGTACGCCATAACACGAAATAAAACACAACGATACAAATGAGCGCAACAACCGTACCCCAGTGCATACGAGCGTTGTCTGTCAATTTAATAAGCCAATCAATTTTCACCATAGCTGATTCATGAACCGGCATCGACTTCTGCTGGCCTTTCTCAACAAGAAACTTCGCGATGATAAAATTGGAGAGGAACAATGCGATCCAATTCAGCATGATGGATGAAATAACTTCATTTACTCCACGCTTCGCTTTCAAGTAACCAGCAATACCCGCCCATAGACCGCCGAATACAGCACCCGTAATTACAGCTAGAGGCGCATGTATATACCATGGCAGGTCAAGCAGCACGCCAACGATTGTCGCGCCAGTCATGCCCATTACAAATTGTCCCTCAACACCGATATTGAATAGACCTGTACGGAAAGCGAAGGAAACGGCTAAACCTGTAAAGATCAATGGTGTAATTGCTCGAACCGCTTCTCCCATATTGTAAGGAGTGCTAAACAGCTTATTGATTAAAGAAGTGTACGCTAGAATTGGATCGTACCCTCCAGCAAGCATGGCAATGGCGCCAACCACAAATCCAAGAATGATTGACACAATTGGAATAAGGATAGACGATTTATTAAATATTTTTTTCAAGGTTTCCATATACGCTATCCTCTCCCCTCTGATGCAGGTACAGCTATTTTGTTACCAGCCATCATAAGTCCAAGCTGCTGATCATCTCTTTGCTCAGCATCAACCTCACCCATTAGCTTGCCTTCATACATGACCGCAATTCGATCGGACAGTGCATACAGCTCATCAAGCTCAAATGATACGAGTAAAATCGCTTTTCCTTCGTTACGAGCTTGTACCAACCGCTTGTGCACAAATTCAATCGCACCGATGTCGAGACCGCGTGTAGGCTGAACCGCAATTAACAAATCAGGATCTTTATGAAGCTCCCGTGCGATAATAGCCTTCTGCTGGTTTCCTCCAGACAACTGACGAGCATGCGTATGAATACCTGATGAGCGAACATCAAATTCGTTAACAAGCTTTTCAGACAGCTTGTCCATGCTGTTGTAATCAATAAACATGGAACGGCCGAATTCCGGCTCAAAATACGTATTCAAAATCATATTTTCACTAACTGAGAAATCTAGCACCAGCCCATGCTTATGCCGATCCTCTGGTATATGCCCTACTCCCGCAACCGATATTTGGCGCGGAGAATGATTCGTCATATCCTTGCCATTCAGCTTAACGCTGCCGCCGTCCAGCTTGCGCATACCAGTTATAGCGTAAATGAGCTCGCTTTGCCCATTGCCATCAACACCGGCTATGCCAAAAATCTCTCCTGCACGAATGTTGAAGCTCGTACCATCCAGTACATTTTTGCCTTGATCACCTTTCATCTGCAATCCATCCACAGATAAAATAACTTCGCCAGGCTCGTTCTTCGTCTTCTTCACCTCGAAGGATACGTCCCTGCCGACCATTAATTCCGCAAGCTGCTGCTCATTCGTCTCATCTGTAGTTACTGTCTTGATAACCTTGCCGCGTCGAATAACGGTTACAGCATCTGCAAGAGCCATTACTTCTTTCAATTTATGCGTAATGATAATAATCGACTTTCCTTCAGCAGCCAGGTTGCGAATGATTTCGATTAGCTCCTCAATTTCCTGCACCGTCAAAACAGCTGTCGGCTCATCAAAAATAACGATTTCGGCGCCGCGATACAACGTTTTCAGAATTTCAACACGCTGCTGCATGCCTACTGTAATATCTTTAATTCGCGCCTGAGGGTCTACATTCAGACCATAACGTTCGGATATCGCCCGAACCTTCTCATTAGCGAGCTTGTAGTCGATTTTCATACCTTTGACAGGCTCATTGCCAAGCACAATATTTTCTGCAACGGTAAAAGGCTGTACGAGTTTGAAATGTTGATGAACCATTCCGATGCCAAGGTCAATTGCTTTAGAGGCACCCTCAATGACTGTTTTCTCACCATTAACCCAAATCTCGCCCTCGTCCGGTTGATATAGTCCGAACACAATGTTCATTAGGGTCGATTTTCCTGCGCCATTCTCGCCAAGCAGCGCATGAATCTGACCTTTCTTCAATTCAAAATTTATGGAATCGTTAGCTACCAATCCGGGAAACCGCTTTGTAATTCCCTTTAACTGTACAGCCGCCTTGCTCCGGTCCATTCCTCATCATCTCCCCGGTTTTTACTGCTTCAATATGCATAAAAAATTTGACATTAAAAGCACTTACTTATCCCAACAAAGAACAAAGACCGGCCGAAGCCGGTCTTGTCTGATTCATCAACAAACGATCCTCAATCAAAGGATACCATTGAATGGAGAAAACTATTCAGTAGGTACTTTAATATCGCCGCTAACGATTTTTGCTTTGTATTTCTCTACTTCAGCAAGAACATCAGCTGGAACGTTTTTCTTAGATGTTTCTGGCAAGCCTACTGCATCGTCTTTCAAACCTAACTCTTGTACAGTTCCGCCAGCCCATGTTCCAGCGAGTAGATCTGTGGATACTTTATGAACAGCAGTTTCAACGCCCTTCATCATGGACGTTAGTGTAATTTCATCACCGAACTCAAGTGATTGGTCTTTATCTACACCAATAACCCAAACGTTTTCACCATTGTCTTTACGCGCTTTACCTTCATTGAACACACCATTGCCTGTAGCACCAGCAGCGTGGAAAATAATATCAGCACCGCCATCGTACATTGTTGATGCAGCCAATTTACCAAGGTCAGGTTTACCAAAGTCACCTGCATAGTTAACTTCAACTTTAACATCCGGTTTAACCGCAGCAACACCAGCTTTGAAGCCTGCTTCGAATTTCTTGATAACCGGAATCTCCATACCGCCAACGAATCCAACTTTATTTGTTTTTGTCATCAAACCTGCAACGACACCAACAAGGAAAGATCCTTCGTTTTCAGCGAAAGTAATAGAAGCAACGTTTGGCGCTTCAACTACGCTGTCAATTACTGCTAGCTTAGCATCTGGATTTTCTTTAGCCACTTTGCTTAGTGCATCATTAAACAAGAAACCGATACCCCAAGTAAGGTCATATCCTTCTTTAACGAAGCTGTTTAGGTTCGGCTCCATGTCTGCTTCGCCTTTACTTTCCAAGAACTTCGTTTCCGCACCAGTCTCAGCAGTTACTTTCTGAAGAGCTTCCCATGCGCTTTGGTTAAAGGATTTATCGTGTACGCCGCCAACATCAGTAACCATACCAATTTTTTTGCCTTTTCCAGTACCATCGTTTTCAACAGCAGGCGTAGTGCCTTTATCTCCGTTCGTGCCACCCTCGTTGTTTTTCTTTCCTCCGCAAGCTGACAACACTAGTGTCAACGCGATCATCATTACAAGCATAAAGCTAAATGTCTTTTTCATGCGTGTTTTCTCCCCTGCTCTAATTTTTGTGTAGCTTGGCAACCCCTGTTACATTCTTATTCTTGCTGATACTGGCCGCTATTATTTCATTATAGTTACAAAAAAATAAACGTCAATAACTTATGTCAGTTAAAATGACATAAAAACGTTATGACCGTTGTCATGTAACATCTATGTAACATTTGACCAATATGTGCAAAACCCCCATGTGAGCATTTCTGTTTTTCATCTGAGGTTTATACACGTATTATAGGCTAAATCCGAACATTAATAAAGAAAAAAATAGTCGCCCGCTACTCTTTACAAGTAGCAAAGCGACTATCGTTAACAATTATCCATAAAATACTATTCGTTCTTATCTGGATCTTCTGTTGCATCACGTTTCTCAAGGTTCGGAGCTTTCGCTTCGTCCTGATCACGAGTTTGGATGCGCACCTTTACGTCTCCAACCGTCTCAATAATAGGCTCGGTTGTCGGCTCATTTGTTTCAACTGCATCAGTAGAAGGACCGCCTTCCAAAGTACCAGTCTCAACCAAACGTTTGATTTGATCCATTTCGAGCGTTTCTTCATTAAGCAGTGTTTGAGCAATCAAATGCATTTCTTTGCTCTTCTCTGTTAATAGCTTCTTCGCACGATCATAACAGCCTGTAATAATGGATTGCATTTCTTGATCTATCTCGTATGCAATGGCATCAGAGTAGTTCTGCTCATGTCCAATATCACGTCCAAGGAATACTTGGCCTTGTGAACTGCCGAATTGCATCGGTCCAAGCTTGTCGCTCATACCGTATTCCATAATCATACTGCGTACGATGCCTGTCGCTTGTTTAAAGTCGCTATATGCACCTGTACCAATTTCACCAATAAACAGTTCCTCTGCTACACGGCCTGCAAGCAAACCAGTGATTTTGTCCAGAAGCTCCTGTTTCGTTACAAGCATACGATCTTCTTTTGGAAGCATGATGACATATCCGCCAGCACGTCCGCGAGGAATAATCGTAACCTTATGCACCATATCCGCATGCTCCAAGAAGAAGCCTGCAATCGTATGGCCTGCTTCATGGTAAGCGACAATACGTTTCTCACGATCACTGACAACACGGCTTTTCTTCTCCGTACCAACAATGATTCGGTCAATCGCATCATCAACTTCAACCATTGCGATATCTTTCTTATTACGACGGGCAGCTAGGAGAGCTGCTTCATTAAGTAAGTTTTCTAAATCAGCGCCACTAAAGCCTGTTGTACGTCTTGCGATAACTTCAAGCTTAACATCCTTGGATAGCGGCTTATTGCGCGCATGTACTTTAAGCACCGCTTCACGGCCCTTAAGGTCTGGACGGTCAACCGTAATTTGACGGTCAAAACGGCCTGGACGCAGAAGCGCTGGATCAAGGATATCCGGACGGTTTGTTGCTGCAATAATAATAATACCTTCGTTGGCACCAAAGCCATCCATTTCAACGAGCAATTGGTTGAGCGTTTGCTCACGTTCATCATGTCCGCCGCCTAGACCAGCGCCACGTTGACGACCTACCGCATCAATCTCATCGATAAAGATGATACAAGGAGCATTTTTCTTCGCGTTCTCAAACAAGTCGCGTACACGGGATGCACCGACACCGACGAACATCTCTACAAAATCAGAACCGGAAATGCTGAAGAACGGCACGCCCGCTTCGCCTGCTACTGCACGAGCAAGCAATGTTTTACCTGTACCCGGAGGACCAACAAGCAATACGCCCTTCGGTATACGAGCGCCTACTAAATTGAATTTCCGCGGGTCCTTCAAGAAGTCTACGACCTCAACGAGCTCTTGCTTCTCCTCGTCTGCGCCAGCGACATCTTCGAATGTAATCCGCTTCTTCTCATTATCGTAAAGCCGCGCTTTGCTCTTGCCAAAGTTCATAACTTTGCCGCCGCCGCCCTGAGCTTGATTCATCAAGAAGAAGAACAGGACAAAGATGATGACAAACGGAATAATGGAGGTAAGGAATGTAAGCCAAATGCTTGGCTGATCCATTTCCTTCGTCTCATAAGCGAATCCATACTGCTTCGACCATTCAGCGATCTTAGGCTCAGCGCTAACGCCGGTCCTTGATACGAATTGATCGTTTTCTGCATCCGCAGGTTTCACTTTATATTTTCCGGAAACAAAATAAGATTGGTTCTCGTACTTAACACTTAACTCTTTAACATTCCCTGACTCAATTGCTGCAACGAGTTCATCGTAACGCAATCCAACGGTCGTGTTATTTTGGCTGCTGATAAATTGAAAAATCCCAACGGTCACCAAAAAGATAATTAAATAAAAACCAGTATTACGGATGATCCGATTCATCCCCAACCTCCTCTCAGACGCTTAAAATATTTTACCATATCATGACTTTCCATAACAATAGAGGTGTACGGAGAAGGGCATGTACGGGTGAATCGCAATTATTTTTGATAAACTTGCGGCTTCAAAATACCAATATAAGGGAGATTACGATATTTCTCTGCATAATCCAGTCCATAACCGACAACAAACTCATCAGGCAGTGAAAAGCCTTTATAGTCTGCTTCCAATTCAACTGTACGGCGAGCAGGCTTATCGAACAAAGTTACAACTGTAACAGACTTCGCATTGCGACGCTCTAGCACGTCAATTAGGTAACTAAGCGTCAATCCGCTGTCGATAATATCTTCAACGATTAGAACATCTCGGCCTTCGACAGATACATCGAGGTCTTTAATAATTTTGACAACGCCAGATGATTTCGTGGATTGTCCGTAGCTAGATACAGCCATAAAATCAATTTCAAGCGGCACTGTAATTTCCTTAACCAAATCAGCCATGAAAATAAACGCGCCTTTCAAAACACAAATAACGAGCGGATTACGCCCATTAAAATCTTTACTCAGTGTTGCACCAAGTTCCTTAACCTTCTCACCAATTTGCTGCGCGTCGTACAATACTTCTTGAATATCGTTCTGCAAGTGTAAATCCCCCTACGCTTAACTATGTTTATGAGTGTACCAGTGCTTCTTATTCGTTGCCTGCCCTTATGAATAACACGTCTTTTGTGTGTACATCCGTAAGCGCATGGCTTGATCTGCGAATGCCCGGAATCCAGAGTAATTTGCCTGATCCATCAAACAGCAATGGATACAGCTCTCTCTTCAGCGGAGCAACTTTCTCGTCAACGAACATATCTTGCACTTTTTTCGAACCATTTAATCCTAAAACCTGAATTCTGTCTCCCGGCTGCCGATTTCGAACAACGAGCGGATACGTTAGTTCCGACGCATCAAAGCAGGCTTCATAACGCGATGCAGGCTTACAACTTTCTAACGCTGATGTATAAGCAAACTCAAATGTCCACCCGCATTGCTCGATCGCCAGGCTAGCTTTATCCCTTCCCACCTCGCACAAATAGACACTCGCTTCTTTGGATACATGCTGTGGCACTTGAATCCACCGCATTCTATCATATTCACGAGCGCAGCAAATGCCGGCACCAGCATCGATTCGCCAAGTTGCAGGCGCATGAGTGGAAGCAGCAAGCCTCATCGTCTCAATCTGCTCGAAAGATATCTTTTCCGTTTCCTTAGAAAGATAACTTAATATTAGTTTAATCAATCTCCTTTGTAAAGCGACGTGGAGACCATGCAAATCGTCGCAGCTTATCGCGCATTCATTGGGGGATAACGTAACGAGCTGCGCTAATAACGCTTCGGTTTGTTTCTCCATCCATTCGTCTTCCGCTCCCGCTACTTCAGCAAGTCGTTGAAGGGATTGGGATATGTGCGGATTATGCTTTGATAAATACGGTAAAATATCTAACCGAATGATGTTTCGGAAATAATGGCGTTCCTTGTTACTGCTGTCCGTGCAGTAAGGAATTTGGTGTTCTTCGCAGTAACGCAGAAGGTCTGACTTGTTCATACGAAGCAGCGGCCTGATAAGTTCCACGTTTTTTTCTCTTCTTTTACTGAGAATTCCCGCCAAACCAGTTAAGCCTGTCCCACGAATGACGCGCATAAGGACGGTTTCCGCCTGATCATCTGCATGATGGGCGAGCGCGATACGCGAAGCTCCATATCGGGTCGCGATTTCATGCAAAAAGCCGTACCGCCTCTCGCGTGAGGCAGCTTGTCCATTCATTCGGGTTTCTTCTATATAAGACGGCATGTCGAACGTTACCGTCTCACAAATGACCCCTAGCTGCTCCGCAAATTGCTTAACGACAATCAGCTCATGCGCCGACTCCTCTACTCGAAAGCCGTGATTCACATGAGCTGCAATAATGGAGATTTCATTGCTCTTCGCTACAGCAGACAGCATATGCAGCAGCGCCATTGAATCCGGACCTCCGGACACTGCTACAACAATACAATCCCCTCTCGACCAAAGCCTGCGGTCTGCAGCTGTTTTCTCAAGCTCGTTTCGCAGATTCATAGGTTGTACCTCACCTTCATTTCCCGTTGCGTGCTGCCGCTACAGCACATTGCGTATGAGCCAGTAAACCGACGTTCCAAGCAAGACCGCTGAAAGGGCAGCAAGCCCCTTTAACCACCCTGGTGTAGCAGAGGGTCTATGCGTGTCTCGTCTATGCATCAGTAAACGCCAAGCCGCTGAAGCCTCACCCGCATCCGAATACTGTCCTGCAAAAGCTTTACGCAGCCATCCGGCAACTGGCTTTAATACCGAACTGGATTCAGCGATCTGGATGAGCTCCACAGCTGAGCGATTTTGCGGCAATAGCTCCACCGTCAACTGATGAAGCCGTTTTGGTTCATGCAGCTGTATGCAAAGCACACCAAACGAGAACAAATCGTAACTCGGATCAGCAGATCGCGAGCCTTCATTCCAGTAGCCCCGATCATAAATTTCAGTAAATTGGCGAACGGCTTTGCCTGCTGCAGTCACCCCGCCGAAATCAACCAGCTCAACATGACCATAATCGGCAACGAGCACATTTTCCACCTTTAAGTCGCCGAACACCCATCCTGCTTGGTGCAGCTTCGTCAGCTTGCCCAGCAGATTCAAGCCAACTAACGGAAACCACTCCGAGCCGTGCTGCTTTAGGTAATCGTCCAGCTTAGATCCCAGTACATAGCGCATAATATAAAAAGGATATTCCTTTCCATCCGGACCGTACAAATCATCTACGTCGAACAAAAAGGATTCCTGCCCGTATTGCTTCTGCTTGGCGATCGACTGCAGCACATTGATCTCCGATTGCAGATCGAGTGCATCTAAACCGAGCTTCATCGCATACCAGCTGCGATCACGCTGTACGAGATATACTTTACCGTTTGCGCCCTCTCCAAGCAACCTCTCTATCCGGTAACGCCCTTGTTTCCACTTGCCAACCACCACCATGCCACGGCGAAGATCAACTTTAAACGACGTAGTCACTCATCATCCCATCCGTTTCGTCTCTGCTCTGTCTACCATAATCGCCCTGGCGATAAAAATCAATGACATGCATAATCGCAGGGCCCGTCGGCGTGGTTCCGCCCATTTGCAGTTTCGGAAAGATGGCGTGAACACCATTCAAGTGACTCGTCCAGCTCAAATCCATCAAACAGTCATCCCCATGTCTTGAGCCTGGGAAATGAAATACCGAGATTTCACTTTTTCCTTGTCTCGCTTGCAGGCTGAGCATTAAATCGCGTATAGCCTCCTCCACAGCCGCCAGCTTTGGCTTCATGCTGGCGCTGGCATCAATAAGAAGCGCCACTTGCAAATTTGATGTCTCCCCCAGCTCGTCGATAACACGTACAACATCGCCACGCTTCTCCGGCGACAATGCTTCGATTGAGCCGTTGCCAAGCACCTGCTTCAATTCCTTCTGAACTGCTAATTGAATCGTCTGCACTACGGTCTTGCGAGTCATCATCTGTACCGTCTGCGACAGCTGACGCATATTTACCATCCTGCTTAGACCGCCGCCCGCACGCGCAATCTCATCAATCTCAGCCGCGCCAAGCTCACCTACATCGCCATGATCGAGTACGCCTACTACATTTACTGAAATTCCTTCCGATTGTGCATGTGCCGCCGCTATGACTGGACTTAGACCCACATTAGAGCATCCATCTGTAATCAACAATATTTGCTTCATAATGATTTACCCTCCTCAAGCGTTTGAGAATCAAACGCAGCATCGTAAGCATAGGCTTAGTGTTTGAGAATCAAACACAGCATCGTAAGCATGAGCCAAGTGTTTGAGAAACAAACACGGCATCGTAAGCATGAGCCAAGTGTTTGAGAAACAAACACGGCATCGTATGCATAGGCTTAGCGTTTGAGAATCAAACGCAGCTTCGTAAGCATAGGCTTAGCCCTTTGCCTTTCTATTAGCTTTGCCTTTTTTGAGAGGGATAAACAACTAGACTAGTTAAAAATTGATATTTACACATATAACAAACCAATATTACTTGTATTAATAAGGCACATCTGTCCACTCATTGAAAATAGGTTTGATATTCATAGCAATATGTATAACTATTTTATTTGAGCATTTACTATGTACCACAGTTGAAAATTACTAAACTTCATATGCCCCTTTATCTTTCATCGGTCATAATTGAGTGTTGAATGAATGCAGCAACAAATTGATGTTTCAAAAATAAAATCTACGTGTATGTATTAATATTAGTGTGAATTCCGTTTCGCGGGTTAATTCAACAAAGCATGTCATGTCTTTGTTACTTTAAAGCTTTTATGTACTATACGCTCGCTATTATGTAACAAACAATAACAATAGCCCATTTCCTGTCAGCGTGAGTCAGCCGACAACAAAATAGGCTACTGCTTGCTCAATGAATATCATAGATACAAGCTCACCGTTCAAGTATCCATTCATCATTGTTTTAATTTTATAAATGATTTCACAATCCATATTTTATTTCTATACTCAGCTCACCGTCCTTGGACGCTCCATGCGCGTCACACCCGGAAAACGGAAGGATGCCCATTCTGGCAAATGCTTATCGATACGCGCTACAAGCACGGTCATATCATCAATAATCTCTCCATTATGATGACGAACCACCTTCTCAAGCAGCGCATCCGCCATTTCCTGCGGATCATCTGTCGCCAGCTCGCTAATAATTCGCTTCATCCAGAGCTCTTTATTAACCGCAAGGCCCGGCGCATCATAAATGCCGTCACTCATCATGACTAGCGTGTCGCCCGATTGCATTTGCATCGACACGAAGTCGACGTCAATATCTTGAAGAATGCCAATCGGCAAATTGTTCGCTGTTATCGGAATAACCTCATTTCCTCGTTTAATAAAGCTTGGCGTTGATCCTATTTTCATAAACGTCGTTTGCGCCGTATACAAATCAACGATCGCTAAATCGACGGTAGCAAATACTTCATCAGATGAGCGCAATAAGAGCACCGAGTTAACTGACTTCACGGCCAGCTTCTCATCCATGCCTGACTGCAGCAGCTGCTGCAGAATCGACAATGCCGCGCTGCTTTCCTGACGCGCACGCTCACCATTGCCCATACCATCGCTGATCGCAACTGCAAACTTGCCATTTCCAAGCTCCACCATACTAAAGCTGTCGCCAGACAGCAGATCTCCTCCTTTAGCTGCACCAGCTATGCCCGTCTCCACCTCGTACTGCTTGGCTGAACCAAACGCGACCAGGGACGGCTCACCGCTTCTCGTTGGGGAGTGCTCCGACTTCACTGCAATATGCTCTCCCAAAATATCACTAAGCAGCGGTGCGATTATTTTTCGGCACTCATCATAGCCTTGTCCAAACGTATGATACACCTCTATATCCACATTCCCCTCCTCTAAGCTCACAATATCAATCCCCTGTACGGATAAACCGAGTCCTTCCACCGCCTCTCGAATTTGCTCCTCCTGCAGATGAAGCGTTTGTCCCTCCCTTTTAATTTCTTTCGCCAAATCCTCCATTACCTGCGATACACCCTGCAATTGATCCGCTACAAGCTGACGGGAGTCGCATATTTGCTTCTTCCAGTGCATATTATTTTGATATAGCTCGTACTGCTGGCTCATATCCACAAGAACCTGTGACGATTTCACGCAATGCGCCGACCAAGCCCGCGGTATTTCCTTAGGGGACGGAATCCGTTTCTCCTCTACAACCGTCATCATATCGGTCATCATTTTGTACGTATGAAAGAACTTGTCCTCCCAACAAGCATTTTGCCGATGGCAGCTGGCACAGCTGCGCTCAGCAACCGCATTCATAAAATGGCTGATCTCATCCTCCCTTTTAACCGTCGTAACGCTGCTATTGAGCTGGCCAAAGCTCTTTGACAGCTGACGGAACACTTCTGAGTACTGTGATACGCGGTCCGCAGTCACCTCACGTACCCGCTTGGCATAATCATGCTGAGATTTGGCATGCTCATTCGTACCCGGCACATAACGTGATATCGTGCGGATCATAATACGCGGCGTCAGCATAAGCAGCGTTGCGGCTGCTACCGACTCCCAGGTTGAGCTCATAACATCAGCCTGACTTCCTACATATATGGATAAAATCGATGTTCCAAGCAACATTCCGAATGCCGCTGCCATTTTGCCGCCATCACGCAGCAGACCAGCCAGCAAGCCCGCAAAAGCGAGTAAGCTCATTTGAACGACTGCACCAAAATCAGCCAAGCTTAGAATGAGTCCTGCAACCACACCGACCGAAGCGCCAAGCGGCGCACCCCCTGCTAAAGCAAAGAGGAGCAGCATATAACGTGACATCACATGCTCTACCGACATTCCGTAAAACACCCATCCAACCGCCCCCGTCATAACCGACGCGAGTAAAATCATTAAACAAATGATTTCCTCGTTTTTGAGAGAAGCTGATTTTTTGGTCATCGTAAGCACCGGTATCGCTTGTATGAACACCAATGTGAGCACGAAACCAAGCGCGGCCTCCACCACAACGAGCATGAAATTGTACCAGCTCAGCTCGTCCCCTATAAACACGCTGAACATTTGCACCATTAACGTTGATGCGAACACTAGAATGGGCGCCGACGACAGTTCTGCCCTCTCGTAGGTTTCTAATCCCTTTAGAAAAAGAAAGAGTACAGCAATCTCCATCGCAATCCACATCGGGGCAGGATCAGCTGCAAACCAGCTCCCGGCTACTAAGGATATCGCTACCCACGGGTAAATATCCCTTCTCATAAAGTAAATAACGGCGAAATAAGCAATGGCAAACGGCATCAGCGATTCGAGTATAACCGCTCTTCCGAGCAAGAAAGCTACACCTACGAGTAGAAACGTCCACTTTTTTGCTAAAATGACTTGAATGAACCGCCTTGCAGCCGCCCATTCCCGACCTTTCTGCAACATCGTCTGAGCTAGTCCTAACCGTTTCACACCTGGAAGCACAACCGCGTTTTCCTTTTCCATGAGCAGACACCACCATTCCGAATGTAATGTGTTTTTCATTATAGGAGGTTGTCCGCATAAAGTATGTCAGTTAAAGCAACTGAATTGTAAATTTTTTCCGACAAAAATAAATGGCATTGCGGTCATTGTCATTTCACTGTCAAACATATATCCCATATGGGATTTCAATACCTCCTGCACAACCAAATCACACAGGTCCGACAACAAAATATGTGTTGTGTCCTTTTGAAATGATGGCGAATCGGGGTTATAATGTGTCGGGAATGATGGAGGATGAGAGAAAAGTATTTTTTTTACGATTCTGCGCGCTTTACAAACGACATTGACCGTGACAATTAGAGGCTCGTCCAAACATTCACCAGCATATACGCAGTCTTATTGTCCTGCTTCGACAGCAACCTGTATACGCTTACTCATTATCGCGGGGAAACTTGTGCAGCTGGACGCAAAAAAAGCAGAACCGGTTAGGTTCTGCTTCATGTATAATGTTATGACGATTCAGCTTATACTCGCTTGGCACCGCGTCCGCCGCGTTTGCCCTCCGTATTCTTCTTCAAAGAGGAGATGCGCTCTTCGCTGTCTTTCAGGAACCGTGACACTTTATCCTCGAATGACGGTTTACCGTATGCCGGTCTGCCAGCCGATTGCTTGTTGAAGGGACGTCCGCCGCCACCACCACCGCCACCGCGGTTGAAACGTTCGCCACCACCACCACTACCGCCAGTGCTTCCACCGCCGCCTCCGCTGTGACGCTCGCGTTGTTGTGGCGCTGGTTGGCCTTCTGGCCGGTCAATGGCTTGCTTAATGGAAAGCCCGATCTTTCCGTCTTTGTCCACGTTGATCACTTTGACTTTCACGACATCGTCGATCTTCAGGTGATCCTTCACGTCTTTGACGTAATTATCAGCAATTTCCGAAATGTGAACAAGACCCGTGACACCTCCCGACAAGTCGACAAATGCCCCAAAATGCGTAATGCCTGTCACTTTTCCTTCTAACTTAGCGCCCACTTCAATTGCCATAAAATAAAATGTTCCTCCCTAAAAGTTATGCGAAGCAAAACTGAATTCATAAGCATATGCTAAAAGTTTTGCGAAAACGCTATTAACGTGATTATAACCGAACCGTTCAAGTAAGGTCAACAGACGTTCACCCGAATTGACGCCCTAATTAGTCACTGAAAATTTGCTGCTCGCCCTTCTTTACCATGCCCTGCTCTTTTGTTGCTAGCTGTTCGATATATTCTGGGTCGTTTAATCGTTCAATTTGACGTTTAAGCTCCTCGGTTTCTTTGGTGGTAACATCAAGCTTATCTTGAATTGTAGTCAGCTTCAAACCTGTTGCGTTCTTCTGCTGCATTTGGCCAAAAATTGTATACCCCGCCCAGCCCATAAATAGCACGATGAACATCATCCATAGTTTGAACCGGCGTTTTGTGCCAGCATTCCCTGGCGTTTTATTCTCAGCTGCTTTTGCCATGAGCGGTGTTACCTCCTAAACCATTTGCTCCACAATCGAGCTATTCGTTGTCCAAATCCCCTCAGCTTGCCAACTAATTGCCATTTGGCAGCGTAGCGCGATAGCCACCGTCCAAGCGGACGAATGACTGGACCTGCCATCCAAACAAACAATTTCCAAAATGGACGGACTAATTGTATCACAATTTTTAGAGTGAAAATAGTGAGCGCAGACCCAAATGCCAAAATTACCTTTACCAACTTATAGAGCAGTAAAATCGGCTTAACGATAAGAATATCCAGGCATTTTAGCAAAATTTGGATTAGTTTGCGAACGGCTCCGATGATCCATTTTACGACTTGAATAACGATTCTGCTAAAAAAGAAATAATAGATGACCATCCCAATAGCCAGTCCGATAAAAACGTACGCTCGCACCTCGCCATTGTTGCTAGCGTACAGTACCCGAAAGACGATCAATGCCGCTGCCATCCAGTAAACGATATCAAGCACCGGAAGCCACCAGCGCGGAAGCTTGAGCTCATTCGTCACGACTCGGTAGCCGTCGAATACTGTTCCCATGCCAAGGCCTGATAATAGCATGACCGCCATCGTTAACCATTGCATATTAAGCGTCACTTAAATAGCTTCCCGAACAACCCTTTGGATTTAGAGGAGGAATTGTTGCTGTCCATATAGGCGAGCGAATGGACGAGTCCTTCAATAGTTACCATTCCCTGTTCAAGGCTAAGAAGCTTCATATGCAAATTTTGGCCCTTAACCTCCAAGAAGCCAAGCTCTGTTTCGAGTAAAAACTCTTCGCTGTCAAAGCTCTCTACGTTTACGACTCCGGTAAGCTCCAGCAGCTTGCGATTTAGCATTTTGACTTCCTGACGCTTCTGCCCCTTGCCTTGGTCAACCATAGACTCGTCCTCCGCTTCGTTAACATGTCTTGGCGTAAACGGCTACAGCCGAGCTAGTGCGGCGCAGCATACGTTTCGCGTTCAAATATAAGAAGGGCATAGGCGTAAAGCTTATCCTGTCTTATATGTTAAGACTAGCTTATGGGGCGTGGACGAGAATTAGAACCTAATCTGCTTGATTCATAGCATTCAGCGCGTCGTCGTTTCTTTCTGTATATACCTGTAGAAAAACTAGCAATAGTACAATGGTTACCAACTGGTTGAATAGGCTATAGCATAAATCAAATATCGTCGCGGTTATCCATGATTGATTCACAAAGAGAGAGAAAATAAAAACGATAATGCTGGTAAGCACTATGACCATAACGTATCCGCCAATCGCATAGCCTACAAGCTTGAAATAACGCCCGCGTGCCAAATCACGGCTAACTGTCATCGGATTTATCCGCGATGTATCAGCAATAGAAACAATTATAGGCATCAGCATCAGCCATACAGCAAACAAGAAACCCGGAACAATAAATACGATAAATCCCGCAATTACAATGACGCCGTGTAGAAAAGTATACACAATCATGCGCGGCCATTTGCGAAGCCCCCGCAGAATGGGCTGCACAATGCCACTGCTATTCCCCGTCATTTTACCAAGTATGTAATAGATAATCATCGGCGTGATGACACATAGGAAAAATAAACTGGTCACACTGTCCATGCTGTTGGCGGGCATATAAATAAAGCCGTCTTCCGGTTCAAAATAGTAATAGTTTTTAATAGCCTCAACCGGAATCGTAATTATCGCTGTTAAAAATAGAATGGGTACAATGTTTTTGAAATAGAGAGCACAAGCATGCGCAAGCAATGAAAAACCCTTTCGCCGATACTCGGGAATGGGCAGCTGCAGATGATTCATCGAATAGTCCTCCGAGTATATAAACATAATTTATGATGTTGAAACAGGGAATCTCGTAAAATTTAGAAGCTACTTATTGGGCATAAAAAAAGACTGCCTGCAAGTATTATGCTTGTAGGCAGCCTTGTTGTTATTGCGGTACTTCCCAGTCGAGCGTATTCTCGCGCTGGCGTTGCTCTTCTTTCACCAAGGTATACAGCTCTCCGGCTTCATCCTTACGGGTCGTCTCCGCAATTCGCTCAACGCGAACGGTTACGATTTTTTGACCGAACTGGATTTGGAGCTCATCACCGACTTTGACGGCGCTGCTAGCTTTCGCTTCGCGGCCGTTGATCCATACGCGACCTTGCTCGGATACATCCTTCGCAACGGTACGGCGTTTGATCAGCCGGGATACCTTAAGAAATTTATCTAATCGCATAGATTATTGGATAGCTTCTTTCAACTTGTTGCCTGCTTTGAATGCAGGAACTTTTGCTTCAGAAATTTCGATTGGAGCGCCTGTTTGCGGGTTGCGGCCAGTGCGTCCAGCACGTTTGCGAGTTTCAAAAGTACCGAAGCCGATCAATTGTACTTTATCGCCACCAGCAAGTGCATCTGTTACTTCGCCCAAGAAGCCGTTAAGTACTGCTTCTACGTCACGTTTAGTCAAACCGCTTTTTTCTGCAATGTTGTTGATCAAGTCTGTTTTGTTCATTATAAAATCCTCCTAATTTTTAACCATTATTTGTGGTCGACGCTTGTGGCGTCGCCTTTGCTTCCCATTTTTACTCTCACGAAGAATACTTATTCTGCCTTGTAGCAAATAAATCCTGCCGCTATTTGAAATTTTTTTGCGTTTGTTGCGGAATAAAGGCGATTCATGACGAATTGCAAGCTAGGATTGACGTTTTGCCTCTTCCCACCAACGATCCATTTCTGTTAAATCAGTCTGGTCAAAATTTTTACCGCTTATACGAAGCTGTTCCTCAATATACTCAAATCTACTGCGGAATTTTTTGTTCGTGCGGGAAAGCGCCTCTTCCGGATCAGCGTGGATGAAGCGCGAGGCATTGACGACTGCAAACAGCAAATCTCCAAGCTCAGATGCCTGCTCCTCTTCCGATTGCAAGGTTATCGCTGCGCGCAGCTCTGCAAGCTCCTCTTCAATCTTGGCAAGCACAAGGCCAAGCTCGTCCCAATCAAAACCTACCTTAGCCGCTTTTTTCTGAAGCTTGTAGGCTTTCATGAGTGCTGGCAGATCTGGCGGAATGCCATCCAGCACCGATGTACGCGAAACATCGGTTCCTTTAATCCGTTTTTCCTCAGCCTTCATTTGTTCCCAGTTAACCAGCGCCTCTTCCGAATTGCTCGCATCAACGTCCCCAAATACATGCGGATGGCGGAAAATAAGCTTCTCGTTAAGTGATTGTATCACATCATAGACGGAAAATGCGCCAGTCTCTTCTTCCATTTGGCTATGAAGCATCACTTGCAGGATAACATCGCCAAATTCCTCCTGCATAGCATCCGGATCATCATTATCGATGGCTTCAAGCGCTTCATACAGCTCTTCGATAAAATTTTTACGGATAGACTGATGCGTCTGCTCCTGATCCCAAGGACAACCTTCAGGGCTGCGAAGAATAGATACAATCTCATGCAATCGCTCAAAGGAACGATTGCGAAGCGCTGCATCATCAGAGCGCGGTACCCAAATCAACGATAAATTACCGTAACCAGGTGTGCGATCAAGCTCGTATAGCGGAACGCGAATGATCTGCTGCTGGGACGCAACACCAAGAGCATGCCCTACCACAACCTCGTAGTCATCGGGATAACGCTCCATAAGCGCAAGCTTAACATCAGATGCCGTGAAGGCATCATACACCTGTCCAATCAGAGTATGCAACTGCGGCTGCAACAAAGACGGCTGTAATTCAGCTGCATCAAGCAGCGCAAAACCTTCTATCGGATCGATTCCAAGACTAATAAAAGCTTGATCAAGGAAGCTTTCACCGCCGATAATTTGCAGCTCAATACCCGCTTCCGGACATTGCTCGCGCAGCAGCTGAACCGTGCGTTCAGCCACCATTGGGTGCCCGGGAACCGCATAAATAATAGGCTCGTCCACGCTTGTGCTCATGCTTTTCGCTTCGGAAATAAGCGCCTCGGCTATTGCCTTGTACACATCCGGAAAGGAATCATGCTGCTCATACAAAGTATCAAATGAGGTATATTCCATACCGATTTCCAGAAGCATCGACATTGCAGGATGCTCAGCCGTACGGACAAAAATTTTCTTCGCTGCTTGCAGCCTGCGCCATACGCCAAGCGTCATTTGGTCAGGATCACCTGAGCCGAGCCCAACAACAGTAAGATATGGGGTTGCCATTTTGGTAAAGCCTCCTTAACTATTCATTCGTATTATGGTCGAAATTTGATGGAGTAGCTATAATGCCAGCGGCTTGCAAAAAGACTTTCGGGGTCGTTTATAGGGATTGAAACGAGCTCGGAAGTGTGTTCGGTAAAGAGCTCGCATGCATTCGAAAATAAGTTCGAAAACGAGCGCACATACATAAAAACACGACTAATCATCGTTTATTTTTGCTCAAAAATCAATAATGAACCAATTTGACATAAACTTCAATATAGCCGTAAAAAATGCTTGCGATTAGCATATCACACTGGATGTTCATAGTTGAAATAGTCAATTCGTAGGAAACAATATGGGATATGGGTATAGCGGATAGTTTAATCTCAATGACATATATCTATCAAAAATAGTTCATCAATTGAGAGAGTTGTTGATCAGAATAAATGAGCTGGTGACCAGGTTTATTACCTGTGAAACTAACCTATTTAACAGAATTATTTATAAAAATATGTAATGATTATGCAATAACCTCTACTAATTCTGCTCATAATTGCTAGATTCCTAGAGATTGTTATAGATCTAGAAACTAGATCTATTTTCTTCAAAATGACCAATATTGCACAAGTAAGTGCAGATATTAGTCTTATTTTGCGACGCTTTCTGCCAATGGGCAGCAGAGGTGCGGAATGGATGGAAATAGGACTAGAATTTAGTTCTATTCGCTTCGGAATGATCAATTTTGCATAAATAAGCCTAGATCTTAGTCTTATTTTGTAGCGCTTTCTGCCAATGGACAGCAGAAGTGCGGAATGGTCGGAAATAAGACTAGAATTTAGTTCTATTTGCTTCAGAATGATCAATATTCCACAAATAAGTCTAGATATTAGTCTTATCTTGTTGCGCTTTCTGCCAATGGGCAGCAGAAGTGCGGAATGTTCAGAAACAGATCTGTGGATTCATCACGTTGAGAGATTACATGTTCAATCGAGGCAAGCGATGCCGCACAGCAATGATTGTGCTGAAAAGATGCTTAGGTTTTCTCAACTTTAGAGAAAACCCTAATAATCTACACGAGATAACCTGTGCAGCTCAGACAACTGGCGTTTTACATATTACTCCATGAAAAACACTTGCTTTACAAGCGCTCACCGCCGCCAACTTGCGGCGCTAGCGCTCATCTTTCGCTGGCGGAATAAGCCGCCAGCGCTGCAAACGGGCGGCCAGCACCGCGCCGCCCGGCAACGCGCGCAATTCGCGCGCGCTGATAGCGCCGCCACGCAAAGCTGCGACGCCAAAGGCGCAAGCGCCGACGGCAACGCACGTCAGCGCAAGCGCAGTTGCTGCCGCCCTAGGCGGCAGCCCGCCAAGCGCTGCGCTCAGCGCTCGCTCGGCGATAACAAGCGCCGCGGCCATGACCGCGAGCGCAAAGACCGTGCCCGCCGCCGCACGCCCATGCGACGGCTGACGTCCATCTTCTCTCCCTTGCTTTCGCTCCTGCCCTTGCTCTCGGACCTGCTCTCGCTCTTGCACTCGTCCTCGCTCTTGCCCTTGCTCTCTCCACCGCTCTTGCACTCGTCCCTGCATTTGCTCCTGCCCTTGCTCTTGCTCCTGCCCTTGCTCTTGCACTCGTCCCTGCACTTGCTCCTGCTCTTGCTCCTGCACTCGTCCCTGCTCTCGCTCCTGCACTCCTCCCTGCTCTTCTCCCAGCACCCGCTCTCGCACTACCCTCTCACCAACCACTCGATCGCGCGGCTTCACACGCCCTTCCACACCCGCTCGTCCGCCAGCTAACGCCGCTCCAGAACCCGAAGCTGCATACCGCACTGCAATGATCCCAAGCAAAGCCGCCACGCTTAGTGCCACGACACCTGCGATGGCTGCGCCTTCAATGCCATACGTGGGTACAAGCACAGCGTTAATGACGCCTTTAAGCAGCGCTGCAACCAGCAGCAGGATAGCTGGAATACGTACAGCGCCTAATCCTTGAAGCACAGGTGCCGTCACCGCATTCACACTGCCCGCAAGAGCAGTGCAGCCAACCAAGGCGAAGGCGAATGTACCTTGAGTATCCGAATACAGCATCATATTGAGCGGTTCCGCGAGCAGTGCCAAGCCGATGGCTGCTGCAGCGCCGATTGCCCAAGCCGCCCGCTCAGCAAGCGAAAGCTGTACTCGAAGCTGTCCGTATGCACCCCGCATACGTGCTAACGCAATGCTTGGTACGAGCGCCGCTGCCGCCGCTCCAGCTACCATAACAACAAGCTGCACAAGCGGCTGCGCTCGGCTGTACACGCCAAACGATGTCATTGCCGCAGCTTCCGAAGCCCCTCCTTCCTGCAATAAGCGAGGAACCATAAAGGCATCCACAACGCCAAGAACAGGAACAACCACCGCGCCAAGCGCGACAGGCAGTGCAATAACGGCAAGCTTTCTCATCTCTGCTCGTATTGCCCCTGCCATTCGATTAAGCCGCTCCCCGCTGCGTCTGCGCCATAAATATATAGCCAGCAGCAAAAGCGATGCGCAAGCTCCGAATGCCGAACCGCTCATCACACCAGACGCTACAGATGCATCTGCCCATCCAGCGGACCAGCTTAATGCAAGCACTAGCAGCATTACGCCTACACGAATCATTTGCTCAACAACTTGTGAGGCGGCAGACAATCCCATTTGTCCGATTCCCTGCACATATCCTCTTAACGCAGCAACGAATGGAGCAAGCAGCAGCGCAAACGAGACCGAGCGCACTGCACCAGCCGTCTCCGCATCGCCAATCCAACCTGCTACTTGATTCGCTCCACCCCACATCAAGCCAAACGAAATAATACCCGTCACACCAAGCAGCAAAAGCGCAGCGTATAACGTTCGCCTGACGCCTTCTGCATCATCTCCCTTGCGCAGCCTCTCTGCAATGAGAAGCGATACGGCCGTTGGCAATCCCGCAGTGGCTAGAACAGCTGCCAGCTGATAAAACGGATACACGGCGTTGTAAATGCCAAACACGCGGTCCCCAGCTAGATTTTGCAGCGGTATTTTTTGAAAAACACCAATCAACTTTGACAGCAGCGCCGCACCCGCCATGAGCGCAACACCATTCATGAGATGCTGCTTCGAGCTTCGTTCTACTTGAACCCGTCCTTCAACTGCAGGTTCCGCTGCTTTAGCTAGCGACTGTTCGCCGGCACAAGGTCGCTCTTGGCTCTCCGTAAGTTCAGCCTCAGCTTGGCGTGCTTCGACCACTCCCACGCTTGTTTTTCGCTTACCCGCCTGCCCCAGCATTTCCGCCGATTGCCTATTTTTCCCCGGCTTGCGGTTCATCCCGTTCACTCCTGCCTGTCGCACGATTTCTATTGGTATCTATTATACCTCACAATCGTAAACGTGGAAAAAGCTTCCCCAATCGAGTGTTTCTCGATCAAAGAAGCTGTTATAGCCACATTTCTTACTATTGCTCCATCTGTTTTGCCAAAAAGCCCGCTGCTGTTTCAGCCATTTTTGTTTCCATAGTAGACATTTTTACCGATTCATCCTTGCTAAGCAGCACGACTGTTCCAATGGGGTCGCCACCCGCAATGATCGGCGCAATAACGAAGGAGCTGTAAGTTTCCTGCGTATCCTTCACAATTTCAAAGGCACCGCCATTTGCTTCAGCAAGCGTCTTGCGATTTTCCATACAACTCTCCAGAACAGTGCCTACCTGCTTATCAAGCAGTTCTTTCTTGGAGGCTCCAGCTACAGCAATTATGGTATCCCGGTCCGTGATCAATGTAACATGATTTGTTCCTTCAAATAACGATTCCGCATATTCCTTAGCGAAGTCGCCAAGCTCACCGATAGGAGAATATTTTTTCAAAATAACTTCGCCATCACGATCTACAAATATTTCTAGAGGGTCTCCCTCGCGAATACGCAGTGTACGGCGGATCTCCTTCGGAATGACGACACGCCCGAGATCATCGATGCGACGTACAATTCCAGTTGCTTTCATTTCTTGTTGCCCCGCTTTCCTAGAGGATTTTGAATCGACTGGATTCTTGCAGCTTGTTTATAACGAAGAAGAAACTTCCTTCAAAAGATTTTGAATCTGACCATAGTATTCATCCGCTCCCAATTTCTTATGCACGGACTACAGTTCAAGCCAAACGTTCCATCTCTTTGTGAAAAAGGCCGTCGACGTATCGTCCAGCCTTCGTTTTACGCTTCCCCGAGCTCGTTTTCAGCATTCCCCATTTCTCCCTTTTGCTTGCATGAGAAGCAAATGCTTTTTAATTGTTTATGGATTAAAAAAGGCAATTATCGATTTGAATCGATAACCGCCCTTTGCCTAAATATTATTTACCTTCATTATTGTCCATCTGATTCGTTTTTTTGAGCCTGCCTGCCTTGCCAAGCGCTTCTCTGAGCAAAAACTCAATGTGCCCGTTGACGCTGCGGAATTCGTCTGCGGCCCATTGCTCAAGAGCACGATGGATATCGGGATCCAAACGAAGCGGAAATGCTTTCTTTTCTTTAGCCATAATAATCAGCCTCTAGCCGTAAAGAGTTCCTGTATTAATGACTGGAGTTGCAGCGCGATCAGATACAATCGCCACCATTAAATTGTTCACCATCGCCGCTCTCCGTTCGGCATCCAAGCTAATCCCGTTTTCCTCCAACTGCCGCAGTGCCATATCTACCATACCAACTGCACCTTCAACAATTTTGGAACGTGCCGCTACAATCGCAATCGCCTGCTGCCTTTGAAGCATTGCACTAGCGATTTCCTGAGCATACGCCAAATGAGTCAAGCGAGTCTCAAGCACCTTTACGCCGGCAACTGCAAGACGGTTTTGCAGCTCGTTGCCTAGCTCCGCCGCTACCTCATCCGCATTGCCTCTAAGTGAGGAAGCCGCGTCTGTAGAGAAAACATCGTAAGGATATTGCGCGGCAATGTGACGTATCGCCGTCTCGCTTTGAATTTCTACAAAACGCTCATAATTATCAACGTCGAAGCTCGCTCTTGCCGTATCCATTACTTTAAATACAACAACCGCACCAATCTCCACCGGATTTCCTTCCGCATCATTCACCTTTAGTGTTTGGCTGTTGAAATTGCGTACTTTAAGTGAAATATTAACCTTGTTTGTAAGTGGAAGAACCATCCATAAGCCGCTTTCAAGAACTGAACCCATATACGTTCCAAAAAACGTAACCACCTTCGCCTCATTCGGCTGCACGATCGTAAGAGAGGATAAACAAATGACGGACAGCAAAATTAAAAAGGCGCCAACACCGATAATTACCCCAGACCCGCTGTCCTTGGATGCTTCCGATATCGTTAGAAAAATACCGCCAGCAGCAGCAACTACCGAAAACAGCAATGCCATGTATCCGCTAACATACCAGGCTTTCTTCTCGTTCATTAAACCCCACTCCTTCATCTTTTTCTATATTGTTTTGATATAAATATGATATCACTTTTTACATATATAAGCAATTATTTCTTTTTACATCCAACCTCTTTTTGCAACAAAGGGAGCTGCCGCTTCGTCACAAAAAGCAAAGAGATTAAGAAGGGATGAATACATTGAAATATTTATTAATCCTATTTCTGCTTTCCTTGTCGATCGGTTGTACAGGAGAAACCAAAACAACGTCAGAGCAATCCATTTCTCAAAGCTATCTTGAAGAAAAAGGATATCGAATCAGCTCAAAAGAAGGGCAAGTTGAGAGCTATGAGCTTACCGAACAGAAATTATCAGCATTGCCCTATATGATGTACTGGGGGTTGCAGCGCGTGAACCCCTCCGATTATATTGGAAAAACGATTCATATCCAGAAATTTACCGTAACGAACCATCCACTGAGCAAAGAGAAAGTAGATGTTTTTGTTTATTTGGCTGATGGTCAGCCTATAGGAGGAACTTCATTTCCAAACGGAGACACTGCAGACGGCGGGTATTGGTCTATAGAAGGCAAAAATTTAGAAGATATTCAAGGAATGTCTTATCAAGAGTGGCGTAAAAGCTGGACTGAGAAATATAAAAGCACTTCACCAGATGAAGCATAAAGCATTCCATATACAGGGGGATTTACATGAAAATAAAGAACGGCGTGCAGGAAATCATCGAAAATCTTCGGCATATAAGTGCCATTGAAAAACAGTCCGAATTCCATAAACAAATGGACGGAACGACGGAAGGTCTTGTATATCTCATTAAAGTTGATGAATCACCCAAATATGTGCTAAAGCTTGATCAGCCAGATGCACTTTCTTTAGTTGAACAATATAAAAAAACATATCCAGATGCCCCTCTATTGCCTAAGCTTACTTACACCGCTCCAGATAAAACATATATCGTTTATACATTTCTCAAGGGTTCAACCGATTATATTGGCGGCTCTAAGGAGCAATGGTTGAAGGCTTTAGTGAACGGACTTATTCAGCATTACATAAGCTGCTCACCCTCACAGAAATGGGGAGATTGGCTGGAGAATCCCCGCAATACTTGGCGAGAATTTATGGAGAAGAAAGTCGATTACGCTAGAAGTTATATCGGCGACCGCTTGCCATTAGAGGATCATACCCTTGTAAAATCACTTTTAAAGAAAGCAACGATGAGTGAGTCTCAGGGGAAATTTTTGCTTCACGGCGACTGCGGTGTTCACAACTTCATCTTTAGTCATAACGAGTTAATTGGCGTTATCGATCCATCACCAATAATCGGACCTCCGCTCTATGACTTGCTTTATGCATTCTGTTCCTCACCTGATGACTTGAGCATAGAGACGTTAATGCCTGCATTCGTTATGCTTAATCAATCGGATGCGGATCAACCAAGGCTAATTGAAGAAGTGATCATTCAGCTCTATTACCGCTTAGGCATTTGCCTCAAGCATCACCCTCACGATATAGACGATTACTTACAAGCATGGCGTTACTGGAAGTCCTTAATAAGCAATGAATAAACCACTATCATCACAGCTCAAAAACAGCTCTAAAAACACAAAGCAAAAAGCGCCTCTCATAAAGGCGCTTCTAGCTCATCATTCGCTTTATACCGTCAAATATTTGCGTATGACCTCATCATCCAACGACTCCAAGCCGCCCTCCCACGCAATCGCCCCTTTTTCCAGCACGTAGAAGTAGTCTCCTACACTCTTAACGAAATCCAGGCTTTGCTCCACCAGCAAAATAGCCGTCTTGCCATCCGCTTTAATTGAGCGAATAACATCCCTAATATCATCGACAATGGAGGGCTGAATCCCCTCACAAGGCTCATCAAGCAGCAATACTTGAGGCCTTGAAGTTAACGCCCTCGCGAAGGCAAGCTGCTGCTGCTGTCCGCCGCTGAGATCGCCGCCGCGGCGCGTATACATTGCCGGCAGCACAGGAAACTTTGCAATAGCCTCTTCTGGAATAGAAGATATTTTCGACTTTGAAGCCTCAAGGCCAAGCAGCAAATTTTCATAAACGGATAGCTGAGCAAATATTTCGCGTCCTTGCGGTACATAGCCGATTCCGCTTTTAGCCCGCAGTCCCGGCGCTTTCTTCGTTAAATCCGAGCCATTATAAGAAACAGAACCCTCGCGCGCCTTCAGCAGCCCCATAATGCTTTTCATAAGCGTTGTTTTGCCTACGCCATTCCGCCCGAGCAGACATACAACCTGCCCTTGCTTCACTTTCAGCGACACATCACGTAAAATAATGCTTTCACCATAACCAGCCTCAAGCTGTTGAACGGCTAACATCGGCATCCCGCCTTTTCCCCAAGTACACTTCCGCCACGCGGTCATCTCGTTGAATTTCATCCATCGAGCCTTCTTTCAGCAGCTTCCCTTCATGCATAACGGTGACCTTGCTCGCAAAATTACGAACAAACTCCATATCATGCTCCACAACTACAATCGACCGCATACGGGCTATCTGGTGGAGAAGCTCGCCCGTTTTATCCGTCTCCTTATCGGTCATCCCCGCCACTGGCTCATCGAGCAGCAATATTTCCGGCTCCTGGAGCAGCATCATGCCAATTTCGAGCCACTGCTTCTCTCCATGCGACAGACCGCCTGCCCGCCAGCTCGATTTTTTCTGCAATCCAATCATAACGAGCTGCCCGTCAATTTTAGCCCGCTCATCCTCAACCATCTTCGCAAACAACGTCGCGAACACAGTACGCTTTTGGCGCATCGCGATTTCCAAATTCTCAGCAACCGTCATCGAAGGGAATATCGAAGGAGCTTGAAATTTACGACCGATGCCAAGCTCAGCAATTTGATGCTCTTTCTTTTTCGTTATATCTACCTTCCCGAATGTGACACGTCCCGCTGAAGGCCTTACTTTCCCACAAATCACATCCAGAATTGTCGTTTTGCCGGCTCCATTTGGCCCAATGAGGAAACGAAGCTCCCCTTTCTCAAGCTTTAGGTTCATGCCTTGGACCGCTTTAAAGCCATCGAACTCAACAGTCACATCATCACACAGCAGGATTGCGGACTCCTTCATGCTTCGGCTCCCTCCCTTTTTTGCGTAATTTCAATTGGCCAACTAAGCCAGCAACACCTTTAGGCATAAATACGACCACGACCACAAACAGCAGCCCCATAAAGAATAACCAACCCTGCGGATAAGCGGTACTGAACTCACTTTTAGCCCAGTTCATGAGGATAGCGCCGAGTGCGGCTCCAACCAGCGTTCCACGTCCGCCAATTGCTACCCAAAGAACCATTTCAATCGAAGGCACAATTCCGAGCATCGACGGTGAAATAATACCGACGTGGAGTACAAACAGCATGCCCGCTATACCTGCAATGCCTGCCGAAATCGTAAATATGACCATTTGATAAATTGCGGGATTGTAGCCGATAAACCGCACCCGGTTCTCGCCATCGCGAATCGCACGAAGCACCTTGCCGAAGCGGCTGCCGATGACGTAACGGCAAAAGACGAAGATAGCAATGAGAGCAATGACGGTAATATAGTAAAGCACGCGCTTCGTCTCAGGAGAACCTATAGAGAAGCCAAGCACGGTAGAGTAGCCTGTTATCCCATTCGTACCGCCTGTAAAAGCTTGCTGACCAATGAGCAGTGTCGTCGTAATAATAACGAGCGCTTGCGTCAAGATCGTGAAGTAAACGCCGCGAATTCGGTTGCGGAACGTGACGTAACCAAGCACAAGCGCGAGCAGCGCAGGTATGGCAATCCCCATCGCTACCGCAAACCAGAAGCTCTGAAATGGCTGCCAGAAAAGAGGAAGCTCTTTAAGACCGCTCCAGCCCATGAAATCCGGCGGCCTTCCTCCGCTTGCCTCCAGCTTCAAATACATCGCCATAGCGTAGGCGCCTAAGCCAAAGAAAATGCCATGCCCTAAACTTAAAATGCCGGTGTAGCCCCATATCAGATCAAGCCCTAATGCTACTATGGCAAAGGCTAGAAATTTCGCTAACAAATTGAGCCGAAAATCACTTACAAATAGCGGAGCGGAGAAGAGTGCTGCCGCTGCTGCCGCATAGCCAATTAAGATCCATATCCGCGCAGGAGTAAACTTTTGCAAGCGCATAAGCGTTCCACCTTTCTTTTCCCTAGTCAAGCGACCGCGAACGCATGGCAACGAGTCCCATAGGCTTCCATTGGAGGAAAGCAACTATACAGACAAACACTAGCACCTTGCCAAGCGAAGCATTCGTCCAATACTCAAACAACGTATTAAACATTCCAATCCCTGTTGCCCCGAGCACCGTCCCAACCAGCTTGCCGACTCCGCCAAGCACGACGACCATAAAGGCATCAACGATATAATAAGTGCCAAGGGACGGACCGATAGGACCAAGCAGCGTTAACGCACAGCCGGCAATGCCGGCAATACCCGATCCGATAGCGAAGGTCATCGCATCCACTCGTCTTGTCGAAACGCCAAGGCATGCAGCCATATCGCGATTTTGCATCACTGCCCGCATCCTTCTGCCTTCATGGCTGCGGTAAATATAAAAATACATAGCAACTAAACAAGCGATGACGAGTCCGATGATGAATAACCTTTTGTAAGGAAGCAATGTTCCATCCATAATCTTCAAGCCGCCATTTAGCCATGCCGGGCTTGTGACTGCAACGTTTGGCGCCCCAAAAATAGATCTTGCTAGCTGCTGCAGCACGAGACCCACACCCCAAGTGGCGAGCAAGCTATCAAGCGGCCGTCCATATAGAAAGCGAATCAGCGACATCTCGAGAATGAGACCAATGATAAATGCAACGATAAAGCTGACCGGAATAGCCAATACAAAATACCAATCAAACATCGATTTCGGCAAATAATCATGAAACACATTTTGCGTCAAATACGTGGAGTACGCACCGATCATAATTAACTCACCATGCGCCATATTGATGACCTTCATCAAGCCAAACGTAATCGCAAGCCCCAAAGCAACCAGCAATAAAATGGAGCTGATGCTTAAACCATTAAATAGCTGCAGCAGAAACACTTCCATATGACCGCTCCTCTCTAGCGTAAACGGCTGTCGCCTTCCTCTGTCACAAAAAAAGCAGAAGGGAGCATTCGAAGCGATCGAATACTCCCCCATTAATTGCTGTGTATTAGACCATTGTTTGCTTATGGATTATTGCGTTGGTTGAATGCTAGCTGCCCAGTCGTAGCCTTTGAGATACGGATCCGGCTTAACCGCTTCACCTGAGTTCCACAGCTCCTTGAATTGGCCGTCCGCTTGCACTTCGCCAATACGAACCGTTTTATAAATATGCTGAGTAGCGCCGTCGATTTTCACTTTTCCTTCTGGAGCATCCCACTCCAGCTCTTTGGCTGCTTCCTTTACTTTATCTACGTCCGTGGAGCCTGCTTTCTCGACCGCCTTTGCCCACAAGTAGACCGCTGTATAGCCGGCTTCGATAGGGTCCGCCGTTACACGCTCATCACCGTATTTCTTTTTGTAGTTTTCGACGAACGTTTTGTTAGCTGGCGTATCCGTTGTTTGATAATAGTTCCACGCCGCCAAATGGCCTTCCAGCACATCGACGCCAATACCGCGGATCTCTTCTTCTGCAACCGATACTGACAAAGTAGTCAAATCTTTAGCTGTAATGCCTGCATCCTTCAATTGCTTGAAGAACGCAACGTTGCTGTCGCCGTTAAGCGTGTTGTATACGACATCTGGTTTAGCTTCTTTGATCTTGCTGATTAGCGTGCTGTAATCTGTATGGCCTAGCGGCGTGTATTCTTCTCCAACCAGTTCGCCGCCTTCAGCCTTCAACTGTTCTTTTATTACGAGGTTTGCGGTACGAGGGAATACATAGTCCGATCCGAGTAAGTAAAATTTCTTGCCGCGGTTTTCAAGCAGCCACGAAACAGATGGAACGATTTGTTGGTTTGTCGTAGCGCCTGTATAAAAAATATTCGGAGAAGATTCAAGACCTTCATATTGCACCGGATACCACAGCAGGCCATTTAACTCTTCGAATACCGGCTTCATTGCTTTCCGGCTTGCGGAAGTCCATCCACCAAATACGGTAGCCACTTTATCTTCAGAAATAAGCTTGCGCGCCTTCTCAGCGAAGGTCGGCCAATCGGAAGCGCCGTCTTCAAGTACAGGTACAATCTTTTTACCTAAAACACCGCCTGCAGCATTAATTTCATCGATAGCCATCATTTCAGCATCGATAACCGATACCTCGCTAATTGCCATGGTGCCGCTCTGTGAGTGCAATATTCCCACTTTTATTTCCCCGTCTGCTCCCGATCCGGCATTGGCAGCATTCGTAGGTTTATCTGTTTCCCCATTCGTAGATGCTGGTTTGTTGTTGTTTGCGCCACAACCTGTCAATACGATCGTTAAAGCTACAAACATAAGGCCAAATGAATAAAACATTCTCTTTTTCATCTTCCCACTCCCCATCGCTTCATATTTGTCTCTATATTTCCGAACATTTACATGGATTTAACTTCCATTGTTCGTGCTTTTATTATAGATTGGGAATTAAGTTAATGTCAATATAGTTAACACTAATTTTTTCAAGGGATACATTCATACTTAAAAATGGTCAATTAGGGGCAATTTATTCGCATTTATGTTAGGTATAATGACACTTGTTTGTCGATTTACTTTTTTTATGTGCGAAATGTTGATTGTATGACATTTTTATTCACATAAAAAACCCAACCTAAGGCAAATGCCTCAAGTTGGGTTAACTTGTTTAAATTCATATATTATTTTTTATTTTCTTCTGCTCTTGCAATAAGCATGTCTACAATAAGATCGACTTGTCCGCTTATAGCAATGGGATCATAACGATAGAATGTATTAAAATCATTTTCAAAATATTGATTGTTTTTCACGGCGTCTAAGCTTTTCCAAACCGCTAAGTCTGTCAGCTGCTTAATCGCCTCACCCTTCTTCTCCGGGTCATAGACGGTTATAAACATATAATCTGCCGAATACTCAGGAAGTGCTTCTTTAGACAGCTGGAAAAAGCCGTCGTTGGCATCCACTTGCTTTTTAATCGATTCAGGAATTTTTAGACCCAGTGCATTATATACCGCTTGACCCGATCTGCCCGAATTTTCGCCAAACATCCATATTTCGCCTTTATCTGTAAGCTCAAAAATGCCGACTGTCGTATTTTCATCGACAACACCTTTCAGCTTCTCGCGGCCCGCTTTTGGCTTCACGCAGCAAATATTGATTTGTGTTCAGCATACAATCCATCCTTACTCAGCATAGTTTCAGAAAAAGACCCCTTAACCGGTGAATGGTTAAAGGGTCTGACATGTTTGTTTTGCACTTATTTCGTTGCAGGTGCTTCTGTAGCTGGAGCATCCGTAGCCGGCGTTTCTTCACCAGCAGGAGCATCGCTAGCAGGAGTATCACTTGCTTTTGGAAGCTTAATGACGATTTCTTGCTTAGGAAGCTCGTCTGTCATATATTTGTTCATTTTCTCAGAAGCAACTGTACCTTTTACTGATTCTTTATCTGCATCAGTTAATTTATCAAATGCTGGCGTATCACGTTTCTCAACAAGGATAACATGGTAGCCAAAATCTGTTTTCACAGGCTCGCCAATAACGCCAATCTCTTGTTTATAAGCAGCTTGTTTAAATTCTTCTACCCATTGACCATTCTTCTTGTCCGCATATAGACCGCCTGCGTCCTTCGAGCCTGGATCGTCGGAGTATTGTTTGGCAAGAGCAGCCCAGTCTCCGCCTGCTGCTAGCTTGTCTTTCACTTCTTTAGCACGAGCCAATGCTTCTGCATCCGTGCGAATCTCTTTTTCTTCTTGTGTAGTTGGATCCGTTGTTTTGGTTGATACCAAGATGTGGCGAACAGAAACGGTTGCATAGTTAATACCGTTCTTTTCATATTCTGCTTTCATTTCTTCCTCAGTTACTTGAGCGTTCATATGAGCTACAAGCTTGGAAGTCATAAGCAAATAGTTTTCCATATCTTTGTCTTTCAATTTCTTAGCATCTACAGCAGCTTTCAATTCGGCATCTTGGGAAAGCGCCGTTTTATACTGCTTCATTTGTTCTTTTACTTCTGTTTCAGCCTTTTTCACGTCTTCCTTAGAAGCCTGGCCGCTTAAAATTTTGTAGGAAATATACTGCTGGAGCAGCTGCTCCTTAAATTGCGGAATTTCAATAACTTGCGCATACGCTGGCTGCATAACCGTAAATACATCCAAATACTTGTTGAATTCCTTGTCTGTCACATTGCCGCCTTTATAGGTTGCAACTTCTGTTTCCTTCGCGCCGCCGCATGCCGCCATCGTCAAGACCAGCACGACTGCCACGATAAGCAGCGCGCCTTTGCGCCATGCCGATTTGCGTGAACTGTGTAACATGTTGAATCCCCTTTCATATTGAGAACTTGATAGTATTGTATCAGAAAAGGGGCGTATAAAGCGAATCTTGTCTATGTTGTCGCATCTTGCAATTCGTCTTTATAAAGGAGAACATCCTTGTACGCTTGCAAAAATTGTTCAATCATATGAATTTTCTGCTCCATATTCAATCCCTTGCCGCGCAGCAAAATACTTGGGTTTGGCTCCTGCTCGCTGCCCTGCTTAAAGCGGTTCTCATGCTTCAGACAAAGCTGATCCACCTTCTTACGGTCAATCCTCAGCTTCTCGCTAGCTGCGTAACGAAGCAGCAGATCATCACCTTTGCCGCTGAGCTGTTCAATGCCATACATCGTGCCATATACTTTTAATCTAGCCACTGCGAGCAAATTGCTTACCGCTTGCGGTAAATCGCCAAAACGATCCACAAGCTCATCAATCACATCATCTGCCTCTTCGAACGTTCGGATAGCAGCTACTTTTTTATAGATCTCAATTTTTTGGATGCTGTCATAAATGTAATCCGAAGGCAAATAAGCATCTACACTAATATCAATAAGCATGCTAACTGGCTTCTCTTCTTTGATTTCTTCGCCGCTCATCTCCGCTTTGCGCTTCGCGATCTCATCAGCCAGCATCTGCGAATACATGTCGAAGCCTACCGAGGCAATAAAGCCATGCTGCTCCGCCCCAAGCAGGTTGCCCGCTCCACGAATCGATAGATCGCGCATTGCGATTTTGAAGCCTGATCCGAGCTCAGTAAATTCTTTGATGGATTGCAGACGCTTCTCCGCAACCTCCGTAAGCACCTTATCCCGTTGATACGTGAAATACGCGTATGCAATACGATTCGAACGACCAACGCGTCCGCGCAGCTGATACAGCTGAGAGAGTCCCATTTTGTCAGCATCATGCACAATAAGCGTATTCACGTTCGGAATATCGACGCCTGTCTCAATAATGCTGGTGCTTACCAGAACATCGGATTCACCATCGAGGAAATCAAGGATGGTCTTCTCCAGCTCCTGCTCTGACATTTGCCCATGGCCGACCGCAACTCTAGCACCTGGTACAAGCGCATTGATTTGCTCCGCCATTTGGTAGATGCCTTGTACACGGTTATACAAGTAATAGACTTGGCCTCCACGTGCCAGCTCGCGCTCTATCGACTCCCGTACGAGGGACGGGCTGTATTCCACCACATAGGTTTGCACAGGGAAACGATTTTCCGGCGGCGTTTCAATAACAGACAAGTCCCGCACGCCAAGCATCGACATATGAAGCGTTCTTGGAATCGGTGTCGCAGTCAGCGTAAGCACGTCGACATTAGTTTTAAGCTTCTTCAGCTTTTCCTTATGCGATACGCCAAAACGTTGTTCCTCATCCACGATCAGAAGGCCGAGCGATTTGAAAATAATATCCTGCGACAGCAGGCGATGCGTCCCAATAACGACATCCACCGTTCCCGCCTTCAGGCCCTTCATCGTTTCATTCTGTTCCTTGCGTGAACGGAAACGGCTGAGCACCTGAACGTTAATCGGATAACCCGCAAAACGCTCGCGGAATGTCTCATAATGCTGCTGCGCCAAAATAGTCGTCGGAACTAGCACCGCTACCTGTTTGCTGTCCATTGCTGATTTGAAGGCAGCACGAATGGCGACCTCTGTTTTTCCGTAACCGACGTCTCCGCATAACAGCCTATCCATCGGCTGGGTTTTCTCCATATCCTTCTTAATCTCTTCGATCGCTCTGAGCTGGTCACGCGTCTCGTCATAAGGGAACATCGCTTCGAACTCATTCTGATACGACGTATCTTGTCCAAAAGCGTACCCCGGTGCCGTCTGCCGCTCTGCATACAGCTTGATCAAATCATCAGCAATATCCTGAACGGATGCTTTTACCTTGCTCTTCGCCCGTGTCCATTCACTACCGCCGAGTTTATTGACCTTAGGCTCTTTATCTTCATTGCCGACGTACTTCTGAATCATATCCACTTGCTCGATTGGAACAGATAGCTTATCGCCGCCAGCATAGAGAATATGCAAATAATCTTTATGAATACCTGCTATTTCAAGCGTACCTATACCAACATACTTGCCAATACCATGGTTATGGTGAACCACATAGTCGCCGACCTTAAGCTCTGTATAGCTCTTAATACGCTCGGCATTATCAACTTTTTTATCCATTTTCCGGGCTTTGCGCTGCTTTTGGGAGAACATCTCGCCTTCAGTAATAATGACAAGGTGAGAGGATGGCAGCTCAAAACCGGACTGCAAATTACCTTCTAGCAGAGTAGGCGTCTCAATGCTATAGTCGTCAAGAACTCGGCGCATGCGTTCCATGCGCTCTGCATTGCCGGCAAGCATCATTACTGTGGCACCCGTCTTGCGCCAACGTTCCATTTCTGCCTTCAGCACATTCATTTGTCCATGAAAATTTTGCATCGAGCGGCTTGTCATGTTCAATATATTTTGCGGCTGCGAATGCGGGATTTGCCTTAAGAATAAGGACAAGAACAGCGTTGGAAACGGACGGTGATGCAAAATCTCCTCTGTATCGCGGGCAAGAGCAAGATCCGGAAGCGACTTGCCGTTTTGCAGCAAATGCATGGACCATTCCGCTTCATCCCGCTCCAATTGCTTCGCTGTCTCTATTAAACGCGTTGGCTCGTCTAGTATGAGCAGCGTGTCAGCTGGCATATAGTCAAGAATCGTTTGACGCTCTGGGTATAACAACGAAATATATTTATAAATTTCCGGAAAATAAACATGCTCACGCAGCCTTTCAATCTCTCCGCCCAGCTCCGTGCGAAGTCGATCCTTGGCTGTACGATCTGTCATCTTATCGAGCTGCTTCTCCAGCAGCCGCTGCGCATGATTTGCCGCAGTCTCCATACGGTGTCCGTCTGCGAGTAGCTCTTGGCATGGCGGAACCACATAAGATTCCAATCGATCCAAAGAACGTTGATCTGCTGGATCGAAGGTACGTATGGAATCAACGTCATCGCCAAACCATTCGATCCGGTACGCTTGTGAAGCCGTAAGCGGATAGAAGTCAACAATCCCGCCGCGCACGCTCATATCGCCACGCAATTCTACGCGGTCAGCCCGTGTATAGCCAAGAGCGGTCATTTGCCGCAGAAAAGCATCTATCGGCAGTGATTGGCCAACTTGAACCTCTACTTGCGCTTCAGCCATAACACTGCTTATAGGCAAATAACGCCGAACGCCGGAGAAGGGCACGACAACAATCCCGCGATAGCCTTGGGACAGCTTGATCAGCACATCCATTCGCTGCGCAAGCGTCTCAGGACTCGAGATCGCCGCTTCTGCAGCTACCAGCTCATTTGCGGGATATAATAATACATTTTCTGACGAAAGACATTCCTGCAAGTCCTCCGCAATCTTCTGCGCAGAGAACATGTTATGCGTCACAACAAGCATAGGACGCTCTACATCCTCCCGCAGCGCTGCAATGAGCACTTGTCTGGAAGAGCCTGCGAGGCCAGATATCATCTGCTCACGCATGCCTTTACGAATACCGGATATAACGGACTGAACGTCCGTATCCGCGGCAAAAGCATTAATTAAAGCTTTCAACTTTTGCGACACCCCGTTTCTTTACACAATCGGAGAGTGATACGATCGCTCCCTGTACATTGAAAATAAGCCTCAGCCATCTGCTAAGGCTCATACTATTCACTTTCCGTCATTGAAGAGGACTAGTTACCAAATGAAGCTCTGGGTTCGCATCAATCGCCTCGCGGCAATAATCACAGACCACTTTTACCGTTACATCCCCATTTGGGTCATACGCTATTATATCGCTGCGTTCTTCGGGGGTCAAGAAATGGAAGCCCAGTTGATGCTCCGTTATATTTGACCCGCTAAGCGACCCCATCGATGTTCTGCAGTGCCGACAAATATAGTTTACTGCCATATGTATGCCTCCTGAAGGGTAGTTATATCCTTCAGTATGCCCTCATAATCAATTTCTAACAGATTATCGGTTAAACTTTGCCATTGTCTCCTCGAAAGGCGCCTTCAATCTAAACTCAATAGCATCACAAGCGTCAGCAACCATAGCAGACAATTTCTCATGCTCGCTCTTCGGAAAAGTGGAGAGCACATAGTCCGCAATGTTCATGCCTGGCTGAGGGCGCGAAATGCCCATCCGAACACGGTCAAAAGTTTGCGTGCCCAAATGCTGAATCAATGATTTGATTCCGTTATGCCCGCCCGCACTTCCTTGATAGCGAAGGCGAAGCTTGCCGATCTCCGTATCCAAATCATCATAAACGATTAAGCCATCCTGGACCTCAGCCTTAAAGTAATCTAGAAATGATCTTACTGACTCTCCAGACAAATTCATATATGTCATCGGCTTAATAAGGACAACCTTCGTGCCTTGTACGTTGCCTTCTCCGATTAATGCCTTGCATTTATTTTGCGTTACACTAATGCCCCAGCGCCTTGCAAGCTCATCAATAACCATAAATCCGACATTATGCCGGGTTCCTTGATAAGCAGCACCGGGATTGCCAAGTCCTGCAATCCACCTCATTGCTCACTCCACTCCTTTACGGACAAATGTAACATAATCTATTACAAGCGTAAACATCGGAAGCCGTTCTGCGTCAGAACTTTCATTCTATTTTTCCCAAAAAGCAAACAACGCCGCCCTGATGAAGGACGGCGCCTGAATATGCTCGGTACTGCGTGGTATACGTAATTTTTCAAAAGAGATTCTACAGGCTCTTAACGCCCTCAAGCTTCGCTTCGTTGGAGCGTGACTCTGCTTCTGTAAGCTCCACTGCAGCAGCCTCTGCTTCCTCTTCTGTAAGCTCTTTTTGCGGCGCAAGAATCGTTGCAACTACCTGCTCAGGCTCGGCTAGTAATTCCACGCCGCTCGGCAGCTTCAAATCGCTTACGAGTATGCTTCCGCCAATCTCCAGCGACGATATGTCGACGGAAATAGAATCAGGAATACTGCCCGGCAAGCATTGCACCTCAAGCTCATGCAAAATCAACTGCAAGATACCGCCCTCACGCACACCTTGAGAATCGCCTTCTGCATGAATACGAACGTTCGCCCGCACATTCTCGTTCATATTAATTTGATGGAAATCAACGTGCAGCACTTGCCTGCTCAAAGAATCACGTTGCACCTCTGCGATCATAACGGAGGTTTTTCCATGGGATGGAATATTAATTTCAAGCACCGCATTCGGCTGAGAACGCAGCAAAGCCTGCAGTTCCTTACTATCCACCATGACTTGTGCTGCATCATTCAACTGTTTACCATAAATAACGCCCGGTATTTTCCCTTGGAGCCGCAATTGGCGCAACTCACCTTTCGTCGTGCCAGTTCGTTGATCCGCGTTCATAGCTATCGCCATATTGATTACCTCCCAAAAGTTTTGTGAAGCAAAACTTGCTTCGTAAGCATACGCTTAGGTTTTGTGAAGCAAAAACTCGCTTCTGTTTTGATTTCCCTATAACTTACCCACTACAGCCAAAAATTAAACTTTAAACGACATTTGCATAAAAAAAGATGCAGCAACGAATTCATCCTCTGAATTCGTCACTGCATCCCCTATATCAACCATTTGGTATTATGATTGTTTCTTTTCTTTTTTTGCTTTTGCACGTCCACGGATCTTATCCGCATAACCTGATTTGTTCACTTGGCGCTCGCGTGCGATCGCAAGATCACCAGCAGGTACATCATGCGTAACCGTAGAGCCGGCAACAACATATGCGCCATCACCAATTTTCAATGGTGCAATCAAATTGACATTGCTGCCGATGAAGGCATTATCGCCGATTTCCGTTACAAATTTATTGTAACCGTCATAATTGACCGTTATGGCGCCGCAGCCGATATTAACGTCTTTGCCAACCTTAGCGTCACCAACGTAGCTTAGATGCGATACTTTGCTGCCATCATCAAGTGATGCGTTTTTGAGCTCCACAAAGTCACCTACTTTGCAGCCAACGCCAAGCTTCGAGCCTGGACGCAAATTAGCGTATGGCCCCACAGCGCTTGTATCGCCAATTACCGATTCAGAAACAACTGAATATTTAATCGCGACGCCGTTGCCGATCGTACTGTCCGCAATATCAGCTTGAGGACCGATAACACAATCTTCTCCGATAATTGTTGACCCGCGAAGCACTGTACCTGGATATATGACGGTGTCAGATCCGATCTGAACACCCGCTTCGATATAAGTTGAGGACGCATCAATCAAAGTGACGCCGCCAAGCAGATGATTGCGGTTAATTCGATCGCGCATAAAACGCTCTGCCTCAGCAAGCGCCACGCGGTCATTCACGCCTATGGCTTCTGACACATCTGTCGTGCAGTAGCCTTGAACGGATTCGCCCGCTTCACGGAATATTCCGATAACATCCGTCAAATAATACTCGCCTTGTGCGTTATTACTCGTTACCTTAGCAAGCGCAGCGAACAGCTTCTCATTGTCGAAGCAATATGTGCCTGTATTAATTTCTTTAACTGCCGCTTCTTCAGCTGAGCAGTCCTTTTGTTCAACAATCCGCTGTACAGTGCCATCTTCGCCACGAATAACGCGGCCATAGCCTGTAGGATCGTCAAAAGCGGCTGTTAGCACCGTTGCAGCAGCTCCGCTCGAATGATGCAGCTCAAGCATGGCTTCAATTGTCGATGCTTGCACAAGCGGAGTATCACCGCAAATCACAATCGTCGTACCTTTCTCGCCGCCGAGAAGAGCTTCCGCTTGCAGCACCGCATGACCGGTACCGAGCTGCTGCTCCTGTAAGACGTATTCAGCGCCATCGCCTAAATACGATTTAACCTTTTCAGCTCCGTGGCCTACAATAACGACCGCGCGCTCCGCAGCCGCTTCCTTCACAACATCAAGCACATGGCCTACCATCGGCTTGCCGCACACCGGATGCAGCACCTTATATAACTTCGATTTCATACGCTTACCCTGTCCTGCAGCAAGCACAATCGCCATAACCTTCAAATGAAAGACCCCCTAGACCTGCAATAAATGATTATTTTAGTATAGCTTTATAAGTGTAAAAAAAGTGCTATCTTCATCAGCAAACGCTGAAAGCTGCAATGATTCAAGTCGTACATCCTATTCCATTATACGAATATGTTGCTCGATTTCCAAGTGTATGGAATCGCTGCCTGTCATTCTACACTACAACCTATTCGTTTCATAGTAAAAAGATAAGTCGCACGTAATCACATGCTCAGCAATCACCTCTCGCAAAAAAAAGAGAAGAGAGCCATGGCTCTCTTCTCCAATCAACCCCAAAAACATAAAATGCAGTGCCTTAAGCTCCTTCTTCAATCGCAACTTCTTCTGCTGCGCGCTCGTATTCAGCGAGAACAGCAGCCTGGATTTTCTCCCGGGTGGTTGAAGAGATCGGATGAGCGATATCCCGAAATTCTCCATCCGGAGTACGTTTGCTTGGCATTGCAACGAACATACCATTGTTTCCATCGATGACACGAATATCGTGAACAACGAATTCATTATCAATAGTAATGGATGCGATTGCCTTCATACGCCCTTCGGAATTTACACGGCGGAGTCTGACATCAGTAATTTGCACTTGTGTTCACCACCTTTGTCTATCAGAGACTTGGTGTATACTTCCACGTTTTTGTGCCAATTCCTTCTACATTTTTGGTAAATTCATACTCAATTTAAAATATTTTTTTTATTTTGAATCTTTTTCGTTTTCATTCGACAATTGTCGATGCAATGACCTCTATTTCGACAAGAACATCCTTTGGCAGCCTTGCGACCTCCACGGCCGAACGAGCCGGTTTATGCTCTCCGAAGTAAGAGGAGTAAATGCCATTTACCGTTGCAAATTGATTCATATCTTTCATAAATACGGTCGCTTTTACGACATCCTGAAAACTGGCACCTGCAGCAGCAAGCACGGCCTCCAAATTTCTAAACACCTGATGCGTTTGTTCCTCAATGCCGCCATCAACAAGCTGCCCAGCCGCATCGAGTGGAATTTGTCCTGAAGTGAACAATAATCCTCCGAGCTTAATCGCTTGCGAATAAGGTCCGATCGCTGCAGGAGCTTTGTCCGTTGCAATCACTTGCATTTGTTGCTTTGTTGTCATGATGGTCCCAGCCTTCCTAACAAGATGTAATAAGCTCTCATTTACACGTATCTATTCTTTAAAATAGTTGCCTGGAATTACCGTCGTTTGTTTTGTCTTCATATCAACAGCCGTCAGTTTAGCTAGTGAAACATAGTCCTCAAGAAGCCGTTCCTCGAGTTCTACCTCGCCTGACTCAACAAATACGCCAACGCCTGCGACGATAGCTTTAAATTCAAACAGCAAATCCATCATGCCTTGGATCGTTCCGCCTGCCTTCATAAAGTCATCAATAATAAGAACGCGGGATTGCTCCTTAAGCGCTCTGCGTGCGAGTGACATCGTCTGAATCCGCTTGGTTGATCCTGATACATAGTTGATACTCACTGCAGAGCCTTCCGTTACCTTATTGTCACGCCGTACAATAACAACCGGAATATTCAAGCACGCAGCTGTTGCGTAAGCTAGAGGTATTCCTTTTGTCTCAACGGTCATAATGACGTCAATCTTCCGGTCTGCGAACGCAGTTGCAAACATCCTGCCGACATCCGCGAGAAGCTCTGGTTGGCCTAACATATCCGTTATATACAAATAACCGCCGGGAAGGACCCTTTCAGGCTGCTCTAACTGGCGGCATATGCTTGTCATAATGGTAAGAGCCGTCGTTTCTTGCATCTTAGGCGTATATCTTACTCCGCCTGCTGCTCCTGCAAGTGTATGAAGCTCGCCGATACCTTCTTCCTCAAACACTTCTTTTATGATCGCCAGGTCCTCACTAATTGAAGACTTTGCCGATTGATATCGATCAGCAAATGCTGTCAGTGAAATTAACGTGTGGGGTCGACTTAACAGGTATTGGGTCATCTCTACCAACCGCGAGCTCCGTTTCAACTTTTTCAAACACATCTCCCCCCACCTAAATCCGAATATTATAATGTAAATATAACATTTTTATACGGATTTAATCAAGGAGAACGTCAGCCTTATGTGAGCATTCTTACCACATATACTTCTTTGCAGAAACCGCGGAGCCCATTATAAATACGAGGAAGCTTGGCTTCCTTCGACACAAGGCCGAATACAGTAGGTCCACTGCCAGACATAAGCACACCGTCGGCACCAAGCCGAATCATACTTTCCTTCAGCTGCATAACCTCAGGATGCACATCCAGCGTAACTTTTTCGAGTACGTTGCCAAGACCTTCACATATATCGGCAAAAGAGCCGCGCTCAAGTGCACCAACCATATTTGAAATGGAGGGATGCTCTTTAAGCTCATTTGCGCGGAATCTGCCATATACGTCAGCCGTCGATACATTGATTGGCGGCTTGGCAAGTACAACCCAGCATTGCGGAGGATTGGCGATATGCTCAAGCTTCTCACCACGTCCCCTTGCGATTGCAGTGCCGCCTGTTACACAGAACGGAACGTCAGAGCCGAGCTCTGCGCCTAGCTTGCACAGCTCGTCCTCAGGGATCTGCAGCTTCCACAAACGGTTTAGCCCTCGCAAAGCAGCAGCAGCATCACTGCTACCGCCAGCGAGTCCCGCAGCGACTGGTATCTTTTTGTCTAAATGAATATATACGCCTTGCTTAACATCATAACGGTCTTTAATAAGCCTAGCTGCCTGAAACGCTAAGTTCTTCTCATCTAACGGTATGTATCCAACTTGGCTTGAAATAATGATCGTATCTCTAGGTAGCTCTTCCATTTCAAGTCGGTCTGCAAGGTCAACCATGGTCATAATCATTTCGACTTCATGGTAGCCGTCATCACGCTTGCGGAGTACATCGAGCAATAAATTAATTTTGGCAGGAGCTTTTTCATAAATTTTCATCTGATAAGTTCACCCGTTCGTTCGTAAGCTTAAGCATCATTATATCAAACCAACGCAATAAAAGCTAAGAGATGACAATCGAATGTTTTTCGACAGTCATCCGCTTAGCTTTTTCACGTATAAATAGGAGCCATCACTTAGGGTTGATTTGTTTTGGCAGCAGCCTGTTCAGCGATTTGTATTGCGCGTTTCACCATATTTCCGGCGTCCTTCGCGCGTATGCTTCCCCAGCCCTCTTGCTGCACCGTATCATAAAAACCAAGATCTTTAGCAAGCTCATATTTCAATTCCTCAGACATTACTCCGCGTCTTCTGCGACCCATATCATTACCTCCATATTCGAATTTACGTCATTCTAATCAAAATATACGGCTGTCACTATTGCACAGGTAGTATGCTTCAAATGACAAGCGACCATACGGAGATGGAAATGGCCGCCTTCTTTTCGCAAAGGTAAATGAATGAACGCAAAAAAAAAAGCGCAGATGCGATCTGCGCTAACATGCCTCACTAGGCGATATATATTCTATTGTTGCAAATGGGCGATACGGACTTGACCTTCATCATTGCATACGGTCACTTCCACCGACTCAGTCAGTATGTCCGCATAGCTGTAAGAGACACGCTTAAAGGCATGCTGCTCTTCATCCAGCTTTACAATGAAAACAGAAGGGTAGGTTTCTTCCAACGTACCGGTTCGTTCGATGGTCTTTCGTCGTCCACCGTTCGCTCGAAGACGGATTTTGGAGCCAACATGAGCTTCCAAGCTGCGTTTAATATCCAATAGCGCATTTTTTGCCATTGTCCACTACCACCTCTTTCCTTGTCCATTATAACCAAAAGGAGGAGGGTTGTCAAACAAAGCAAAATATTATATCAGTCGGTATATTTACTTGTCAACGGTGATTTCACCCATTTTTTAAAAAACCATACATAACGAAGCAAAAAATATACATATTAAGAAGTTGATTCAATTTAAACGTAACATTTGATACAAAATTGTGGCGAAAAGGACATGTTTGATTAGACTATTTTCAGCCTGAAAATAGTCTCTATTCATCCCTTCAGAACATATCGTTATCTGTTACTGCTTTAATACAGAGTTCGGTGACGTAATTTTTGGCTTTGGCAGACCTACACGGAAGCTGCCCATTGTCTCAATACCGCCCACGCCGTCAATTCCGCTTATCGTACCATGAATGACATCTGCTAAGTTAATCGTGTCTTTTATGGATGTATAGCTTGCTTTAATCGCTATATAAACAGGATCGAGCGCATGAATCAATATTCGTCCTGGCGAGCTTGCAAAGTTTGAGCCCACTTGCAGCAAAGCTTCAAAATGGGATTGGCAAGCACCTGCAATAACGATCAACCCGTCACGGCTTCTCTCATATTCTCTAGCGACGCGTACGGCATTAACGAAATGTTGTGAGTTTTTATAGCTGCTTAAACTGTACAGATCCATGGGCAAACGGCTTTTCAGTACGCCATCATGACCTGTTATTACGACAATATCCGGTTGAATTTGGGGCAGCAGACGGTAAAGCACATCAGCCATCTGAGACTCATGCACATGGAGACCGTGGGAAGGAACTTGCATCGTATTGTACAGCTGCATGCTCTTCTTCAAATAATTACTATCACCATCAAGGTGAAGTACCTTTCCTGGCACTTCAAAGAATGGTTGAGTCTGCTGCAGCGCATGCCGAATATGCTCCTCATTCTCAACCGCTTGACGTTCCCGTTCAGAATGCATGCGTCTTAATGAATCATTCACTTTAATTCGAACTTCTTGCACCGCACTTGTCGTTTCTGGATCGCGTATGACCGACAAATCAGGAATCGGAGCATCCGCAAGCAATCGGTAATCCGTGCCTTTCAGAACGGCAGTATGTGTACGAATAGCCTCAACCTTGAACAGCACGTCACCGCCATACGATTTGCGGACGACCAGGTCCCCTTGCTTCATGGGTAAATCACCTCTTCGTCTATCCTATGGGCAGAACGTGCGAATGGTGAGTATTTTATGATGAAACGGCCTAGCTCTACCAGCCGGCCTCCAGCATGCTGCGGCTAATCCGCGCAAATTCCTCGAGCGACAACGTCTCACCGCGTCTTATAGGGTCAATATCGTTGCTTAAAAGCATTTCCGTTAATGCTTCGCGGCGCTCCTTGCCCACGAATGCCGTTAGATTATTCGCCAGTGTCTTCCGTCGCTGTGCAAAGCTGGCTTGCACCACTTTAAAGAAATGATCCTCATCGGGTACATCAACAGCTGGCTTGTCACGCAATGACAGCTTAATAACGGCTGAATCTACATTTGGCTGCGGTATAAACACCGTATGAGGCACCATGCAGACAACCTTAGGCACGCAGTAATATTGAACGGCTACACTGAGGCTGCCATATTCCTTGCCGCCTGGCTTCGCTGCCATCCGCTCCGCGACTTCCTTCTGAATCATGACGACAATATGCTCAAGCGGCAGCTTCTCTTCAAGCAGCTTCATAAGAATTGGCGTTGTCACATAATAAGGCAAGTTGGCAACAACACTTACACCTGTTACGTCCGCAAACTGCTCTTCGAACAGCTTCTTCAAATCAAGCTTAAGCACATCGCCATGAATGACGGTTGTATGCTCCTCGCCCTCCAGCACATCCTTCAAAATCGGAATGAGCCTATTGTCGATTTCGACAGCCGTCACCTTACCAGCCGCTTTGGCAAGCCGCTGTGTGAGCGCGCCAATACCAGGGCCGATTTCAAGCGCGCCCTTCGTTTCATCAAGCTCAGCTGCCGCTACGATGTTATTTAATATATTTTGATCGATCAGAAAGTTTTGTCCCAAACTCTTTTTGAAGGAAAAACCGTATTTCGCAATGATTTCTTTGGTGCGTTTGGGCGTAGCCACCTCTATCGCGGATGGCTTTACTGCTTCCTTGCTAAGCTCACTATGCTCTTGACTCATTCAGCTATCCCTCCAGTTCCTTTTCCATTTGACGGAAAGCTTCCGTAAACTCTGTTTTGGAAATCCGAAAGCTTGTACAGCGCTTATAGAACTGCTTGCCATTCGCATAACCAATTCCGAGCAGCTTGCCTATAACCAAGCGACGATTAGACGCATCAGGATGTACAATCAGACCTGCATCCATTAAGTCTTCCCAGCTAATTTCTCCCGCTTCATCTGCCGATTCTGTTCGGAGCTCAGAGAGCGCCGCACGAATAGCCTCGGGGCTCGCATTTTCGATGCCGATGTCCCCTTTGTACAAAGCCTTCTCCTGCGGCAAAAAAGCATGCTTGCATCCTGGCGCATGACGCGCAACAATCTTGCGAATGCGTTCTCCTGCATGATCAGGGTCTGTGAATATAATAACGCCGCGACGCTCATTGGCCAGCGCAATCCTCTTCAATACATCCTCACCGATAGCAGAACCATTCGTCTCTATGGTATCTGCATCTACCGCCCTTTTTATTGCAACGGTATCATCTTTGCCTTCAACGACAATGATCTCTTTGATCACCAAGATCATCCCCTTCTACATAAACTGTATTAGACCCTTAGACATGCAAAAAGAAGAGGCAGTGCCTCTCCTTATGATGGCATATTTAATTGATTATTGCGATAAGATGATGGTAACCGCTCAATTAGCTTGCAGTTGGTTTATTCGGCCCCAGCACATATACAGTGATGCCTTTTTTCCTGCCGAATTTGTTCGCAATCTTTGTACTATCAAAGTATACGTCGATTTTGTTGCCTTTAACCGCACTTCCTTTATCCTCAGCGCGGCGGAAACCGATTCCTTCAATATAAACCCACCAACCGATGGGAATAACCTTCGGATCAACAGCTATCGTCCGACCCTCTTGCACACGAGTGCCTGATGATGTAATCCCGTATTCCGGATGGCTTTCATCTTTTCCTGTTGAAGAGAGGTCTGCAGAATAAGCAGTCAACGTGACATTTTTAAGTACTTTTCTCGCCTTAAACGTTACACCGCTCTTCGTAAGCGAAGTAAAGCTCGGGCTCTTGTTCGAGAGCACAGATACTTTAGGCTCTTCCTTCTTCGTTCCGATGGCGACAACCTGATTAACCGCAGCGGTTTCAACCACTTTGCTGACCATCTTCTTCGATATAAGAATACCGTCCTCGTACTGCTTCTCGATACTCTCTACGATCAGACCTTCCTTGCCGGGTTGAACAAGCTTCTGCTTGCCCGCTTCCAGCGTTGGATCGTTCTTCTTCACAATAGAGAATGGCATTGCACGCTCTGTCTCAGCTACCTTCTTATCTACGCGAACGACGGTTACAGTCAATTCGTTGTCCAAAACGGTATGAAGCGGAGGTATTACTTTATCTTGACCACGAACTGGAATATGTAATTCCTCGATCGCTGCCTGCACTGTTCTCTCTGTCGTATATACAGTAGAGGTCTTGCCATCAGCCTTCACAATTACCGGTATCGCATGAGTCACCTCTATACGATCTCCGTCCTTTATTGCCGCATTAAGCGGTATGGACACCTCATCATGTGGTCCAATTGCGATAGCTTGTTCATCCAGTAGGCGTTGCAGGACCCATTGCTTCGTTTCCACAATGGTTTCTTGTCCGTTCACTACTACGGAGACGCTTTTGACAGCCGTTCCGTACAACAACACCAAAAACATGAAAGTCATAGCGATTGAGATAGTAGCACTCAAAAGAATCAAACGCAAGTTTTCACGCTTCCATCGCAATGCGAAAGACATGCTGGATGATCGTTTCCCATGGGTGTCCTTAACCTGGAGTATTCCCACTTCATCGGTCCTCCTTCATAGCCCCGCCGCCAAGTGTTACGCATGATACAACTGACGCGACTATAGTATATTGGCGTGCGAGCACGCAATCCAGTACTGCTATCGATCCTCCCACCCCCATCTTTTATCCCTATGTCGACAAATTCCCGATTATTCGAAAATAAAAAGAAGCCGTCGACAGAGGATCTGTTTCGTGGCTTCCCGGTTAAATGATTCACTGGGATACAGAAAAATGGATGCACGAGGTTGATCACTCTCTATAACGCTTGCGAGGTTAGCTGACGGATTCGGACAAGAGAGTCGCCCTATTCGTTACACAATGCTCATGGCAATGGCTTCGAAATTCACCCCTGAAGAATTCAAAATACGGAATTAAAAACCGTACATGGTTCCCCCGCTCTCCGAATGGAGATTAAGCGTAAACTGGAAATCCAATACAAAATTTTATTGCTCTGAGATGAATCATACCTTCATACGAGGTCAATTGTAAAGATACGATAAAAGACGATTTAAGCGAAAAAGCAGGATAAAGCAGGAAAAAATAAGCGATTATCGCTATAAAAATTAGTTTTTACGCGATAAAGGTCTCTATTTCTCATTATTCCTCTCGTTTTTAGACAATACCAAAACATCTTCGACCGTTTTCAGTCGTAATTACGCCTATTTCTTCTACCGTTTTGCCCAATAATTCGGCTGCTGTCTCTGCAACTAAAGAGACGTAAGAGGACTCATTTCGCTTCCCTCTGAACGGGTGAGGAGTTAAATATGGAGCATCCGTTTCGATCAAAATTCGGTCGATCGGAACCTGCTTAAGCACCTCTTTTGGCACCCTTGCATTTTTGAAAGTAACGGGTCCTCCAAATGATATATAGAAGTTCATATCAAGACATTGTTTAGCCGTTTCCCAGCTGCCGGAGAAGCAATGCATGACACCGCCAACCTCTGCTGCATTCTCTTCCTGAAGAATACGAATAATGTCCTCATGAGCATCCCGATTATGAATAACAATTGGCTTGCGCACCTTACGAGCAAGACGAATTTGCTCACGAAAAACCCTTTGTTGTACCTCTTTTGGAGAAGTATCCCAGTGATAATCGAGTCCAATTTCACCAATGGCAACAACCTTCTCATGCGAGCATAGACGTTCAATCCATTCCAAATCCCCTGGAAGCATATCTATACTGTCAACTGGATGCCAACCAACTGCTGCGTATATAAAATCATATTTCTCTGCTAGCGCCATCGTTGTAGGGATCGTTTCACGGTTAAAACCAATATTGACAAGCATATGAACGCCTGCATCCTTCGCACGCTGGATGACCTCGTCGCGATCCTCATCAAATTTTTCCGAATCTAAATGGGTATGTGTATCAAAAAGTAATGTCATGTTGATGTTATGCTCCTTCAATCGAGTTTGAAAAGCTTACGAAGTGAATCCGGCAATCGATGAATATTTTTTTTGAGCGGCTCTTCTGGATAATAAAGATGATATTGTCCTTGATGCAGGCCAGTAATAGAACGAATAATGTCGGATTTAGAGGATATTTCGCTTATATCTTCCAAACCATCTAACAACAAAATCGGCGCTTTTTCTTTCTTTTCTCCTTCTTTTTTATCTGGTCGATATACGTCATACGGCAGGTCAAATGGAAAATCGATTTCCATATGATAATCCGGATTCATTCCTATAGAAGAGAAACATTCGCTAATCTCATTTAGCAGCTCTTCATCCGGGTTTTCAAGCGTAATGTACTTATATAAAAGCCTGTTCAGAAATCGTTCACATAGATCGCTTAAAATAGGATCATGCTCCTCCGCCCACTCTGCGAAAGCGGTCTGAACGAGCGCTTCATCCAGCTTTAGATAGTCGTGTACCGTCATCGTGTTCTGAAGCAAGCATTTCAGCTGCTTAGGCATCCACTGAAAAGAGTAGCCACCCACGTAAAGCTCCTGTGCTCTACGAAATATTTGACGTAGAATAATTTCCGAGCTTCTTGTAACCGGATGGAAGTAAATTTGCCAATACATTTGATAACGAGACATCAAATAATGTTCAACTGCGTGCATACCGCTCTCTTTAACTACAATTTGCCCTTTATAAGGACGCAATACGCGCAAAATGCGCTCTAAATCAAATGTTCCATAGTTAACACCTGTAAAATACGCGTCTCGGAGCAAATAATCCATCCGATCAGCATCCATTTGGCTTGAAATCAAACTAACAACAATCGGATTTGGATATTTTTTTTGTATGACTGCAGCGACCTGAGCAGGAAACTGCTCCGATACAGCACTTAGCACGCGATTGATTTCTGTATCTCCCAAAATGATGTTACATGTCCACTCTTCGTGATCCGTGTCGAATACTTCTTCCAAGGAGTGCGAGAACGGACCATGACCAACATCATGCAATAAAGCAGCACAAAGCGAGACTAGCTTTTCTTCGACTGGCCAGTCAGGATAGCTGTTTCGTTCAAACTGAGAAATAATTTTTCGAGTAATTTCATATACGCCAAGTGAATGTGAAAACCGGCTGTGCTCTGCTCCATGGAAGGTCAAATAGGAGGTTCCTAGCTGTCGTATCCGGCGCAGTCTTTGAAACTCTTTTGTATTGATCAAATCCCAAATCGTTTGGTCTTGTACATATATATAATGATGAACAGGATCCTTAAAAACTTTCTCTTCGGTCAGCTGTTTTTTCATCGTCTCTCATCTCCTTTGTTCATATTTTCGACACAAAAAATGATTTTCATGTCGAATAGTGTCGGAAATTAGTTTCCAAATTGTCGAAGCTGTTGTATTCTATTACAGAGTAATATGACCGTACTAACTAGTCAAATACTTGTGAATTCAGCTATCCGGGGAATATTCCTGGTTGACTATTATGGTAATCGTTGGTATTATAGTAATCATAAAAGCAAAAACTATGTCGAACGATGACGAAACGTATTTTGAGAGGGGCAATAATAGATTATGATGAAATCTACTGGTATTGTTCGTAAGGTTGATGAGCTAGGACGCGTCGTTATACCGATCGAATTGCGCCGTACACTTGGAATAGGCGAGAAAGATGCTCTTGAAATCTACGTAGATGGCGAGCGCATCATGCTTAAGAAATATGAGCCTGCATGTATCTTCTGTGGCAACGCAGAAAACGTATCTTATTTCAAAGGAAAAATTGTTTGTCATGTTTGTTTGTCAGAAATGCCAACACCTGTGACAAAATAAAAAAAATAAGTTATACTGTACTTATCAACTTGTTAATTCTAACCTTTTTTATACTCCTTGATACCTTCCTGCGCTTGAACCCGGCCAGGAAGGTCTTTTTTTGTCTACTATTTCACATATATAATAATCATCTATCTATTTACTTCATTATATACTTCGCGTTTAGGCAAACCTCGATCGAGCGCAACCTTCTTAATGGCTTCCTTACGATCAAATTGTTCCTCATAATGAGCAACATGGGCAGCAAGATCAAGCTCAGACCACCAAATATCTGCCGCTGGCAGCTCACTTGCCCCTTCACCCTCTGATCCTTCCACCACAACACAAAATTCTCCGAGCGGCGGATGCTCCTCAAACCATGCTATACATTCTGAAATTCGGCCGCGGACCGCTTCTTCATGGCGTTTTGTCAGTTCTCTGATACATGCTATTTGGCGATCGCCGAGACATTCCTGAAGTGCATCAAGTGTTTTGTTTATACGATGGGGTGACTCGTAGAAAAGCAGGGTCCCTTTCTGTGCTTGCATATCGAGCAGCCATTTCATTAATGACTTTCGCTCGCGCGGCGGAAATCCAGCAAACAAAAATCGATCCGTAGGCAGACCCGATATAATAAGTGCAGATAATGCTGCATTCGCTCCTGGAATAGGAATAACGGAAATACCATTTTCAATAGCGTCCTTCACGAGATCCGCACCTGGATCAGAAATAGCCGGCAGACCCGCATCACTAACTAATGCGATGGATTGCCCATCTAGAAGCAATCTGATCAGCTCAGGGCCGCTAGCTTGTTTATTGTGCTCATGATAGCTAACAATACGAGTTCCAATCTCGAAATGTGTAAGCAGCTTCCGTGTTTGCCTCGTATCTTCAGCAGCGATAAGCTGTACTTCCTTCAATGTACGAATCGCACGGAATGTCATATCTTCTAAATTTCCAATTGGTGTCGCGACCAAATAAAGGCTTCCAACATTTTCTTTGGAAGCATCGGCAAAGCTTTTTTGTATATTCAAACGATCTGCACCCCATTCTCATATACCATTATTGGCGGAAGAAGCTTGATGTCAGGCTTCCCATCACGCATTGCTTCTATTAATACCATGTTTGCTTCTGCATTTGCATGAGGATGCACAAATTGAATCCGCTTCGGCTCAAGCCTCCATTTACGCATCGTTTCCACAATATCAAGCAGACGCGAAGGGCGATGAACCATCGAGACCTTGCCGCCAGGGCGCACCAGCCTAGAACATGCTTCTGCGACATCATCCAGCGTACAATGAATCTCATGCCTTGCGATCGCATAATGTTCGTTTTCGTTTTGCTCACCTGCTGTTATTGGCATGTAAGGTGGGTTTACCGTTATCGCATCATATACCCCGTTACCCGCAATCTTAGGATACAATTTCAAATCCTGCTCAATAACGTTTATTTGCTCCGTCAGCTTATTCAGCATTACGCTTCTTCTAGCCATATCCGCCAATCTCGGTTGAATCTCAACCGCATCAATTTGCGCATTTGTTCTCGTTGTAAGAAGCATCGGTATAACACCATTGCCCGTACATAAATCAGCAATTCGCCCGTGCTTTGGCACACTTGCAAACCGTGACAATAATACGGCATCAAGTGAAAAGCTGAACACTTCCCGGCTTTGTATAATTTTCAAACCATTTTCTGTCATAAGATCATCAAGACGTTCGTTTTCTGCTAAGTTTATATGTTCCGACACGATTTGGGCCGCTCCTTGATTGTATATTTAATAAAAATACCGCCCCTTGCGGCAAGGGCGGCATGTCGTACGGATTCCACTATTTATTAAGAAAGGATAGACAGAATAAACAGTCGCCTTCCGTCCGCAAATGCCCGTAATAAACGTTGCATATGTGGAATCCTTCGTGATACAACCGAGTTAAGTTGTCATGGCCTTCACCAATAGCTGCTCCCGCTTCCGCGAATGCATGTTCAGTGATGACCTGTTCCTCTTTGCTTACTCCCGGTTTAATTCCTTTCGCTGGAGCTGCAACAACTTCATGCTCTAGCTCAGCCTCTCTCTTAAACAACTGACGCAGCTGGTTGTTCTCCTCACTTAGACGCTTATTATCCTCGAGCAGCTCTTTTACCTTCTGCTTCAAGTCCGTAAGCTCCTTATGGAACACACCTACTTGGTTATCCAACTCGTCCATTTTCGCAAAAATATTGTTCTTCTCCAAGTTCCCACCCCAGAGCTTCAAGCGTGAGTGTAACCTCACCCGTGAGAATCGCACTCTGCCGCTTATTTGATGACGACATCATCCATCGACAGTTCTTTCGGTTTACCTGGTGTATCAAATAATTGCACATACACACTTTTGGTGGATGTATTAATACCAGTTACCTTACCTTCACCATATGAGGTGACTACGAATTTTCCAATTGCCGGAAGTTCTTCTCGAATGCTTTCGTAATTGTCATGCTCATATTTCAGACAGCACATGAGACGACCGCATAATCCAGAAATTTTTGTCGGATTAAGCGATAAGTTCTGATCCTTGGCCATCTTGATCGATACGGGCTCAAAGTCACCCAGCCAAGAGGAGCAGCAAAGCACTCGTCCACATGGACCAATACCACCGAGCATCTTTGCCTCGTCCCGAACTCCGATTTGTCTGAGTTCAATCCGAGTTCGAAATACGCTGGCTAAATCTTTTACTAGCTCGCGAAAGTCAACTCGGCCTTCTGCCGTAAAATAAAAAATAATTTTGTTACGGTCAAACGTAAACTCAACGTCAACTAACTTCATGCGAAGCTGATGACCTTTAATTTTTTCAAGACAAGTAGAAAACGCATTTTTGGCTGCGGCGCGATTTTCTTCAACAACTTTTGCATCCACATCGCTTGCAATACGTATCACTTTCTTAAGAGGAAGAACAACATCCGATTCACCGACTTGCTTCTGTCCCACCACCACTTTACCGTATTCGATTCCGCGTGCTGTTTCAACAATAACATGTTGTTCCTTATCCACGGGATGCTCAACCGGATCAAAGTAATAGATCTTGCCCGCTTTCTTGAAGCGGACGCCGATGACATTATACAAGAATTAGCCCTCCTGTAAGTTTACCAATAGTTGCTCAAATGCGAGCTGAGGCGTAACATTCGCTCGCATACGCTTACTCGCTTCTAACGTATGCTCGATGCAGGACACCCAACCTGCAAACGAACGATTAAATGCATGTTTACTTATCCAATCCAACTGATCTATAAAAACGATGTTGTCCTGCCTGCCGGCCTGGAACTGTATCAAATCTTTAAACCATATAACTAATAACGACAACAGCAGTTGCGTATGCTCTACCAAATCTGTTTTAAATAGCTGTTGTCCAGCAGTGATCATCGCCGCGGTGAATCGGGTCAAACTCTCCTTGCCTAATTGTATCACTAGGGTTCTGATTTCTGCAAACTGATTCTGCTGGAGAAATTGTCTTGCACCGTCTAAACCTGATGTTAATTGAACAACGGTTCGGGCTAAAATAGACGGAGCACCCTCAGCAATAAGAGTTTGCAGCATAATCTCAGGCGACATCGGCAGGAAAGGCACCCACTGCGTACGAGAACGAATAGTAGGAAGAACAGCTTGTCCATTATCCGTAATCAGAATAGCAACAACTGGCGACAACGGTTCTTCCAAAAATTTCAGTAAACTATTCGCAGCCTGCAGCGTCATTTTGTCAGCTTGCTCTATCATATACACTTTGCGCTTCGTCCCGCTATTGCGATAAGAAAAGTCCCGCTGCAGCTCGCGAATTTGATCAATTTTTATGGACTGGCCATCTGGCGCTATCGTCGTTAGGTCTGTCTGATTGCCATGTTCAAATTTTCTGCACTCCAAGCATTCCCCGCAAGCAGCGGCAATACCTGCCGTACAGAACAATGCCTTTGAAAATTCGCGAGCCATCGCCATTCTTCCCGTACCTGAAGGACCATTAAATAAATAGGCATGAGAAATTTTACCGCTCTGCAAAGCGTGGGTCAAAATCCGCTGCGCTTTCCATTGCCCCGGAATATTTTCGAAGCTCATCGCCGTTCCTTACCTTTCCCTGCTCTCTTATCATCAAAACAATAAATTAATAAGAAGGCCTCGTATCTCACCGATCCGGTTAAGCAAGTCAATTCTTCCTTGCTCACTGTCGAGTAAATCCTCAGCCATGGAGACGAGTGTCGCATCGATCTCATCCAGCAGTTTATATCGTTTAATTCGTCCTCTGCGATCGAAGCCTTTGACTTCCTTCAGCACAACGCCGCGCCTGATGGTGTCCTCCAAAAATTGCTTGATCATTTGACGATAAATTTTCAATTCACGGACAGTCATCACTCTAGCAAGCCGATCACCTTGTCTATGAATGTCCTGCAGCTTCAGTTGAAGCTGCTCTTGTGTGCGATCAGCATCCTGCTGAACCATCACATCAGCAAAGCTTCTTGGCTGTATCTGTTTGTTTGTGGCTTCGTTATTTGTACGGTTTTGTCCCAATGGTCGAAAGCCTTGATCAATTTTCACCCTATATCACGCCCATTCAGAAATGCTCAAATCGTTCAACAGGCATTACGAATACAGCTGCTCCACCAACCTGTACTTCAACAGGGAAAGGAATATAGGAATCTGTTGATCCGCCCATCGGTGATACAGGAGTAACCAACTGGTCTCTTACTTTGCAATTTGCATTAATAACTTGGAGAACCTCATGCACTCTCTCGTCCTCAATACCAATCATAAAGGTAGTATTGCCTGCTCTTAGAAATCCACCCGTACTTGCCAGCTTCGTTGCTCTAAACCCTTCACGAACAAGTGCATTTGACAGTCTGTTGCTATCCTTATCTTGAATAACCGCGATTACTAATTTCATCTTCATTCCCCCTTGACTACTATTAGAATAGGTTATTAACAACTTGCAATTTTAACCATTAAACCATTCGTTGAATCTCAAGCCCCATAACGACAAATCTCTTGATGCATAGAAATACGTCTATACTTTAAAGTTTGACATCGGTTGCAAAAAATCCTGCAAAACGCTCATCAATTGCTGATAAAACGTCAGCAAACACTAAATCCGCACTATTTTCGGCATTTACAAGCACGATTCGTTCCGGGTTCTGCTGCAGCAGCTTCATATAGCCTTCTCGCACCTTCTCATGGAAAGACTGCTTCTCTAGGTCTAAACGATTGATTTCTCTCTCTGATGCTTGTGCGATACGTCCGAGACCTACTTCCGGAGACACATCCATGTAGATCGTCAGATCAGGCATCACTTCTTTAATCGCGAATTGATTGATGGCCCAGACCTCATCCATCCCAAGCCCACGCGCATAACCTTGATAAGCCAAGCTGCTATCTACGAAGCGGTCACAAATAACAAACTCGCCTTTCTCCAGTGCTGGAACGACCTTTTCCACCAAATGCTGTCTTCTCGCAGCTGCATACAGCAGTGCTTCTGTTCTTGCATCCATTTCAGTATTCTCGCGATCCAATATAACGGCACGAATCTGTTCTGCAATGGGAATGCCTCCTGGTTCTCTCGTCGTCGTGATCGACTTTCCCCTTTGAAGCATTATATTCGTCAATTGTTCAATCAGTGTCGATTTGCCGGCTCCTTCGCCGCCTTCTATGGTAATGAATACACCTTTTTTCAAACTAAGGCTTCTCCTAACGTTATGTTAACTATACTTTCTTCTATATTAACAAAGCGGTACTCCTAGTACAATCAACATTTACTTCAAGTTCATAATCGTTCTGCTATTTAAGCTTATTCAGGGTAAACAGCTATGGTATTCATCATTCCATCAGCAGCGCCTTGAAACTTTGCACCCATCTCGGCAAGCTTTTGTATATGCTCAATTAACTCTGCCGTGATTCTCTCTCCTGGATACAAAATAGCGATGCCAGGCGGATAAGGTATAACCATCTCTGCTGATATATGATGTACAGCATCTTTCAGCTGTATTCGCTCACTTGATTTGTTCTTAAACCTAGATCTCGCAAACGAAACAGGCTCTGATATCAAGCGGCTCTCATGACAGGTAATTATTGAAGCTGCTGGCGTCGCACACCCCTCTTTATCATCAGGCATCAGCCCATCAGAGTTGTTATTTGTCGTAGCATTGGACTCAAGTGTCTCAACAGCCTCCTGCAGCCTCTTTATGTCCTCTAATGATGTCTGAATACCGACAACAAGTACAATATACTTAGGATCTGCCATCTCAGCAAAACAGCCATGCTGCTCCAGGTGCTTCAGCAGCTCATAACCGGTTCGCTTACCGCTAGAATCGTATAACACTAGTCGCAGCGGATCTGATCGCAAGTCTGATTCGCTATTTTCATCGATTTTCATCTCCCGTATAACGGATGAGTGACGATGCAGCCATTGACGGAAAAACGCCGCTGATTCAAGACTTTGTTTAAAAAGATCAGCACCCAAAGCATCAATCATTGCTCGGGAAATATCTATTGAAGCCAAAATCGGAAACGACGGGCTTGAGCTTTGAATCATCGCAAGCGACTGACGCAGCAATTCCCTTGATATTCTTTTGCCTTGAATGTGAAGAAGCGCCCCCATCGTAAGTGTCGGCAATGTTTTATGCGCTGACTGTACAACGCCGTCTGCTCCCTCTGACATTGCCGACTGCGGAAAAGCTGGCTCCAAGCCATAATGCGCACCATGTGCTTCATCTATGAAAATCGGCTTATTATACCGATGGACAGTCTCAACATATGATTTAAGTTTCACACTAATACCGTAATAATTCGGGTTAGTCAAAAAGACAGCTTTTGCATCAGGATATTCAATAAGCGCTTCTTCCACTTGCTGGACAGAAGGAATCGTTGCTAACCCCGATAACGGTTCAATCTGAGGCGAGAGGAACACTGCTTTGGCCCCAGCAAGCTTCAAACCATTTATAATGGATTTATGTACATTCCGCTGAACGATAACAATATCATCTGGATCACATGCGGCGAGCAGTAGCGCCATATTCCCAGAGGTGCTTCCTCCAACCAAAAAGTAAGTCTCCTCTGAACCAAATGTTTTTGCAGCCAATTGCTGTGCTTCTTTAATAGAAGCTTCAGGATGATGCAAATCGTCGGTTGATGATATTTCAGTTAAATCAAGCTGCATTATTTTATAAAAATAATCGACTACATCATCATTTAATTGATCATTCCATGATGGTTGCTTAAGTGCTTGTCCCCCATGATGGCCGGGTACGTGAAATCCGACTGGCTTAGTACGGGTATGATTCACAAGCGCTTCAAATAACGGAGCAATAAAGGGCTTCATTGTTTATGTACAATCCTCTCCAGTAAACATTCATTCCTATTTCTATTATATATAATATTCAATAAACACTACAAAAAAAGAGCAGCTTCTGTAATCAGAAACCGCTCATGCATTTTTACCCAAAAATATTTGCTTCATTTGATTAATGAAAAAAGGATATTTGGCATCTTTAACATCTGTTCTTATCATTTCCGCTTCACAGGTATCACAGATAAAACCGGTCACTATCCGAATACCCTGACCTTCAGCCTTTTCCTCGTTACAAATAATACACTGATACTCGCGATTATCGTCCATAACAATCCCCGCTTTCTGATCGTCCCTTATTAACTATTATTATGACACATAGTCTATCTATTTATACTTGTTTCATAGCGCATTTCAAATATTTATATATCGTATGCCCCGTATGGGCTAATGGTTACAGCATATGTAAAAATGTTTCATAAAGCTATGGACAGAATGCTTGTAAATACCGATATAGTTAACGAGAGTCACAGTATCTCTGAGAAGGAAAGGAAAAGTAAATATGCGTCAAAAATTATCTGAACAACAAAATGCTACAATTTATCAATATCAGCTTGTAAAACGAAAAATCATTCGCCCTGAGCTTATTCAGAGCCATTTGCTTATTGCAGCCGTATTATTGGCTTTCCAAATGCTTATGTATGAAATGGATGGTCTATTTTCATGGCTTTTCGGCTTTGCAGTCGTACAGATCATCCATATCGCGATTATACTGCTTACTTTTATCCGAGTGGACGAAGCAGCTGACAGGCAATGGGTGTGGCGTATTACACCCCCATGGATTGGATTTAAACCGGCTAATGATATCAAGCTGTTCCTATTTCGCCGAGTTCATCGTCATATGTTCTGGATCGGCCTTTGTGCCATTGCGCTTCTATATCCATGGATCAAAGAATCATTGATGATTAGCATTGTAAGTTGGCACCTATGGCTGCTGATCCCGCGTATGCTTCTGTCCTTCTCTTTCCGTAAGGAGCAGAAGGACGGCGTACTTAGGCTTCAGTCTAGAGAAGCATCTTATTACCGCAGATAACAAAGAGGCCTTAGAAGCTCATGCAGAGCGTTCTAAGGCCTCAATTTTTAATCGAAATTAGATACGGAAGAAACAAAAAACCTATCGCATCACATGCGATAGGTCTCTCGTGCTTGGCGACGTCCTACTCTCCCAAGACCCTGCGGTCTAAGTACCATCGGCGCTGAAGGGCTTAACGGTCGTGTTCGGTATGGGAACGCGTGGTTCCCCTCCGCCATCGCCACCAAACGTAGCGTGTTGCACGCTGAAAACTGGATACGAAAGATTAGGCTTGCTGAAGCCTTTATGCTGCTGTCTACTGGATGTATGGGTCGCAGTAAACGTGTTTAGGATAAGCCCTCGACCGATTAGTATTCGTCAGCTACACACATTGCTGTGCTTCCACCCCGAACCTATCAACCTCGTCGTCTTCAAGGGGTCTTACATACTGGGAAATCTCATCTTGAGGGGGGCTTCACGCTTA
>NZ_JBFTPZ010000032.1:0-80440 GCF_056398745.1 Paenibacillus sp. 01T424 | reverse complement strand
CGGACTAAGTGCAAATGAGAGTTGAGGCTGGAACATGATATTCACCCTTCCGACGTGATACTGAAAGTATACAAGAAAAAAGGCACAGCGCCCTCAAAATATTGAGGGTCTGTGCCTTTATATCTAACGGACTTTTTCAGTGGCCTCCCCTTATAGGCGCCTCCTTTTTATTTGTTTTTTTCACTTCGTTTTATTTTTCCTCAGCCAAAAAATCGATCATTGAACGAGCTTGTACCTTGCCCGCTGCAGCTGGCTTACTTGCTGCTTCTCCACTTTCGCGCAAGCGGAACTCTACGATTTTAGCTACACCTGGTACTAAATCAAAGAAATTGTCCGTGAACATGCCCTCGTGCTCTGCGGTAATCCATACCTGCTTAGCAAGCACATCCGTTTCCAGCGCGAACGACGTACCGTTGCTGCCTTCAACCTCTGAAATTCGAATAACCGCTGAAGCAAGCTTCTGTTCTTTCGCTTTCACGAAATAATGTTCCTTGCTGTCTATCAGCTTACCGCCTTGGGTCAGCTCTGCATACAATACAACACGGTTTGCTTTGCAGCCTGTCAGCCATTCCAGCTCGTTTATCGAGCTTACAATTGCTGCACTATTTCCTGCTATGGACACTTGAGTCGTTTCCTGCTTAATTAACACGCCTGCAAAATCGTATAGCGATAATTTGAGCTCGCCTTTCAACGATTCCAGCAAATCCGTTACCGCATGAATATGGATGACGCCGTCATCTGTCTTGTCAAAGGACAGCATTGTATCGGCGAAGCTTCTTTTCGCATAATACTGCATAGCTTTCCATTTCCCGTAATAATCCATGCCTGCCCAAGAAGCTACTGGCCAGCAATCATTCATTTGCCAGTATAACGTTCCCATGCAATATGGCATGTTGCGACGATGCGCCTCAATCGCCATCTTCATCGCTTCTGCTTGCAGCACCTGACTCATATAGAGGAAAGCAGGGAAGTCCTTAGGCTCGCTCATATAAATATCCATGTATTCTTTAATGAGACGGTTGCCGTCGCCATTCTTCTGATGCGCGCGCATTACCTTAGAATCCAGAGCCAAATCCTGCTCCGTTGCGAATTTCATCACCGTATCATACTCAGGGAATGACTGGAAGCCGTATTCACTCATAAAACGGCCGATTTTCAGGTTGTAGTTCTCAAATGGCTCAACTGCGTGCCATACTCCCCAGTAATGAACATCTCCCTCTGTAGATAGCGGATGCGCATGCTGGTTAATGTCCCCCGACAGCGATATAAGCGGTGAGGATGGCCAATATTGTGTTCCTGGCGCATAGGCTTCAACCGCATCAGGTAAAATGTCATGGAAAACCGCCTCGTAGTCCGCCCAAATGACAGCGCGCTGCTCCGATGTATATTCTTTTTTCCAGCCCCAGCCGCCCTTCTCATCAAATTGCGCCCAAGCTGAATCAATCTCGTTATTGCCGCACCACAATACGATGGAAGGATGATTGCGCAGCCGCTTCACATTCTCTTCTGCTTCCAAGCGAACATTTTCTAGAAAGGCCTCATCGCCAGGATACATGCTGCATGCGAACATAAAGTCCTGCCACACCAAGATGCCGTACTCATCACAAAGCTCATAGAACACCGACTGCTCATATATACCGCCGCCCCATACACGAAGCATGTTCATATTCGATTCCGCAGCAGAAACAATTTCATGTCTATATCGCTCATCTGTTACTTCTGTAATGAAGCTGTCATTAGGGATATGGTTTGCACCTTTCGCAAACACAGGAACGCCGTTAAGCTCAAAATAAAACGAGGCTCCTACCTCATCCTTGTCTCGCACCAATCGAATGGAGCGAAGACCAGTACGAACGGACTTTGCAGCTATCAACTCTTCATCCTTGCAAAGCTCTGCTGTAAATGTATATAAATGAGCATCGCCAAGTCCTCTGCTCCACCAAAGCTTTGGATTCTCGATATCAACAGGCAGTTGAATCACATTGATCCCTTGCTTTAAGTGCGCAGCCTGCTCCCAAGTTTGTCCCCCAGCACTTAACTTCACCAAGCCGTTCCATTCATGCTCCGACTCAATTTCCACATCTACCGTTAAGCTAGCTTTCGAAGCATTTACCTGATCCTGCTTCACATATACATCCGTAATTTTACTGTCGGACCAGCCCTCTAGTCTAGCTTCACGCCAAATACCGCTCGTAACGAATCGTGGACCCCAGTCCCAGCCATAATGATAAGGCGCTTTTCTTGCAAAAATACTTATCTTCTGAGCACCCAGTCCGCCAAGCTCTGATTGATCATTACTAGCTGGTAGATTATAGCCAAGCTTCTCGATCTTCGGCAAATCCTCTTGCACAGGGGAGCGGAATTTAATCAACAATACATTATCTTTGGCATTCACCATAGACGCTACATTTGCTTTCCATGTTCTGAACATATTGTCTGCTGACAATACATGATGGCCATTTACATAAACGTCTGCATACGTATCTAACCCATCGAATACGAGTTCAATAGTTGAAGCATTAAACAATTGATCATTTACGTCGAAATGAGTCTCGTATTCCCAATCTATTTTGTCAATCCATTGCAAATCATGTTCATTTGTTTTATAGAAAGGATCTTTGATGATGCCATTGCGCAGCAAATCCGTATGAACGCAGCCAGGCACGATGGCTTCCATCCATTCTTGCTCCTGACAAGCTTTGAATTTCCAATTACTTAGCACTAGTTGTGTTTCTCTCATTTTGTCCTCCTAAGAATATGTGTCTTCCTATCGCTTGTCATTCTTCTTTATCTACAGCTTTTTTCATGCTAAACAAGTCTGGAAGTTCATCCAGTGTCGTCACATTTGAATGATTGTAGATTTTTTTCAAAATCTCTTGGCTGTTATGTTTTCCATCGTTTAAATAATCGCCTTCCCAGGTGACAAACCAGCTCCAATTCGCACCATACGCTTTCATTAAGTCCGGATCAGGAATGGAACCATTTTCGGTCATTGCAACAAGTTTTTTATTGCTTACTAGAGCGACGAGATTATCAAAATAATTAATGGCGGGAGAATGATCTCCAGGGGCTGGATAACTATCTACACTAACGATATCCACTACGTCATCTCCTGGATACCATTCGGGCTGGACCGAATTCCAGATCCATATAAGATTGTTTAATTCATGCTTATTGGCCAGTCGATCGTATACTATTCGGTAAAGCTGCTTTGCCGGTTCAGGACCCTTTGCTCCCCACCAGAACCACCCGCCTTCCGCTTCATGAAGCGGTCTAAATAACACGGGCACATGGGCATCCTTTAATCTTTGAAGCTGCACGGCAATCGTATCGATATCAGCTAGCAGCAGCTTGTACTCCTCCGATTCAGTGTCACTCAAAGCTTTCTCCAAATCAAAGGTTACCGAATCAGCATAAAACCCCCGCCACCATTCTTTTCCCGGCTCGTCAATTATGCCGRTGGGAGCGTTCCAATGCCATAAGAAGGTTGTAATGCCGCCTTGCTTATGCCAGCCAATTGCTTTTTCCACTTCATACGAGATAGCTCCGTGCTCTGCTCTTGTTTTGGAATAATCGATTAAATCAAACCCGACCATCGCTGGTTCTTTACCGGTAATCTTCTCAATCCAAGAAACATTATCCAGTCCGGTTTGACCCGACAACATCGACTCGCCATAGTTTTCCACCAAATAATTCATTAGTTTTTTGGCTTCTGCAGAAGCATTCCCATTCACTAATTCACCAGAAACCTGATGTTTCGTTTCAGGCTGCGTCTTTTGCAGCTTAATATAGTCGATATCGTAATAACCCCAGCCTCGAGTCAGGCTAATCGTATTCGTGCCCTCTTGTAAAAGCAGCTTCCCTGCCTTGAGCTCCGTAAATTGATCATTTGGCTGTAAAACCAAATCGCCGTGGGGCTCATTATTCAATGAAATGCCAGCTACTTTATTGCCATTTGGCGCCCGGTAGCTGACCCAAACATTGTATAATATTGCCTTTGGAGCAACAACCTCAAACGATAACTGGTCCTGCTCATCCGTAAAATCAGTAACGAAGCCTGAGCCAGAGAAGCCCTCCGCTTCTTTGGAAACCATAGTACCTTGAAGCAGCCCGGACTCCGCTTCGTATTTCAAAAATGGTTCTACCTTGTTTGAGCTTGGCAGAACAGCCAATATAACGACTAAAGCGGCGCCTAGAAGCGCTAAGCTGACAGCCAACGCACTAATGACAACTCGCCTGCTCCTAAGGGCGGTCACCTGATAATCCCCACTTTCGCGAGACGGAAATTAGTGCCTGTGCATTCTGGTCGATTGCCATGAATGACTTCAAGCTCGAAGCGGTGACGGCCGCTCACCCAATCATCTCCGAAACAGCTTAAGCGATACCACCCATCATCCTRGACCCATGATGGCCTCTCCCGCTCCATCACTTGCCACTCCCCATCATCTATTCGGTATCGAAACTCAGCTGAGCTTCTCCCGAAGTCAAAGCCAAGAACGAGTCCTCTTCCCTCGAAGGAGAAGGACAACTCTGCTCCAATGGCCGATGTCTCGAGCACTTGATCGATCCACTCCAGGTGAGGCCATCTCCTTATGGCCCAAGAACCTCTCGTATGAATGTGATGAAAAGATAAGTCGAATACATCATCCCAGCATTGTGTATCCAGCGGCTTTGGTATCAAGTATGAAACCTGATCAGCCTCCACCGCGTGATCCGCGTACGGTAATTCCTTCTGGAGATAAGCAATTACGCTTTGCCCATAGCTCAAGCTTCCTCTGCTTGTCGGATGAAGACCATCTGGCAGCCATTCTTCAAAGCGCAGCTTGCCTTTCTTGACTTCCTCAAAAGCATACAAACCCATCCATACCGAGCTAAGATCATAATGCTCTGCTATCCGCTCAAATTCATTAATCGTATCCGGTACCAAGCCCTGTGTAATAGCGCTGTACATATTTTGCGAATACGTGTATACGATGACGATATCGCGCTGGCCATCAGCGAGCAATTGCCTTATTAATCCTTCGCGCGAGCGATTGCGCTTCAAGGTTGGCTCGCCTTCATCATTAACTGCATATTCAATAAAAACCAAATCGCAATTCGTATCGATTAAATCGCGTTTGGCGCGGAAAGCAGCTAAATCGCTGCCCGTTGCTCCAATCGCTGCATTTTCAACCGCGATACGCAGTTCCGGGTATTGCTCCGTGAACCAGGCAATGACTGCCTCCGGCCAGTTATGGCGCGGCCTTGCATCGGTAATCGAGCCTCCAATAAAGCCAACCGTCAAGCGTCCTTCTTGGATTCCGCGCCGCGTTCGATGCAGATTGCTTCGGTGATTCCAAATCGACAAAGTCATAAATGGCGTGCTCCTTGCACAAGTATTAGTCCTTGCGATGAATGGCATCCACCCGCTATTCTCGCAGCTGATAATTTTTCAAATCAGGCAGCTCATCCTTCGTTAACGAGAAAGGGTGATTATAAAATTTGATAAGCTGTTCCCTATCTGTAAACTTCTCGGCATATACACGGTGTCCATCCACAGTATTGTAGACAAAATTGCCATACCACGTGCAATTCCATGCCCAGAGTGCACGATCCTGCAGCATAAGATCTGGATCAGGAATCGGTCCATTTTCAGACAAAGCAATAATTTTGTTCATGCTTGTGTAAGCGAGTGCCTTCTCGAAACGATCAAGCTGCGACTCGTAATTTTGCTCAGGAGGATAAATATCTTCTCCAATAATATCGACGTACTCATCGCCCGGATACCAATCCGCATGCTGTCCATTCCATACCCAAATCAAATGGTTCAACTTATGCACGTTCGTCATTCGGTCATACATCAGCTTCCACAATTGAACGCAGGGCTCAGCCCCTTTGCTGCCCCACCAGAACCAGCCTCCCGAAGCCTCGTGCAGTGGTCTCCATAATACAGGCACCCCTGCATCCTGCAGCCGTTTCAGCTCGGAGGAAATCGCATCAATATTTCTGATCAGCAGCTTATAATCCTCTGACTCTTGATCACTCAACGCCTTCTGCACATCAAACGTCGTTGCTTTTGTATAGAAGCCGCTGCCCCACGTTCGGTCAGGGGCCAAATCAATTAAATCCTTAGGCGCATTCCAATGCCAGCAAAAAGTTACGATGCCGCCGCTTTGCCACCAATCAATCGCAATATCCGTATCGGAGCATGTGGCCCCGCGCTCTGTGCGCGAGGGTGAATAATTCATGAAATCAAAGCCATAAACAGCTGGGTATTTCCCAGTCACTTCATGCAATATTTCAAGCTCAGGTGTTGATACTACACCGATTTGCTGACCGGTCAATATGCGAGTTCCATAAATGTCGCATAAATAGGTCATCAGCCTTTTCGCCTGATCGTCTGCATTCGGGTTTATGAGCTTAGGTTCCACTATGAAACGGGATTGCTGCTTCACATTCAACATTTATGGTTTCTCTCCTTCTTTGACATTTCTTTTTGTATATCCTTACTTAACCTACTGCCTGCTACCCGATAATACCGCTCCGCTCCACACTTTCAACGAAATAACGCTGAACGACTAAGTACAAAATGATTAGCGGTATGATAGCAAGCAAAATACCCGTATCAATAATCATTGCCACATGGTTCGGATCAGCCTTAACGTTACCGCCTCCGGCCGCTACCCCCAGCAAACCTGGAAGCAACGCATTGGCTTGAGCTGACAATGTCGAAATCTTAATCGGCATAAGTGCGGATTCACTCATGAACAGCGAAGTGAAAAAGGTATCGTTATACTGCCAAACAAAGCAGAACAGCACAACAGTAATGATTGGCGGAATGGCGTTCGGCAGCATGATTTTCAAAAATGTTTTCACTCCGCCAGCGCCATCAATCAATGCTGCTTCCTCTATCTCTTTAGGCATTCCTTTAAAAAACTGGCGGAAAATATAAATGAACAGGCCCGCTTTTAATCCGATTGCCGTCGCAGACGTTATAATAGAAGGCCAATACGTATTGAGCAGATTAACGCCTTCCTTACCCGTCACGAGATGAATGACTCCGAGTATGTCAAAGCTTCTAAAATGAAGATACATCGGAACCATCAACGTGCTTGTCGGAACTAGAATCGTTAATATGACCAGAGCGAACAGCACATTGCTGCCTGGGAAGTTAAAACGGGCGAAGCCGTACCCAGCAAGCGCGCAGGAAGCTGTCGTTAGTAGCGTAGTCACAATAACAAAGACAAGCGTATTCCCTAGGAGAGGAAAGTAGTGTAAAATATCCATCGCCATTTTGATGTTGTCGAGCGTAAAGTGGACAGGCACCATATAAATCGTCGGATTGTAAATATCGACTTTGTCTTTGAAAGCAACAGAAAACTTCATAAGCAGCGGATAAATGATGATGTACGAGATGCCAATAACAAGCGCGTAACGAAAAATGGCGTACAACGTATCGATCGTCTTATTTTTCATTTTCTGCAGCCGATATTTATTGTCCTCGTTGCGAACAGCCTGTGAAGCCTCCATATGCAGCTTCCTCCTTTGTTAATCACTCAGTTGTAATGTACTTTTCTCGATAGCAGCACTCCGATAATGACCAAAACAACGCTTATAATCAACGTGTAAACCCAAGACATCGCTGCGCTTAGCCCAAAGTTTTGCGTGGTGAATGCCGTCGAGAAAATCATATCCGTAACTGCGCTGCCCGAGAATGAATCAATAATCGTATAGATGACATTGGTCAAAATGAGCGGGCTAACTAATGGAAATGTGATTTTCCAGAACGATTCATAGGCTGTAGCGCCTTCCATCTTAGCCACCTCATACATGGCACCTGGAACGGACTGCAAAGCAGCTAGAAAAATAAGAATTTGCACGCCAGAGCTTGTAATAATCTCATAGATTCTAGTAATCGCCTGAACGATGTAGTCTACGAACGATAGCGGCAATCCTATTTCACTAAGTATCATGACCATTGACATAATATTATAGGTGGAAGAAGCTTCACCCATTTCACTTACGACCGATGAATCGCCTACTAGATTAATAAGCCCCGCTGTTTCTGCAGCTGAAATCGCATTGGAAGCGAGTATGACAGGCAGGAAAAATATCGCTCTCGCGAGTATTCTGCCACGAAACTTCTGATTAAGCAGCGTAGCAGAGAAAAGGCTGAAAAATAATATCATCGGTACATTCAAAACCATTTCAGAAACGGATTGGGTCAAAATCCGATTGAAGGTAGCATCCACGAACAACGCTTCTTTAAAATTCGCCCAACCAACCGATTCCAATATAAACCCAGTCGGTTCCACCGTTAGCTTGCTGAAGCTGAATTTAATAGATTGGATAAGCGGTGTCGCAAACATAAATATGAAGCCCAGCAGCCATGGGAATATAAATGCTACGCCTAGAAGTGAGCGCTTGTGCCGCAAAGCTAACTTATAACCATTCATTAACGCTCACCTCCTACCCAATAGTTTTGAGCTTCAACTTTGTTTCCGTTAATGCTGACTTGATTATCTGTGTAATTGACAATAATCGATTTTCCATTGCTGTATTGCATCTCTACGACACCGTCTTGGTGGCGGATATGCTTCACCATTTGAGCATTTCTCACACCGGAGAGCACATCGTTTGCTTCCTTATACATCGACAGCGCTTGATCATACCAGTCTTTGTAATGGGTAGAGAACAGCTTGTCAAAATGAGTGAATTTCAGTTTAGACGATGGTTCATAGCTCCATGAAAAATGCGGCGCTGAGCCAAGCTCTACCGAACGAAGCAGCTGCTGCTGAATATCCTGCTCATCCTCTAAGTTAATCGCACCGCCGGCATAATCGACATATCCATGAATAACCATTTGATAAAATGGAACTTCCTCATCCGTTAGCACGAAGCCGCTGGATGACGTTGGCACATTTATAAGATGATCTGCGAATGGCCATACATAAGCATTTCCACCCGTAAGCATCGTTTGATCGACGCGCTCATCCACCTTGCTCAGCTCATCCTCAACGATTTTTTTAGCCGTTTCGCGTTGAATGACTCCGCTCGTACGGAAGTCCGAGCTCAGCACGCTGCCAAGGTCCCGCAGCGATATTCCCCTCATGCCAAGCGAATCATACTTCTTCATAAACGTATCAACGAAGTAGGGAAGCTTTGCCGGTGACAACAAATAATACGAGCCTAATAGCATATCCATTCGATTAAGCGCTCGGTTATAAGGATAAAGCTCTGCTTCCTCCCGTGTAACGAACCGCGATGCATCAGAGGATGGAACAAAACCTCCATCATCATGATAAATTTGCTGAAAGGCTACATCTGGGAACAACATCCCGCCGGATTGCTCCAGCTGATTCGCTAGCTTAATGAAGCTAGACTTGCTTCCGAGCTCGCTGTCCACTTTCAGCTTTACTGGTGTCTGATGATTGACGCCGTTGCCGAACCAGCCCGTGTAACGCATGAGCAATCGATCAATCCCATCCGACTTCAGTTGTCCAGCCATTTGTGAGGCTTGCTCAAAGGATGTCATGGAAACGACGGAGCTGTACGGTACACCAAGGAATGATTTCCGCTTGTCGACCGTTCCTAGAATATCCAAATAAAATGGAAGCTTTTCATCATCTTTTAATGGCTGAAGCTTGTTTTCAGCTACAAGCCTGTCACGATAAAGCTCCGCCATTCCTGAATAGCTCGCCTTATCGCCAAAGAGAAAGCTGTATCGAATTTGAATGTCGCCTTTATAAATCTCTTCACTCAACAGCTGGATTTCTTGAATCTTTGAGCCTGTGTAAAGCTCAAGCTCATCCTCTCCACGCAATGAGTAGCTGCTGTGAATATAATTGTAGGAATTTTTTTTACCGCTGATATCAGCAGCGATGCTGGCAACAGCATCACCTTCTTCAATCACCGCAAACCATGCTGCGCTTCCAGCCTTCATCCCAAATACCGGCATTCTAGCACTCTCGCTTACTTGACCGCGGCGGTAGCTGTTATCGTTCGGATCAAGGCCATATACTCTTTGTACGTATTGCTCTTCCTTTACCTTGCCGTTGTTTAGATGGATCAAGCTTCCGGTTCCATCCGGCACGAACATATATCCTTCGTTTTCCTTATCTGCAGCGCCAAAGAAATTAAGCATCTCGATGCTGCGAATTTGATAGCCTCCGCTTTCTTTGACCTGATTGACTGGAACGGATGCAACCAGTGAACCGCCATCAATGCGGTATTCCAAAGGAATAACGAAGTTTGGTTTGCTCGATTCGCCGCCGCCTGCAACGCCATTTTCCTCATTGTCGAAAGCAAGATCCTCATCGGAATAACCAGCCTTGACGAATGCCGCCGTCATTTTGCTCAATACAAGCGGCTTGGAAACCTGCGCATCTAGTCTCTCTAATACTTCCTTATTGTCCGCTTTCGGATAATAGCGCAATCCCACATATTTGGCCGTTGGCGCATCCAGCTTGGAGAGCACCTTCTCTTCCAATCGCACTTTGCTTATATACCTTGGCAAGGCATCCACGCCGATAGACGTATCGCCAATCGTATAAGTGATACGAATGCCGTTCTCAATGCTCTCAGCTGTAAACTGCTTATTTGCGATACTTTCCGTGAAGTTGGTGAATGTATCCAGCGTACCGATTGAATCCCGGAACAGTACCGTCAACTGAGAAGACAATATTTCCTTCTCGAAGCCCGATGCGATAGCATCCTCACTCCGATTGGGCGGATTGCTGTACCAGATTTGGCCTTGCAGTTTATCCCTCACAGCGACCTCTGTCGTTTCGGCGCTGTAGTATAACGATAATTCGGAATTGTCCGCTACAAGCTGCATGCCTGGCACACCTTTTGAAGAATCAGGCATTGCCTTAATTGCGGCTCCAGCTTCCAGCTCAGTTGTCATTTTCATATAAGCGGCTGCTTTAACGGCTTTAGCTCCACGACTGGTGAATAGCAATACGGAGCAGACCAAGATACAAATTGCTGCGGTACAGGCCAGCACCGCAACCAGCTTTTTACGATTTTTCACGGGTGCGGCCTCCTTTACGTACGGAAAATGATTTCACGATAAATATTGATAATAAAATCGATAATTTGCTGCATCATACTCAGCACGAGCGTCCCAAGAAATACGATAATGCCCATTACGATTACCGTCAGCAGCATCGTAATAATCGTTTTAAACGCCGTATATTGATGCACCGTCATCGTACCGACAAATAGAAGCGCTAGAAACCAAATGGTGGATATAGACATGACTAAATAATAAAAAGCTGTTTCTTCCTGTACCATAAACCGGCTCGCAATGGTCATGGGAACATAAAGAATGACCATAGGAACAAGCGCATAACCTGTCGCCATAACAATTTCTTTGAATTTACCTTCGCCATCCATTAAGGTTGTAATCGCCCAATTGGATATACACCAAAGGAAGAAAGGAAATACAATCGTAACGAGCTGAGTCAGGCTGTTCAAATGACGTGGATCATTATAGTTCACCAGAAAACCTGCAAACTGATTTTGTAAAATAACAGAAACGATGACAAGCAGCAAAATAGCTAATGCGACCTTTACTTTTCCTTTGCCGTCATACTTCATATCCCAGAAGCCGTCAAAAGGATGAACGATTAAATGCAGCGGAAACTTGATGAAATCCTGTTTCATAGCGATCTGCCCTCCTTAGCGGTTTGCGATGCAAAGTCTGACATCGTAAGCTTCCTCTTTTTCATACGAGAGCTTACCAGCTTGAACGCAAGCCATGCAGCTGCTAGGACGATCAGCATTGTTAGAAAGGTTCCTGAATGTTCCTTCATTACTTCCCTGCGGTACCTTTTGTAAGCTACGGAATAACTATCGCGGTCCATGCCCAGCTTAAAATACTCAAGTGCTTCCCCGTTCTTCCGCTCCATCAGCAACGATTTGCCAATGCCTATATACGCAATATCGTAGTTGCTGTTTAACCGAAGCACTTCTTGCCAAACCGGTACCGCCAGCTTATCCTCACCGGTGTAATGCAGCTTCACAGCCTCGTTTACGCTGGCACCAAACTTCGTTGGCTCAAATACGACGATATTGCTTTTCCCACGATCAAGCACTAGTTGTTTTTCACCCAAATGCTCGACGGCAACCGGTATTTTAAACGTACCGATCTGATTCCCCTTACCGCCATACACATAGAGCAAATCGCCTTCATCATTGTAGGTAAATACTTTGCCTTGATTTCCGTCGAGCACGCTGTACATTCCGTTTTCGAGTACCTTCACATCAATCAGCTTGGAAGGACCCACAGCGCGCCTGAACAAAATATCCCCTAACACATCGAAGTATCCGAAGCGCTTCAGCACATCCTCACCTGATGGATTAAGTCTTTTTACTGGTTCCTTGGAGTCAGGATCGATGTTCGTTGCATATACAAATCCTTTGGCATCGATATCGATATTCGAAAACTCGGTTGGAATAAACAGCACCATTTGCGCTTTCTGTGCTTTGGTTGAAAGCAAGCGCCATATGACTTCCGTATAGTCCCGCTGCACTTTGTTTGTCCCTACATATCCGATAAACTGGCCTTTCTCATCAAACTGCATGATGCCTTCGTAGATGCCTTGCGCTACGACATAAACCCGTTTGGCTTTATCTACCGTTACCTTTAACGGAATAAATTTAAAATCACTTGCCAAAACATCAGATTTGGGCTGCTCGATTGTTCGAAGCAATTCACCGTCGCTCGATAACACGACAACTCGCCCGTTGTCCGTATCCGCAACATAAAGCTGCTCCTCCTCATCAACGAATAATCCCGACGGATTTTTAAACCCGATCTTTTCTCCGTCCTTTTCGTACTCGTTAATGATGTTTTTCACTTTCCACTGATCATCTAAAATAACGATTCGGCCATTGCCGCTGTCCACAATGTATATTAGCCCGCTTGCAGACACGACCATATCCTTTGGCTCTAAAAAGTCACCGATGCCGATATCAGCTCCGGATATGGAGAGTTTGGGTACATAAGCCGCCGGTGCTGGAACTGCTTCTTCCCAATAGTTATAGTTGTAGCTCTCATATGGCGTCGACGCTGCAGCCGCCGGTGCAGGCGCTGCGGTAATAAACAATAGGGAAGCCGCCGCGATGACGAGAAACCATTTTTTCGCTGACAAGTGCATTCCCCCCTTTTAATCTTTCATTCCAGAAGTCGCCATCGTTTCAATAATTCGGCTTTGCGAGAAAACGAACAGCGTAATCGGAACGCTCATCAGAATGAGTGCTACTGCTGCCGCTGCTCCTGCGCGAGCAATACCGCCTGCCACAACTTGATTCGCTGCAAAATGCAGCGATTTAAGCTGTTCGCTGTAAATGAAGCCATTCCCATCGCTGCCCCAAAGAATTTGGAAAAGCAAAATAATTAGCGTTAGCCATGCCGGTTTTACATTGGGCATTACGATGGTCCAGAAAATTCGATATTCGCTTGCTCCATCAATTTTTGCCGCCTCTAACAGCACATCAGGAATTTGCTCCATAAATTGCTTCATTAGATAGAGACCAAGCGAATAAGCAAAAGCTGGAATGATGACTGCCCAATACGTGTCGATCAAGCCTAACCATGACATGATCATATAGTTTGGAATAGCTGTTACGGCTGGCGTAAACATCAAGGATAAAACGACAATGCTGAACATGAAGCTTTTACCTGGAAACTTATGCTTGGCTAGCGGATAAGCAGCTGCCGACGCTAACAGTACATGTCCAATGATTCCCATGCCGGTAATGAAAACCGTGTTGAAAATATATCTTGAAAAAGGAACCCATGAATTGCCTAACAATGCGAATAAATCGATAAAGTTGTTCATGGTCGGGTTTCGAACAAATAATGTCGGAGGAAACATAAATATTTCATCCAACGGTTTAAAGGCATTATTGATCGCATAGATTAGCGGCACGATCATGAACGCACCGAACGCCGTAAGCAAAACAAAAAGCGAGAAGCTGCCCCAAAACGATCGATTTACCCGTTTCCTCGGGATTCGAAAGGAGAAGTTCATGAACTTATTCACCTACCCTGCGAAGAAGTTTTTGAACGATGAGATTCGATCCCACCATAATCATGAATAACACAGAAGCAATGGCAGAAGCGTAACCCATCTCAAAACGGGTAGTACCGAAATCGATTAAGTGAGTAACTATCGTCTCAGCTGCATAGTTGACGCTAGGGAATCCTGCGAGAGCGATCGAAACATCAGCCACTGCAAATGCCGTCGTAATCTGAATGACTGCCCCGAACATCAGCTGCGGCCGCATCGAAGGCAATGTAATGAACCAAAGCTCCTGCCAGCGATTCTTCACGCCATCGACTGCGCCAGCCTCATATAATGTTCGGTCAACGGTTTGCAAACCTGCAATAAAAGCAAGAAAACCCGTTCCAAGACTAAGCCAAAGCTGAACAAGAATGATGATCGGCAAAATGTATTCCTCTTTTTTCAACCATTGAAGCGGCTCCAAGATGATGCCCAGCTTCAATAAAAAACCGTTGGCGATTCCATAACGATCGCCAGAGAAAATCATCAGCCATATAAAATACACGTTTCCGGATATCGATGGCGCATAAAATACGAGAGTCATTATCGCTCTCAGCTTTGGAGACAGCTCATTAATAATCCATGCAAAAACAAAACATGCGATATAACTAATTGGTCCCGTTATTACAGCGAACAACAGCGTGTTCTTTACGGCAATGAGGAAAACATCATCATCTAGAAATAAGCGCGTATAATTCTGCCAGCCGACAAACTTTGGAAACTCCAGCATATTGAAGTACGTAAAGCTAAGCACCACCGAAACCAAAACCGGCAGTACTGTAAACACGGCGAACAAAACCATGTAAGGCGCCAGCAATATGTAGGAGTGTTTGTTTGCTTTCACTTCCCGCAGCTTCAGGTTCCACCAATTTTGCACGCTTGACCCTCCCTCCATTATTGCGGCAACCCGAACTCTTTTCGTTTCGTCGTAATTTCATCCTGCATATATTGGACATAGTCCATAATCGATTCGCGCGCCTGCACTTGACCAACAACCGTCTTATAGAAAGCATTAAACAAATGTCGGCCTGTGAAATATCCGCCTGGCACTTCCGGCACCCCTTGTACCCATTCAAATTGCGCCTTCAAGTTTTCGTAATCGGCAACCGGCCATGGCAAGCTGTCGAGTGCCTTGATATTGGCAGTCGGATAACGGGCTGCTGCGCCCATCAAACCTTCCATTTCACGACCAAACACCGTTTGTGTCGCTTCGCTGGTCCACCATTTCATGAACTCCCATGATGCTTCCTTGTCCTTCGCCTTCTTCATCATTACGACAGCGCTGCCTCCGCTTGGCACCTCACGATTAATGGAGCCATCCTTCTGGATGGTTCCCGGAACAGGAGCGAAGCCCCACATGCCGCGAATTTCTGGCGCAAATACAGAAAGCTGGTTATAGGTTGTATAATCTGCAATGCCGATTGGCATCTGCCCCGTACGGAAGCGATTGGAGAAATCATATTCCCGTTCTAATTTATAGTCGGTATAAAACTCCGTCCATTGCTTAAATGTTTCGATGCCGATGCGTGAATCCAGATCGGATTCTTTGCCATCATTGCGGTATAGCTGTCCACCATTCTGAAATAATAGTGCCGCATACATCGAGTTTGGCGGTATGTTTTGCCCTTGAACAGCAGCTTGTGCCACAACGGGCAAACCGAATTGCATATGATTTTTACTTAGAACGGCTAGTAAATTAGAAACTTCATCCCAAGTTTGCGGAATTTCCAGACCCAGCTGATCAAGCACATCCTTACGGTAAAAGAGCATGTTGAACGTTTGTGTTTCCGGCAACGCATAAACCCCGCCATCATAGCTGTATGGAACAACTGCGCTTGGACGGAAACGTTCCCTCACCTCTTCGAAATCAGCAAACTGTGTCAAATCAGTTGAAGCGTTGCGCATCGCAAAGTTAACAGGCAAATCATTTTCAATCTGCATGGCGATGTCGGGACCTTGGCCCGCCAGCGTTGCAGGCAGCAGTGTTCCCATGTTTACCAGCTTCAAGTTGACATTAATGCCGGTAACGGATGTAAAGGTTTCGTCAATCATCGCCTTCATCGTGTTGGCTTGATCCCGTCCGCTTCCGATCCATACGGTAATCGACCTTTGGTCGGCGTCCTCAGAAATATTTCCGATCTGATTGTAATCCGTAAAGAAAGAAGAAATAAAAGTTGCAGATTGATGCTTAAGATTCGCAGCGAAACCCATCCCTTTTTTAGGGAATTTCTTATCTGGTGAAGCGACATACAGCGCATCGATCTCAAGCGGCTGCTGCCTTGCTTGCTGAACCCAAGTTCCTAGTCCCCCTGTGTTTGTCTTGTAGGCTCCAAGCCTTCTCGGAATGGTATCCGGCTTCTCAACCATCTCATCCAATTGCAGTGACATCGTCTTTAGAAGAGCCTCTTGGTCACTGGATTGTCCTGATAATTTGACGAGCTGTGAGGCAATGGTTTTAAGACGTTCACTTTCTTCTTCAAAAACGTTAAGTATGTTGGGAACTTTTTTCTCAATCTGATAATCACGGTATTCATCGGGCTTTGTTCCCGTAATCATCAATATTTTGCGATACATTTCATTCAAATTATAAAGACTGCTTTCAACCTCACGAATGAGCGGGGCAAACTCGCCTAAACTTACCTCAAGCCTGAGTGTATGCTTTCCTTTTTCCAGGCGGTATAAATAAGGAGACTTTCCACCCATCACATCAAGCCGATAGGAGCTCTTATAACGAAACGCAACCTTTTCCATTTCCTTAAAAGGAATTTCACCGTCAATGGTTAATGTACGAGTTGAATAAATGCCTCTAACGAAGTTTTGCTGCGTTTTAAAGGCAATTTGGTAAAGCCCCGTTTCAGGGACATCAATTTCCCATTCCATCCATTGACCAGGAAGACGCCAATTCAAGCCGCCAATCGTATTTATTTTTATTTTTGAAGAGCTGTAAGGATATACTGCAGCACTTGAACGCTCGCTTAGCGGATACAAGGTTGGTGAAGACTTTGCTGTGGAAGCCTCGCCTTCAATCGTAATCAATTGGCCGCTCGTCTCCTTCATACCATCTGCTTCATACTGCTTAAGCAACTGTTCATAGGTTAGTGGAGCAGGCTGTTGAAATAGTTTCAATTGTTTAACGACCATCGGTTCCCGTGTAGATTCAAGCGTAATCGTATGTTTGCCCTGCGAAAAATAAAATAAGAAAGGTTCATTCTCGTAACCATCGGAATCTTGAAATGTTTTCTCGCTCCATCTCGGCTTCTCCACTTGCTTTGGTCTGAGATCATTGCCTTGATTGTCCTGAACAACTTGAGCTGCTTGATTATCCCAAACACGGTCAAACTGCAGGAAAGCAGCTTCTCTGAACGGACGTTTTCCGTCAATGAATAAATCCCGTTCAATCGCTGAGCTTTTTCCTTCAATGGGATAATAGAGCAAAGAAAGATTATAAAGACCCGCATCAGTCACATCAAATGACCATTCCACTTTGCCCGATTCACCTGTTAACAAGGAAGATCCGTCCATGCCCTCGTAGTTGTTAAGCTTCTCGAACTCAGCACCCTCTACATGGCTGTAATTGATTGCTTCTAATACGATTTCCCGCTCTGGACGGGCAGCCGCCTCATATTGCGAGACATATTCATGATATTTTTGTTCATTATAAGCAGAGATCTTCGTCGATCCGGATTGAACGGACTCCTCCGTCAGCGCATTATCCGAACTGCCGACTGCATGCACCTTAGGCACTGACGGAAGTACCATTAAAACTGCCAAAACAAAAGGGACTATCTTCTTTGCCACATTGGTTAGCCGCAAATTGCTTATCACCAGAGGTCCTCCTTACATGCATAAACGGTTTCTCCGTCCATAGGCGGGGAAGCTCACGTTTGATGGTGAAATATAAGCCCATATATCTTCTAGCATTTATTTTCCTCGTTCTCATACAATCGGGGGAAGTCATGAAAGACGTCCCCCGACCTGTACATTAAACCGCTGCCTTCAATTACTTAGAAAGCTTGGCTATGGACGCTTCTGCTTCCGGCTTATACTTCTCAGCAGTCGCAGTCACTGATTGATTATTTACGATAATATCTGTAACGAACTTCCCAGTAGGGAAATCAGGGAAAGCATCATCCAGCAAGATTTGGCCTGTGTTCGTAATATGATCACGCTGCATAGCTACATCTTCCTCGTGATTGTAGAGGCCTTCCAGCCACTCTTGGCTTGGGAATTCTTCCGTTTGAGTAATATCAAATGTTTCTTCGTAAATTTGGTAAACCAATTGTGCGTCTTTTACGCCTTTTGGAATAAATTTAGCCGCTTGTCCAGGGTTCGCATAAGTAACTTCTGGACTTCCTTGTGGCCCGTTCGGAATTGGCACAACACCGATATCGAACGTTAATTCACCAATATTCCACGCCGGTGCTTGGAACATCGCTACATCGCCGTCTTTAAACGTGTTGAATTCTTCATAATTCATTCTGTCGCCTGTTTTAATTTTCATAACGTTCTCAACGTTGTATAGACGGTTAACAAACTCTGCCGCTTCAATCGTTTTTGGATCAGTTAAGCCTTGAACGCCTGCTCCTTCGTCAACGATTTTGCCGCCATTTGCAGCCGTAAAGTTGCGGAAAATATCAATGGACCAGCCTGAGAAGCCATAAACGTCAATTTTTCCGTCATTATCTGTATCCTTCGTTGCTAGCTTTGCAATTTCCAAAAACTTCTCCCAGTTCCATTGGCCGCCTGTATAAAGCTCTTGAAGATCCGGAAGGCCAAGTTTTTTGAACAAATCGCGATTGTAGTGCATGGCTGTACCGCCTGAACCTGGATTGTCAAATGCATATTCGCCGCCAGCTATAGCAGGCGCTTTGGCCATCAAGTTTGCATCGTTGTTGATGTTATTAGCTGAAGTTGTAAACTCGCTGATCGGAAGCAGCTGGCCTTTCAATACAGCCGGCAATGCTGCTTTGTATTCCATTTGAACGATGTCTGCGAAAGGCTCACCTGTCAGGACAGTAGCCGTAAACTTCGGCATGTATTCTTCAAAAGGAACGTTTATGAATTCGATTTTCACATTATATTTTTTTTCAACTTCTTCAATTTTAGCGAGACGCTCTTTCTCGGAAGCCGTTGCACCTGCTGGTGTCAAATCCCACCATGCAGCTACTTTAATAACGCGTCCACCCATATCGACAGGTTCTGGTGTTGCTGTGGATTCCTCAGGTGCTGCAGTCGGATCAGTGACAGCGCTTTCTTTTGGAGCGTTATTCGTTCCTTTATTTCCGCCGTTCCCGCCGCTGCAAGCTGTAAGTATGAGCATGAAACATAACACCAAAATGGACAAACCTTGTATTTTTCTCATGACCGAACCTCCCATTTTTACATTCATCAGTTGGTATAAAGTAAAAATCCCCATTTAAAAGCGCTTTCATTCCTAAACTTTGAAAAACCCAACAGCTAACCTCACCGCCTTTTCGTTATTCGATTTCCGTAATTTGTTATTTCGTTTTGCATAACGAATATAACATCAAAAACAAAACTGGTCAATTGTTTTTTATTTGTTATCTAAACGCACTAATATTTCTAAAAAAATAAGTTGAATTCCGTTTTATTGCTTGTATACCCTTGAAAAAACAGCTATATTTATCTACATAACAAAATAACAAAAAGACAATAATAAAGCATTGAGGTGAATGAACTTCCTAAATAAAACTCTAAATAAAATAATAATGTTTAATGTTTTTTAGCAATAAAAAAACAAGTTTAATTGTTAGTAACAATACGGTAAAATAATGACTAGCATTTCTTCACATATAATAATGGACTTCTTTACATATAGATGGCTTGGCAAACTAACTAATTAAGGTAGGATGAAATTTATGCGCCGGAAGGTAACGATTCAATCAATTGCCGATTACACAGGGTTGTCAAAATTCGCAGTCTCACGAGGGTTATCCGGGAAATCGGGGGTTAGTCCACAAACAAGAGAAGTGATATTAAGAGCTGCAGGACAGCTTGGTTATTTTAAGGACGCGCAGACGCCTCCTGTTTCAAGCGAACTGATGGATACAGAATCACGAAGCTGGTCCGGAACCATTCTAGTGCTTTTCCCAAATGTTCGTTATCAAAATACTGATTCCTTATATTGGGGTCCAATATTTAACGGCATATCTACAAGGCTGAACCAAAAGGGCATTAACATCCTTACATTAACTGAGCCTACTAACGACTCCATGTTCTCACTTTTAAACCCTGAAGCTATTATGGGCATTATTACTGTAGGCTCTATTTCTACCTCTGTGTTGCTTGATATTAAACGGCTCGGCATTCCTGTCGTAATGGTCGATCATTACGATCCAAACTTTCACTGCGACTCGATTTTTACAGACAACTTGTCCAGCATGAGAGAAATAATGAATGCCGTCATTACAAAAGGCTACAAAAACTATCAATTTTTAGGGAATATTAGAGATGCGCAAAGCTTCTATGAACGATTCCTTGGTTTCCGTTCAGCTCTCGAGGACAATGATATTGAACTAAAGCAAATTCCTTCCCTAATGGGACCGGAAATTGAAAACTTTCACGATACATTCAAAGCTGCTATTGAGGAGCATGGTTTACCTGAAGTATTTGTTTGCGCCAATGATATATTTGCCTCTTTTGCGTTAGATACATTAAAAAATATCGGCATGTATATTCCAGAAACGCTCGTTTTCACCGGCTTCGACAATACCCATCCTCAGATTCCTTTTTTGGCTACTGTTAATGTAGATAAGGAGCTGCTCGGCAAACGTGCTGTTGATCAGATGCTTTGGAGAATACTCAACGCAACAACGAGCTACGAGAGGACCCTTATCCAAGCTGAGATTATTTTCAGAAATTAAACATAAAAAGAGGATGACCATCGCGGTCATCCTCTTTTCGTAGTAGTGCTTCGTTTAAAAATCCGTTCGAAATGGCGATGCGGGAAGTCCTGCTTTATTATACAAATTAATCGTCGGTGAATCGCTCCAGCCATATCTTACCGATACTGGTTCAGCAACCTTATCCGATGATACAATGACCGAGTTGCCATCTATTTTGGCATTAGCAGCATAATATTTCTTATCTTCCCCCGCAATTGCAAAACCGATCAGCTCGCCTGATTTCTCCTCCTGTACAGGTTCAAGTCCAGCCTTTACTCCCGCCATTAAGCCTGAATCTGCATGCTCGAAAGAAAGACGAATGGCCGCACCTTCCTTCGCCATCGACGTATAAATGGGTCCAGAATATTCAATCGTATAGTTGTCAAATTTGCCTAAAGCACACAATGCAGAGCGCCAGCCGACATCCTGCTTATTCGTTGGATGGATATCAGCGCTATCTCCTACATCTGTTGTGACAACAAGGCATGCGTGTGTATCATTCTGTACCGTTTTCAGCTGAGCCTCGCGTATTTCCGGCAGTCCTTCATTTGTTTGCGCCGGATTAGCTTCGCTTTGAACGGTGCCGAATGCTGAAATTTGAATAATTATAAACGGCAGACTTTCATCCGAAAAAGCAAGGCGCCAATCCTTCATCAGATCAGGCAGCAGCTTGTTATAGCGACGCTCTCCCCAATTGCTTTCACCTTGATACCAGAGCACACCTTTTAATTTATAAGGCGTAAGGGGCGCAATCATTCCATTAAAAAGAGCGATCGGTGATTTAGCTGTCTCAATCATCACTGCGCCTGTTCTAATCTCATCAGCTGCTGCTGTAAAGTCTGGATTGCTTTGCAACATAGGGTAGCTTGTCCATGATTCTGCTTTTGTACCGCCAACAGCTGAGAAGAGAATACCGATAGGTACATTGGTTTCCTTGTTTATTTTACGGGCAAAAAAATAAGCTACGGCGCTGAAATCCACAGCTGAATCGGATGTCACCGTCTGCCATTTGCTTCCCTTGTCTACCATGTATAGCGGAACAGGACTTGTTGCTTGCGGTATTTTCATAAATCGAATGTTGGGATGGTTTGCTTGTTTCATCTCCTCTGCCGCATTCATTACAGCGGGCAGCTTAAACTCCATATTGGATTGCCCCGAGCTTAGCCATACATCACCAAACAAAACATCAACGAGCTCAATCCTCTCTCTGCTGCTGCTAACCGTTATTTGATGAGGTCCTCCTGCTGAAAAAACACCCAATTCTATTTTCCAATAGCCATCGACATCTGCTAACCCAGAAATTGCACGATCATTCATTTGGACGGTTATTTTCGTATTCGGCTCTGCCCAGCCCCATATGGCTGCCTGCTTATCCCTTTGAAGAACCATGTGATCACCGAACATCGGATTCACTAAGGGCTTGCCTATATAGGTAGGTAATGCCTTATAGGATATAACTGCTTCTGCTTCCATTTCTGCTCTGGCATTTAATCCGCGAGCCAGTACCTTGAGCTCATAATCGCCTGCTGCAGGGGGAAGAAAGGTATATTGATGATGTCTGCTAAACTCGTTTAACGGCATCCAATCTCCTTTTTTTTCACGAGCAAAAAAACGATATTCCGCAGAATGGTCAGCACGAGCCGATACCGTAACCGCAGCATCAGACGGACCTGTGCTTTCACTTTCTAAATGGAGTGCAACACGGGTAACATTGCCGTCAGAGCCTCCAATTAATTGAATATAGTCAATAGCAATYCAGCCCCAGCTATTTGAAATATCAAAAGTATGCTTCCCTGCGTTCAAATCATATTGTCCGATCAAAGCATCCTTCCATACAGCCGTATCCTTAAATGTATATTCAGCAAGCCGTTCTCCATCTAATGCTATAAAATTCGGCTTATCTCCTCCTGCTGTTTTATACCGAATTAAAATCATATAAGTGCCTTCAGCTTCAATATCCATCAGAAATCTCAGATTGTCGCCGCTCGTATCAAAGCCCTCCACGAATTTACCGCCTGATGCACTGTCATCCTCTGAGCTGGTTAATCCAGTCAGTTCTCCATCCTCTGCCTCTAACGTAAGTGTAGTTCCCAATATCCTTTGTTTCTCCCCAGATGCAGCCAATGTCTCCACTGGCAATTCAGTTGGAACAATCCATTCATTTTTAGTTGTTTCTGTATCTGCTTGCTTCATCACAATCACTCCAATTAAAAAAACGATAATAATACCCAATAGTATGAGCCACTTGCTGATACGGTTTCGTATGGCCTGCTTATTATGCATCTTCCATCCAACCTTCTACTTATTTACTCTGCATGCTGCAAATAATCATTTCAGACAAGGAAAAGGGCTGGAATCCAGCCCTCCCCCTATCCTATGAGTACCTATCCATTTCGTTATTGCAGCACAACACTGTCTACATAAACCGAAGTTGATCCGCTTGAGTTAGTAGGTGAAATGAACTGAACGCCTACTTCACGCACATCACCCAAATTGGCTACTCCAGATAAGCTCAGTGAAATCGTAGATGCCCCCGATGAATTGATGTTTACCGTTCCTGAGTCATACCAAGTGTAAGCGGAGCCCGTCTTAATAAACAGCTTCGCCTGCAGGCCGCTGCCAAAGCTTCCCCATGCAGCATGCTTTACTTTAACAGAAACAGAAGATTTTCCGCTGAAATTATTAGCACCCGCATATTGCAAATAAAATTGACCGCCGCCTAACGTAATGTCTGCTTTGAGCGAGCTGCTGCCGCTTGCCGCCCATTCCGTTACAGACCAAGGTCCGCCAGCAACGTTTGATGCCGTCCAGCCTTGTGCATTTCCGCCTTCAAAATCGTACAAGGTAGAGCTGCTGCTGCTATTAAACACAGAAGCTTTTGTAGAAGTAGCCCAAATGCCATTTGTTCCGTTAATGACAAGATTGCCCCATGAAGTAAGCGTCTGCCAATCACTTGTCGTCATATCCAGCCACGAATTGGCCGAATCATTTCCTGTCCATGACCATGCCATATAACCAATGCCTTTCGCCTGACTTTGGTTCATCACCTCTTGTGCATTAACTTGACTTCCCAAGTTATTATTGCCGTTGTTGTAGTTATAGCCAAACTCGCCAACCATAACAGCCAACCCTAAATTTTTAATCGCTTGCAGCTCCGTGCCAATCCGAGAAGAATCATTCCATGAGCCGTACATATGAATGGAGAACATGACATTATGATCCGGATCATGAGTGAGGAGCGCGTTGCCGTATGCTTTGATTGGTGAAGAATTTTGTCCCCAGCCTGAGGCGTCAACAATAATCGTATTATGAATTCCAGCATTTCGAATGGTTGAAATAGCCGTCTTGTACGCATCGCGCCAAGCGGTATCCGCAAGATTCCCATCGCCCCATTCATTAGCGATATTAACGAGCACATACTTTTCATTGTTCGTCAAAATCGTTTTAACCGCGCTGCTGGCAAAATAACTAGCCATATTATTTAAAGCAGTTGCGCTGTTAGAGCCTGTTGCATCATGCAGTTCAACAATGGCAACCATGCCGAGCTGTTTGCAACGATCGATAATTTGCTGCAACCGCGATGCCGAACCGCTTGTCGTCCAGACGATTCTAACAGCGTTCACTTTTTTCGAGCTAATCGTGCTCAGAGCATCATACGCCTGCGTATCAAACCATGCGTGAGCGTTATTGACTCCTCGAATGACAAAGTTATTTCCGTTTGCATCCTTTAAATTGTTTCCGCTTACATAAAAACCGTTAGCCGCATGGGTTTGTTCAGTTGCAATAAAAGGCACAACCAAAGCTAGCATAAGCACAAGCATAAACGTCATTTTCAATCTCCTGATCATCATAATAACTAAATCCCTCCAACTGTTTTTTTGTTTTGCAGTCTCGGTTCTTAGTGTTTGATCTGGTTGCCTGTTACTTTAAAGACGTTGACATATTTATGAGAGCCTACCACCCCCTTTCATCATCTGCTGCTTTCTTCGTTTTCCTTAATCGAGAAACCGCATCAAATTAGAAACCATTTCAGCCGCTTGCTCACGGTTCACAACTGACTTTGCTAAAATGGAATCATTACTTTTCACCGCTGTACTTCCAATAAGCTTGGCGACGCGTTCCAACAATGCTGCCGCATCCTGCTTAGTCATGGCTTCGCGCGGACCAAAACTTCCGTTTTCTTTTCCTTTAATAAGCCCGAGCTTTTGAGCTGTTGAAACAGCCTTGGTATACCAGCCATCACTCGGAACGTCGTTAAATGTGTTGCTGGCGGTATCGTCATTCAAATCAAACGCTTGAATAATGATTTGAACAAACTCCGCTCTTGTCACAAGGTCAAGAGGCTTAAATAAACCATTGCCTTTTCCCTGTATGATTCCTCTTGCAGCCAAATAATCGATTGCATCCTGGCTTGCTGCGGATGAACCTTTATCCTTGAATGAAACATCTACTGCCGCAGCTGCATATTGACTGAATTGAGTGGGATGAAAAATAACTTTTTTTGTTGTTGCATCGTAATAGCTGTTTTTTACAACCTCAAGCTCGCCGTTTTCTTTGATGTGGTATGTCACGATCGTGTTTGGATTTGCGCCTGAGGTCAGTAAATAATTCAAAGCAACTTTTAAGGATGCTGCATGAAATGTTGTTATTTTCTTTCCGTCAAAGTCAAGATTCAGGTCATAAACCTGCGCGCCACCAAGCTTAGCTTTGGCAAGATCGCTCATTTGGGATGGATCGACAATAGAGAATGTGAACGTAATCGTTGCAGATGTTCCGCTTAAATGGCTTGATATTTCAGATAGTGAAATTGTAATCGCAGCATAACCGATATTCACTTCAATCCGCTCAAGACCTTTGTCTATAGCCTTAGCTATTTGCTCAGCTGGAATATTGACCTTTACCTCCTTAGCTCCTGCTGCTGGAGTCCCGGTAACAAGGATTGTACCCTTTTGAGCTTTGGCGACAGCTGCCTCAAATTCCGCGCTATTAAGCTGAATCGTTTGTTTGCCGCCAGGTCCCGCTGTAGGAGGCTGACTTGTGTCTGGATTAGATGGCGTAACGATGGGCTCAGACAAAGTGGTTACTTCAATCTGAGGACCGCCAACGCTCCAAACTCCATCTCGTGTAGCCGCTTCTACTTTAAACGTATATTTTGTACCAGCTGCTAGTCCGCTCACCTCATAGCTGCTGCTGGAGCCATTCACCGCATCCAGTTGAATACCGTCTTTATAGATCAAATAATTTATGATTTCCTGCTCGCTTGATGCACCGCTCCATGACAAGGTGGCGCTCGTTTGATTGACATTTGCTGCTTGTAACTCAGCATTGATCCACTCTGGCGCTTTCAAGCCATAGGTTGACAAGTTGCTCGGCAGCTCATCGAGCGTAATGACATATTCATGGTTGAAGACATGAGTAAGATGCTCGGCCGTATTATAAATACCGTTTCTAATAAAATCACCCGTCCATGTGCTGAACCAGCTCCAGTCTGCACCATATAAAGGCAGCAAATCAGGATCTGGAATCGTTCCTGTCTCCGGAAGCGAAACAAGCTTGCGATCCTTGACAACCTCTACTAGACGATCATATTTATTAATATTTGGGCTATAATCGCCTGCTTGGTTGTAAATGTCGGTGCTGATAATATCAACCACATCATCTCCTGGATACCAGTCGGATGACACGGAGTTCCACACCCAAATCAAATTGTTCAATTGATGCTCGTTTGTTAACCGCTCATACATCAATCGATATAGCTGCTTTGCGGACTCTGGTCCTTTGGCGCCCCACCAGAACCAGCCTCCCTCTGCCTCATGCAGCGGTCTCCATAGAACAGGAATATTAGCATCCTGAAGCCTCTTCAGCTGAATGGCAATCACATCAATGTCACTGAGCAGCAGCTTATACTCCTCTGAATCCGGATGACTAAGCGCATACTCAACATCAAACGTTGTGGAGTCGGTGTAGAAGGCTCTCCACCATTCTTTGCCCGGCACATCGATTAAACCGTTTGGCGAATTCCAATGCCAGCAAAGGGATACGATCCCGCCTCTTTCCGCCCACTCCATCATTTTTTCTGTTTCCTCTGACTTCGTTCCATGAGCTACCCGAGTAGGTGAATAGTCGATAAGGTCGAAGGAAACCATCGCTGGATGCTTACCGGTTTTTTCATAAATCCACTCCGCATCAGATAATTCCTGCTGGCCGGAAATGATGTTTTTGCCGTAGTTATCAACTAAATAATTCATGAGCGCACGCGCTTCCCTTGTTGCATTTGGGTTGATTAACGACTTTGGAACCTGATGCTCTTTATTCTCGATAGGCATTGGAGTGAGCTTTATATAATCAATGTCATACCAACTCCAATTGGCATCAAAGGTTATCGTGTTGTTTCCTGCATTCAAAAAAACCTTACCTGCCGATATTTCAACAAATTCAGCTGATTCATTAAGATCAACTTCAAACCCTGAAGCCCCGGCTTGATTTTTATTAATGGTTATTAGCGTCTTTTTGAAGCCGTAAGAAGCTCTGTAACCAAAATCCAGCGTATAAAAACCTTCAGCAGAAGCCGATACATCTATCTGAACAGATCCTCCAGGAATAAAAACATAACCGTCGCCGGAATAGCCGTTTCCAGTAGCGCGTATTTCTGCTCCACCCGCCAAAATCCCCGCTTCCGCTTCATATTGGCTGGTATCTGGCACAGTAACGGTATCCGCGGATTCAAGCGTAATGTATTCAATGCCATAATAACCCCAGCCTCTTTCAAAACGAATCGTATTGTCACCTTGTTTCAGCATAACTCTCCCTGCGGAAGCTTCTGATGAAACAGAGCCAGCTTCCGCAATTGCAGGCAGCTCAATCTCCCCGTTGCTCTGACCGTTTACGAGCAGCGACGTTACCTTCCGTCCATAAGGCGAGTAATAACCAATGTTCAGCTTATATAAGCCAGTTGCTGCTGCTTGAACATGAAAGGTTGCAGCTCCCTGATCACCAGTGAAAAATGAAATGTAACCGTTTCCAATATATTGAATGTCACCTCCTGCAGTTGTAGTTAAAAATTGTGCAGCGCCCTCTACTTCTGCACTAGCTGCTTCATATTTAATAGCAGATGCAGTCGCGTTTACATAAGGGTAGAGAGGAATGGCCCCCATAACAAACGTTAGGATCAAAGCATAAAACAAAACCTTGCGTGTTCCCCATCGGTAGTTAAAATCCATTTCATTCGTCACCTCTAATTCATAATGATGAAGCTATGCTTTTGGGACGTGCCGCCTTGCGATAGTATAATCAGCCCCGCCGGAAAACGCTTTCAAAAATGAATCACCTCCTTTCTACATTTAGTAGACGTAAGTAGCTAAGTTACATGAACAGGAGCATCTTGCTGCATGGGTAAATTTACAAGCTGCATTTCGTTATTGAGAAGATAACATAAATAACATTATTTTTGCAATACAAATAATAAATAACTTTACAATAACAATTAATTATTTTGTTATTGTCGAATTTAGCCGTATAAATGCTGTACTTTGTCTCATTTGCTAGCTCAAACGAATAACAATTTTCATAAACCTTGCAAACAAAACCTCTCTTTCGACTAAAGTCTAGGTAACAATTAGACCAATGACTGATTTGATGAAATGGCGATTCCATTAAAGTTAAGAGGAAATAAATTACATATTACTTGAAAGGATGGAAATCAATGATGTTGATGTTTCAACAAAGAAGGAAAAGTAGGAAAGCTTGGGCACCCGCCCTGCTCGCAGCGGTGATCGCCTTTTCTGCCATCTCATTTCCTGCAAGGAGCGTTGAGGCAGCAGGTGCAACTGGCCCCAAGGATGCTAAGGAAGTTGAGGCGTTTGTCGATGAGTTCTTTAAACGTCCAGAGGTTGCGAGCTCGCTAGCTGGTAGTGCAGTGGTAGTGGTGGGCAATGATAAAGTGCTGCTGAACAAAGGTTATGGTTATGCCGATGTGGAGAGCAAGAAACCTGTTGATCCTGATAAAACCATGTTCAGAATAGCTTCCATATCCAAAGTATTTACAGCAACAGCCGTCATGCAGCTCGTAGAAGAAGGCAAAATAGATTTGGATCAGGATGTAAGCCCCTATTTGAAAGGTGTGACGATTCCCAATGAGACCGGCAGCAAACTAACGATGCGACATTTATTGACTCATACAACAGGTTTCGACAAAACAGATGTGTTGACTGCTCCAGATGCGACCCGTAAAGACTATCCTCTCGAACAATATATTAAAGAGAATTTACCTACCATCGTGCGTAAGCCGGGAGCGGCTTATCGCTATGATAATTTAGCTTTCAATTATCAAGGATTAATCGTGCAAAATGTGACAGGCAAGCCATTCGAACAAGTCATTGATGATCAAATATTCCGTCCGCTGCAAATGACAAACAGTGATTTCCGGATGACGGATAAAGTGCTGGAAAACCTTGCTACCGGCTATAACCAATTAAAGGAGCCTTGGCCGCAATACCAGCTCACGCCTACAATAGCGCCAGACGGGGGCATGTTCGCAACAGGCACGGATATGAGCAAATTTATGCTCGCTCAATTAAATGGCGGCAAGCTTGGAGAAAATCGTATTTTACAGGAAAATACAGTTAAGGAGATGCAGCGGATACAGGTTGGCATTCATTCAGAAATTCCGAACATGGCTTTAGGTTTTGAGATGTTTTTCCAAGAAGATTTCAATGGCGAGACTGTCATTGGAAAGGGTGGAGATTTGGAGGGCTATCATTCGTGGATGTGGCTGCTGCCTGAACAAAAGGTAGGCGGATTTGTTGTAACGAACAGCGATGCCAGCGATATACGTGAGCAGCTGTTCGCCGCGTTTATGGATCATTATTACCCTAAAACTGAGAAAGAGCGGCCAGCCATTGCACTAACCAAGGCACAATTAGCACGCTTTGAAGGCAGCTACCAGTATTTGCGCGCCCCGCTCGTTTATTACAAAGTAAAGGCGGAAGATGGTTATTTATCCGTTGCCGGACCCAATAGCACCAGGAAACTAAAACCCGTTGGCGAGCTGCTGTTCCAAGATGAAGATGGAAAACTTGGCGCATTTAAAAGAGATGAAGCTGGCAATATCTCATACTTTTATTATTTACTTATTGATGCTTGGTGTGAACGTATAACCCCATCACCTAACTATTCTGATGTACCGCGCAATCATCCGTATGCCGATGACATTTATACTTTACGTGATTTGGGCGGGGTTTTGAATCAAACGTCTACCCTTTTCGAACCAGAAGGAAACACGACTCGTGCACAATTCGCAGCTCAGATTGTACGACTAGCTGGTATTACCAAATCACACCAATCCTCTAAATTCACGGATCTAAAGGCTCATCCATATGAATCAGAAATTCAAACACTGCTAGAGATTCACGTATTAAGTGGTACTTCAGCCCAGAGGTTTGAACCAGACCGAACGATCACAAGGGAAGAAGCTGCTGTCATTATCTATCGATTATCACGTTTTCTTGGTTTCCCTCCCATTCCAGCGAAACTGAGCGGCAAGACTTCAGCTTGGGCCGAAGAAGCGGTTCAATTCATTGTTGGAGCTCGCTTATATGGACCAGAAATAAAAACGACAGATAAAGGTACTGATTTCCGTTCGAGAGATCCGCTGCTCAATAAGGAAGCTGCTGTGATTTTAAACCGTTTCGCTAAATTATTTGCGTCAAGTGCAGGCATCTAATACAAAAAAAGACTGCGTAGTCGCCCTTCATCAAGGCGGACTATGCAGTCTTTTTTTGTATAAACGTTAGTTGTAACGAAAGCAGTACAACATACGGATCACTCAATCATTCATTAATGCTTCTAAGGAATAAGCTCATCACCGTTCATAAACGTTTGCAAGTCTTGATCCGCCTTCGATTGGTTGCAAGCATTGCAAGCACAGACACAATTAACCGGCGTTGTATGCCCGCCCTTAGCGCGCGGCAGCATATGATCGATCGTATCACCCTGCTCCCCGCAAAAATAACAAATGTGATGGTCACGCTCCAAGATGTAGCGCCGGAATTCCTTATTGCTGAACAATCGGCGTATCGTATAGCGATTGACGATAACCGCAGCATGCTCCTTTACCAGCGTTATCGCAAGCTCTGGCTCAATTTCTTGATACCATCGCCGTCCTTTATCCGTCTTGCCTCTCATCCAAATCGTACCTTGACGCGTAGGTTTTAGTGCTGCCGGATCATTCTGCAGCGTTATGGATGTCATCGGTGGAACCGGGAATGGTTTGCTGGGATGAGCTTTTCTTCGTATTGCTTTATAATCATTAAGTTGAACATCAGGCAATGGAGCTAAAGCCGCTTTCGCCTGCCTGCAAGCTCGGCATGCACCGCGCCTTGCACCAGCGCCGGCTCGTTTGCCCGTTCGCCGCAGAAACTCAGAGAGCGGTTTCGTTTCCTTGCAAATGGCGCATGGTTTGGTAGCAAGAGGTTCTGTATCATCCATCATTTTTTCCGGAGCATATGATTAGCTACGCAGCCGAATTCGTCCCCTCGTGTTTTTATACTATTGTAGCATTAATATAGGTTCGAGGGGAAAATAGCACATAACCTATGATTCCAATAAACCGTATTTCCTCTTGAAGCGCTGCAAAATGGCAATCCAGCTGCTCCCAAACACGGCGAGGAAAAAAACATTGGACAGCGCATGCGCAAGATCAAAATAAAAGCTTTGAATGTAGGCAACAAAAATCAAATTCCAGCTCAGCGCGTCCGGCAATCCGATGATAAACCAAATATTCATAATCCAGCCAAACAAGAAGCCCCATCCAAAACCAAATACGAGCAAGCCGGTCTTTGTTTTGATGAGCCAAGTATTTCGCAGCCACCCCGCGCTAGCCCCGATCATCCCCCAGCAAAACATTTGCCATGGCGTCCACGGGCCCTGACCTAGAAAGATATTCGATACGACTGCAGCTATTGCGCCGATAATGAAGCCCAATTCAGCTCCAAACACAATCGCAGCAATAATGATCACGAAGGATGTGGGCTGAACGCTCGGCAGCGGCGCAAACGGTACGCGGCTAATGGCCGCAATGGCCGCCAGCACAGCAAGGATAACAATCTCGCGCGCTTCGATCTTCCGTCTCTCAAACCTTGCAAAAAAAGGAATCATCGTGACAAATAGCAGCACGATACTTAGCATTAAATAATGATCATCGGAAATGGCAGAGGATAAGGCCATAGCTGCGATGAACAGTCCAATGCTGGCAATGAACCAGAGCTTTATTTTGCCCACGTTGCAATCACATCCTCTGTCGTCAGCGCTTCTGGCAGCCATTCACGCACCGTTCGATTGATGGCTGTTGTGTAAAAATAATTAGTACCAAAAAATTGCGCCGGCTCCGACTCAGCAGATATTGCTCCATCAAACAGCATCGCGCAGCGCGTTGCATGCTCGGCAGCAAATTCAATATCATGTGTGACCATGACTATGGTTTTGCCTGCATGGCATAACTGCTGCAGCAGCTCCGCTGTTCGCTGCTTGGCTATGGGATCAAGCCCCTTTGTCGGCTCATCCAAGCATAGAACATCCGGCTCACCAAGCAGCACTAAGGCTAACGCCGCTCTCTGCTGCTCTCCTCCGCTCAAATCATAAGGATGCTTCGGCAAAATAGAGGAAATCTGCAGGGAATCGACAACCTGAGCTATTTTCCGATCCCGATCATCGAGTTTGGCGTAATCCGCCATTCGCTGAAGCTCCTCTTCAACTGTATCGTAGCTAAAATAAAGCAGTGGATTTTGCGCCAAATAACCAACTTTAATCGATTTATCCCGCTTCAGCTTGCCTCGCTGCGGCTTTAATAATCCGGCCATCATTTGCAGCATCGTTGTTTTTCCAGCCCCGTTGCCGCCAAGCACCGCCAAAAACTCATGCTTGTACACGTTAAGCGACAGCTTCTTCAACACCTCTGCACTCGCTTTTTCGTATTTAAACGTTATTTCATCACAAGCAAGCAGCCATTCCTTTTTTTCGAGCTCGCTGCTTTCGTTGATTACTGAATGATTTGCGCCTATTGTATGTACGCCGAAAACATTGGAGAGCCACTTCTTCCCTTCACGCACGGTAAGCGGAATTTGATTTGCTTCTGGTAGGCTGCCAGCCTTCTGGGCAGATAGAAACAGCTTCGTAACGGAAGGCAGGTATGGCATTTCTTTCTGCGCTGCATCAACACCAACGAGCCGGCATAGCTCTCTCGGCGGCGCGTCGTATTTCACTTTGCCTTCCTCCAGCAGAATGATTCGATCTGCAAGTGGAATAACATCCTCCAGCCGATGCTCGCTTATAATAACCGTCATCGACATTTCCTGATTCAGCCGATAAATAAACTGCAGAAAATCTCGCGCCGCTACCGGATCAAGCTGAGAGGTGGGCTCATCTAATAGAAGCAGCTTTGGCTGCAGCAGCAATACTGAAGCAAGATTGATCAGCTGCTTCTGTCCCCCCGATATTTCATGAACGGATTTGTTAATCAGCTCATCCAGCCCAAAGAAATGGCTCATTTCGGCTAGTCGTTTACGCATAACCGCTTGCCCATAGCCGACATTTTCCATGGAAAAAGCCAGCTCATGCCATACCTGATCCATCACAATTTGATTTTCAGGGTTTTGAAACACCATGCCGATCTGTTCAGCCGCCTCGACCGCAGGCAGTTCCTCTAGCAATACACGATTATACTTAATGGTGCCTGAGCGTTTCCCCGTAGGCTGCGTTTCTTTTTTCAAGTGCCGAAGCAGCGTCGTTTTGCCGCAGCCGGATGCCCCACAAAGGACGACAAAATCGCCTGGCTTGATATTTAAAGTAATGTTATCGAGTGCTGCAACCGTTGATTCCGGATAATGGAACGTCAATTGATCAACCTGAATTACTTCCATGACCTTCTCTCCATTTCTTCAAGTACGACTGGTGTTAACAGAAAGGCGCAATAGCAAGCGTATGCAATGCCTTCCCCCCTATGAAACTGCATTGTTTCCAGACGCGGGTAAATAGTAAGCACACCAAAACCTTGCATCCAGCCCCAAATGCATACTAGTGCCATTGCTCCAAGAAACAATAGAACATACCAATCTCTACGATCCATACGATAGATGACATAAGAGCTTCGTTTAGCTGCGCCATACCCTCTAGCTTTCATAGAATCAGCGGTCTGAAGCGCCTCCTCCAAGGACCAGGTCAACAGCACACGAACGAGCAGCATGCCATCCTTGCTCCGTTTTTTCAAGCTGCCTTCGAGAATCGAAACCCCTTTTATTCGTTGAACCGTAGTAATTTGATCCAGTCTCCGCAAGAAAAGCGGTACGAACCGAATCGACATCGAGGTTAGCAGTGCAGTTCGCGGAGCGACTCGTGAAAATAAATACATCCATTTCTCCGTCGTAACAATCTGCTGAAACGATACAAAGGCTAGTAAAATGCACAATAAAGATAGCATCATCGTCACACCATATAAAATAGCTTCCAACGTGATCGGCTGATCCATAAAATAAAATAAAATATGCCGCCCGCGATGAGAAAACAGCGGGTTAAGAACAGCAACTAAACCGCCCATTAGAACATAATAAGGAAGCAGCTTAAGCAGCCGCTTCCCTTCGCCATGAATGACAATAATTACCGTAATCGCAGCAAGTGACGTCAATAAGAAAACAGGATGAAATAAGAGCATGCCGAATGTAATGACTCCTGCATAATAACTGAAGCTCGTAACCGGATGTACCGAACCGAACGCACTATTCATCGAATTTTGCTCCTATATCCTCGCCAAGATCAGTCGTGTACAACCATTCAATAACATCACCTTCATTAACCTTGTAAACCCCGGCGCCCTTGTTAGGAAACTCACCGTTTACTCGGTACATCCAGCCGCTCTTCGCACCCAGATCGAATTCGTAAATATTATCGATGCCTTCGATATAAGCACCGCCTTTAACACCTCTGTATTCCATTTGTATTTTGTTTTTTCTCGTAATTTTCTTCAATACATCTAGAACGGTATCGTCCTTCTTGAACTCTACGGCTGTTGGTGCAAGCACCGTTCCCGTATCTTTGTCCGCGACAATTGAAATCGTAACCGTCTGCATAGGATTCGGCGTTGCAACAGGCGTGACGGGCTTCGCTGTAGCCGCACTGTCTGTTTTGGTTGGTTTCGCAGAAGTAGTAGGCTTCGTTTTTGGATCATCCAGTTTTGGCTCATTTGTCTGCTTCGGCTTCGGGGAAGGCGTTGCTTGCTTACCGCCAGCGTTGTCGGTTGCCTTCGCGTTATCTTGATCTTTATCTTCGCTAGGCAACTGCGTTGCCTCTGCCGTTTCTGATGCTGAAGTACTCGTTGGCTGCTCATCAGCGGCTTTCTCCGCTTCTTTTCCCACTTGTCCTTCGTTGCTGGTTTGCACTTGATTGGTATTGGAATTAACGCTTTGTGCCGGACTGGCACAGCCAGCTAATAAACCAATAAACAGCCATAGGATGATTAAGCTTGGTAACCATTTCTTGTAGATCTTTGCCATCGTCTCTTTTCTGCTCCTTTTTGTCTCATTCACACAAACCTTAACAATAAAAAAAAGACCCCCTTCTATTAGGGGATCTGCATGCCGAATGTAAGAATAGCAACCGTATATAACTAAAATATATGATGCGTCCTGCAAAACGATTACGCCTCCACATTCTTTACCCCCGAAGAATGAGAAACAAAATAAAAAAGGCAGGTTTCCTGGCTTGTGCGTCAACGCGATTCTCACACCTTCCCATCCTTGAATCGGACAGTGGCATTTGCAGAGAATCACTCTTCACATACAGTGGCGGGACCGCGCCGGCATTGAACCGGACTTCCCTATTAAGCAAACAAAAGCATGCTTTTGTTTGCACCTTCTCTATTCAATTATGCGATTATTTAATCAATCATATCGGGATTGCTGGGGTTTGTCTATATGGGATTTGAATGATTCGATCGCAAATAGCAGCTGCATCCTCTTGATCATGGGTGACGAACATACACGTAATTTGGGCTTTGTGAAGCAATCGCTTCAGCTCCTCCCGAATGCTTTGCTTTAAGTGTGAATCCAAACTGCTAAATGGCTCATCCATCAACAGCATCAAGGGAGACGGGGCAAGCGCACGAGCAAAAGCAACACGCTGCTGCTGACCGCCGCTAAGCTCATGCGGATAACGCTTGACGAAATCATTTAACTGTATCAGCTCCAGCATTTCATCCAGCCGTTTGAATCTATCTTTTCTTGATAATCGATGTAAACCAAATAATATATTTTGACCGACAGTCAGATGAGGAAACAACGCATAATCCTGAAACACCATGCCTATGCCGCGCTGCTCAGGCTGAATAAACTGCTGATCATCTACTAAAACCCTGCCGCCAGCGGCAATACGTCCCGAGGCAGGAATCTCAAGCCCGGCAATAATCCGCAGCAGCGTGCTTTTCCCGCAACCGCTTTGACCAAGCACTCCAACAACTTCACCCTTCTGCATTTGCATCGTAAAGTTTTCCAATACACTCTTTTTCCCATTGTCATAGCTAAAAGAAACGTTAGTCAGCTCAAAAAAGTTCATCTGGATTTCTTCTCTCCCAACCGATGATAAACAAAAACAGTTGCCATTCCCACCGTGATTATGAATAAAGACGGTACCGAAGCTTGATGAATTTGCTCATCGCTTGCATATTGATAGGCTTTTGTCGCTAGCGTCTCAAAATTAAACGGGCGCAGCAGCAGCGTCAGCGGCAGCTCCTTCATAATTTCCATAAAGGTAAGCAGGAAGCCTGCTAATATGGATCCTTTTATTAAAGGCAAGTCAACTTTGAAGAAGGTAGCAGTCATACCGATGCCGAGCGTTCTGGAAGCTTCAGAATAACGATTGCCTATTTTATCAAATCCCGCTTCCACCGCATTAAATCCTACACCAAGGAAGCGGATTACATAGGCGAAAATAAGCATTACGAGCGACATGCTGAGTACGAGCTTGCTCGATCCAAAACCTAACCATGAATAGACGCCGCTTAATTGATGGTCTAGGGAAATAAACAAAGCAAGCACGCCAATGGACAAAACAGCACCCGGGATAGAGTAGCCCATTAAAATTAGCTTTGTTGCTGCAAGCGACAAAAGCGATCGATTCAGGCTCCGGCTTACATTGGCGACAATAACTGCAAGCAGCATCAACACGGTAATCGCAACAATGGAAACCAAAAGCGTGTTTGAGACGAGCTGCGCAAATTTGCTGTTCAATACATCTTGATATGTCCATGTCGCCCAAACGAGGAGCTGAACTACTGGAATAGCGAACGAAAGGGCAAATATAACCGTGCTCACAAAAATAGCAGCAGCTGTCCCTAAATAGGATAACTTCCTTCGTTTAAGCGGATTAAGCTTGCTTGTCGCGGAATGATACATTTTTCGCCTGCGAAGCAGTCTCTCCATAATAAACAATCCAATAATAGCGCTCATTAGGAGCGCAGATAATCTCAGGGCAGAATCAACGTCATACATACCAAACCATGTTTTGAAAATCGTTGCAGTAAACGAAGCAATGCCAAAATGTTTTGTTACTCCAAAATCATTCAGTACCTCAAATGCGACGAGGCTGGCTCCGCCGATAATTGCAGCCTGCGACAAAGGCAATACGATTCGGAAAAAGATATGAAGCTGCCCTTTGCCGAGCAATCTTGCGTTTTCTATGAAAGCTGCGCTTTGCTTCTCCATAAAGGTTTTGGTCATCAAATAAATGTAAGGAAATAAAAACATTGAAAATATGAAAATAGCGCCTTTCATGGACAATATATCAAAATAAGCTTGGTTAGGGGTTACGCCGAGCGTATTTCGCATAAAAACTTGTATGCTGCCCGTATAGCTCAGCATAGAACCGTAAGTATAAGCTGCAATATATGGTGGAATAGCCAGTGGCAGCAAAAATGCAAAGTGAAAGAACTTCCGCATCGGGAAATCATAGGCTGCAACAAGCCATGCAAGCGACACGCCGATGATAACGGAGAAAAACACCGATCCTACTACAAGATATAAAGATTGAACGACAGATTCAAACAGCATATACTCTTTGATTTGCTGCCAGTTTTCATTCGGTTTGTCAAACAAACCGAAAAAAATATAAAGAGACGGAATAAGGGCCATGATGGCCCCTATTACGCTCAATATAACCCAGCCGTTCAATATTCTCTTTAAATTTCGCAAAGAGATGGAAGCCATCATTTTTATTTCCAACCTGCCTTAGCCAGAAGCTCGACTGCTTTTTTGTTATGATCGCCCAGCTTGGAGAAATCCAGCTTCTGTGTTTTAAAGTCACCCCAGCCCTTTAACAACTCAGGCTTTTCTGCAGCAGCATTTACAGGAAATTCGAAGCTTCCTTGCGTTAACAGCGTTTGCCCATCCTTGCCTGTCATGAATTCGATCAGTTTAACAGCGTTATCTTTATTCTTAGCATGCTTAGTAAGGCCTACACCGCTGATGTTAAGATGTGTGCCTGTCGTTTCTTGGTTCGGGAAGAATACGCCAATTTTCTCTGCAACCTTAACTTCTTCCGTATCCTTCGAATTCAACATCTGCCCAACGTAATAAGTGTTCATAATCGCAACATCACCTAGACCAGCAACGACCGCTTTCGCTTGGTCGCGATCTCCGCCTTCAGGATCACGAGCAAAGTTTGCTACAATCCCCTTCGCCCATTCTTCAGCCTTTTGCTCTCCATTTAGTTCGATGAATGAAGCAAGCAGCGACTGATTATAAAGGCTGGCAGACGAGCGCGCCAATACTTTCCCTTTCCATGCGGCATTTGCAWGATCTTCATAGGTGGACAGCTGCTCCGGCTTCACACGATCTTTGGCATAAACGATAACGCGTGCACGGGTTGCAATGCCAACCCAATTGTTTTCGTTATCCCGCAGCTCTGCGGGTACATTACTATCAACCGTTGTGGATTGAATCGGTTGAAGCACTTCATTTTGCTTCGCATAATTTAGAACGCCGCCATCTACTGTAATGAACAGATCTGCTTCTGAGCTTTCTCCTTCTCGCTTCAAACGTTCAACGAGCTCTTCTGCTGTACCTTTAATTTCATTGACTTTAATGCCTGTTTCTTTCGTAAAGGCATCAAACAACTGGCTGTCAACATCATAGTGTCTTGCTGTAAACACGTTTACGACTTGCTCTTTGTTGTTATTCTTACTCGTATCATTACTTCCACCAGCTGCTTCAGTCGTTGCTGGGCTCGCCTCTGGCGATGGCGAAGAAGCATTCGTCTTATCGTTTCCTGCATTATTCGCTCCACAACCTGCTAATACGAGCACTGTTAGCATCGTTAACAATACGACACTTACGATATAATTCTTTTTCATCTTTGTCATACCTCTCGTTCCCACTTTTAATTTGATAATGAAAATCATTACCACCAATTCAACAGTTCCTATTGTAACCTACTAAAATGAGAAAATGCTGTGAAAATAAAAAAAAGCTACCCGACATTCATTTTCGGGTAACTCGTTTAAAAACAGCTGAAACGGTGGTACCTTGATGAAGTTTACTTTCAATGAGCAAACTACCGTCATATCGTTGCACCAAACGGTTCGCAATCGCCAGCCCGAGTCCATGACCGCCGCTTGTGCCGCTCCTCGAACGGTCTGCGCGGTAAAAACGATTCATAACGAGCGGTAAGTCCTGATCAGATATGCCAACGCCAAAATCTGTGACTTGAATGACAGCATCCGTTTCTCCTAGCAAGCAGCAAAGCTCTATTCTTCGGCTTTCTCCCGAATAGTTGACTGCATTATCAAGTAAGATGAGCATAATTTGCTCCAAATGCTGCTCAGACACAAATAGATCTACGTCTGACAAATGACTCAAATCAGCATGAAAAGTGAACTCCGGATGAAGCACCTCTATATTTCTAATAAGCTGTTCCATGTTCTGCTTCGAATGGCTGCTCATCTCATTCCCGTAAGCGGGCTCTTTCTCCGCACGAGACAATGCGAGCAGCTCCTGTACAAGTCCTTTCAGCCGAGCTATTTCCTGYGACGAAGCTTGCAAAGACTCTTCCAGAACTGCAGGGTCATCCTTTCCCCAGCGCTGCAGCAGTGCGAGATGCCCTTCAATGATGGCAATTGGTGTTCTTAGCTCATGAGAAGCATCCTCTACAAATTGTTTCTGTTGCCCGAACGAGCGCTCAAGCTGATCCATCATTTCATTAAACAGCTTCATGAGCGTTGCAATTTCATCATTTTTATTTTCGTTTAGCTGAACCCTTTCTTGTAAGCCTTTCTGCTTTACGCCGGTCATGGCAACATTCATCGCTTGAAGCGGCTTAAGCAGCTGACGCGCCAGCAATCCTCCGCCGATGCCGCTTATAACAATGGCACCGACACAGCAAATTAACATAATTCGAAAAAAAGCTGAACTAAGCTTCTCAAAATCCTCGATGTTTTTCACAATTTCGATTGTTCCGTTAAACGAGAAGATCGTTAAAGGGCTCCGCATAAGCAGCAGGTTTTGGTCAAGGAACCACGACCCTTTGGCAGCTAAACTCGAAGATGGATAAGCATCTAACCACTGCTCTGTTAGATTATCAGAGACAATCATAATCGGTGCTCCATCTTCATCAAGCACGCGTATTAGCTGATTTTTACCATTTACTTTTTCAAGAAAGCTTCGTATTGAATTCAACTCCGATTGCTCGAAAGTGAACTCCTTTTCCAATAAATAGTTCAATATTTCCCGCATGTCTTCCTGTGTGTTCGTCTCTGCTTGTTTATTCATCCACTTCTCTACAAACATATATTGAACGGCATTGTATGCAGCAAATAAAAGAAATAACAGCAGCGCCGACCATAATGTCAGCTTCCACTTGATCGGTATTCGTGAGAAACTTACGCGCAAATTATTCATTTTTTCATCACATACCCAATACCGCGCAGCGTTTGAATGCAGCTCGTTCCTCCGGGGACATCAATCTTATTGCGCAAATATCTCACATATACATCAACAACATTCGTATCGACAGCCGCATCGTAACCCCATACGGTATCAAGCAGCGTTTCCCGTGAGAAGACACGGTTCGGATTTTGCATGAAAGCAAGCAGCAATCCGTATTCCCGCTTAGTCAACTCTATGATTTGTTCGCCTCTGCTAACGATTCTAGCGTCTAAATCTACAGTTAACTCACCAGAAGACAAAATAGAACGATGATCAGATGCAATCATATCCTGTCGCCTAAATACAACGCGTAGACGTGCAAGCAGCTCTTCAATCGCAAACGGTTTCGGGATATAATCGTCCGCCCCGCTGTCAAGGCCAGATACTCGGTCTGTAACGCTGTCCCTCGCTGTCAGCATAAGAATAGGTGTTGCTTTTGATTCCCGAATACGCCTGCAAACCTCAAGTCCGTCCATGCCAGGCAGCATTAGATCCAATAAAATAACATCCCATTCTTCTCGCAAGGCGCGCTCTAGACCACTATTGCCATCATAAGAAACAACTGTCTCAAACGATTCATGACGCAGTTCAAGCTCAATAAAACGCGCTAAATTTCTTTCATCCTCAATAAGTAAAATCTTTTTCATGGATTGACCCGCCTTTAGTATTGCAAATGCTTGTCTACAGCATATTTTCAATCATTGTAATTGATAATTGTTCTCACAGTCAATCGTTCTATCAAAAAAGAGACAGTCCATGTTCCCATAGACTGTCTCTAGTATTCAAATCTATTAATGCTGTTTGCTCACATGAACCCGTTTAATGAAGAAAGCAACGATCAAACCGATAATGGCAACAATCATAGCGAAAATAAATGCGTTCTGAATTCCTGCTGTCAACGCAAGCGGAGCATTGGCCGGATCTGTAGGATCAGCCACATCCTTCATAAAGCCGGTCATTCCTGCGGTCATAATACTTACTGCAACTGCGGTACCGATAGCGCCAGCGACCTGCTGCAGTGTATTCATAATCGCCGTACCATCCGGGTACAGCTCGCGTGGCAGCTGGTTGAGCCCGTTTGTTTGTGCAGGCATCCATACCATCGAAATACCGATCATCAAGCATGAATGAAGAACAATAATTAATGTAATCGTTGATGCTGTCGTTATGCCTGAGAAGAACCATAGCGCAGCGGCAACGATGACAAGACCTGGAATAACGAGCCACTTAGGACCAAACTTATCGAACAGGCTGCCCATAATGGGAGACATAATTCCGTTAATAAGTCCCCCTGGCAGCATAATGAGGCCAGCTGTCAGTGCACTAAGACCAAGTCCACTGATCAAATACATAGGCAGAACGAGCATAGAAGATAAAATAACCATCATACAAATAAATACCATTAACGTTCCTACAACAAACATCGGATGCTTAAACGCCCGTAAGTTCATCATCGGCTGCTTCATCGTCAATTGACGAACAGCGAAAATCGCAAGGGACAATATACCAACGATCATGGTCGCAATCACTTTTGTACTGCCCCAGCCGCCTTCACCTTCACCCGCGCTGCTAAAGGCAAACACAATACCGCCGAACCCTAGCGTTGAGAATACGAGAGAAAAAATATCAATTTTCGGTTTTGTTATGGTAGATACATTTTGCATATACATAATCCCGAATAATAGTGCAATGACTAGGAACGGAAGCGACAACCAGAAAATCCAGTGCCAGCTTAAGTTTTCAATCAAGAGTCCTGCAATCGTCGGGCCTACAGCAGGCGCAACCATAATAACAAGCCCAATTACACCCATTGCCGCTCCCCGCTTCTCAGCCGGGAAAATAATAAGAATTGTGTTAAACATAAGCGGCAGCAAAAGCGCCGTTCCAACTGCTTGGATAACACGCGCAGCCATAAGAACTTCAAAGCTTGGTGCGAGCGCCGCTACCAATGTTCCTAGTACGGAGAAACTAAGTGCTGCTATGAATAGCTGCCTTGTCGAGAACCATTGAAGCAGCAGCCCCGATACAGGAACCAATATGCCCAGCGTCAGCAAGTATCCCGTTGTCAACCACTGTACCGTTGGCGCCGTGATATCAAAGACGCGAATTAAATCGCTTAGTGCCACATTTAATGCCGTTTCACTAAACATTCCGATAAAGCCGCTTAATAATAATGAAATCATAATGGGGATTACTTTATATTTTTGCCCCGTATTTTGTTGCGATTCTGTCATTGTTGCTTGCAAGCCTTCCACTCTCCTATTATCTATCTAGCATTTATTCATGACTTCTCATAGAGAAGGACATTTATTAATGATATACGGCAAACATTTCGTTGCGGATAACAACGGCTGCTTGTCCCGATTCGTCAGCGTTAGAATAAGCGCACCTTCCAATAAGGAAACGGTGACGACGCCAACCTCAACTGCTCTAGTCTCTTCCATTCCAAGCTGAACCAGCCTCTCGGAAATCACGTTCTGCCATGCTGCAAATACACCTTGTCCAGCTGCTCTCAGCTTCTCGCTAATCGATGAGGTTTCGACTGCCATCCAGAAGCTAAACGGCATATAACCCTTATAATCAAACTTCTCTGCATCATCGGCCATATCAAATACAAAAGCCTGAACGGCTTCAGCAGGGTCCTCATAATCAGCAAATTTCTTTCTCCATTTCTCAATAACAAGCTCCTTCGTGCAGTTAATGCATTCCAGCGCAAGCTCTTCCTTGCCGTTTGGGAAATAATAATAAAGAGATCCCTTCGGACAATCACTTTCTTTAATAATTTGGCTTAATCCCGTCGCATGATAGCCCTGCGTAAAAAAAAGCCTAGCTGCCGTATCAAGTATGGCATGCCTTGTATTATGTTTTTCCGACATTGATTCACTCCTCGATTATAACGATCGGTCTATATAATAAAAACATTGATCCGCTTATCAAGTCAACCTTTTTTTATATCCAGTAACAATAGAACCATTCGTCCTTCGATCCTATTAATACATAAATCAACTTAATAATTCGTTTATTATATATTTTTAATATTAAATATAGGTTGCTATAATCAGATTTACATTGAAAGGAGGAATGAAACATGAATTATAGGAAACTAGGTAAAAGCGGCTTATTAGTAAGCGAAGTGGCTCTCGGAAACTGGATAACCCACGGTGCACAAGTGGATGACAACACCGCACAAGCATGCGTAAATGCTGCACTAAACGCTGGAATTTCAACTTTCGATACTGCTGATGCTTATTCGGAGACGAGGGCGGAATCGGTCTTAGGTCATTGTTTAAAGGGAATACGTCGTGAAAGTATTGAATTGTGCACGAAGGTTTTTCATCCAACAGGGAACGGGCATAACGATAGAGGGTTATCACGCAAGCATATTATGGAATCCTGCCATGCTTCACTTCGCAGATTACAGACGGACTATATTGATATTTATTACGCTCACCGATTTGATACGACCGTATCGCTTGAAGAGACATTTGTGGCGTTTTCCGATTTGGTTCGACAAGGAAAAGTTTTGTATATCGGCGTAAGTGAGTGGACAGCAGATCAGATAACGCAAGGATCGGCTTTGGCAAGGGAGCTGAAAGTTCCTTTTGTTGCGAGTCAACCCCAATATTCTATGCTTTGGCGGGTTATTGAAGCCGAGGTTATTCCCGCTTGCGAGCGTGAAGGAATTGGTCAGATTGTCTGGTCACCACTTGCGCAAGGTATTCTTTCCGGTAAGTATGCTCCTGACAAGCCTATACCAGAAGGCTCGCGCGCTTCTACGGCCGCTGGTTCGCCGTTTTTCAAACGTTTGGCAGGACAATGGTTGAATAAAGAAGTCCTTCAGGCAATAGAACAACTAGGGCCGATTGCACAAAAATGCAACTTAACGCTGTCACAGCTCGCGGTAGCGTGGGTTTTGCAAAACCCGCAGGTGTCCTCCGTTATCATTGGCGCCTCAAAGCCGGAGCAGGTATTAGAAAACGTAAAAGCAGCAGGAGTTAGTCTAGATGCTGAGATCGTAGTGCAAATAAATAACATATTAAAAGACGTTGCTCAGTTTGATGCTAGTAAAACCGGTTAGAGCGTTCACACAAATCAGCTTGTCTGGTTAGCGGCTGTTTCCTCCACTACTTTTAGAAAATGAGTCAGAACCGTTTCACTCTTCTCTGTTTTCCAGGTTGCATAAAGAGGAACACGCGGTGTATCCTCATCAAATGATCGAAATACGACATCACTGCGTTGAAACACGGAAACCGAAGAGGGAACAATTGAGATGCCAATGCCTGCAGCTGCCAGATTTACAATCGTGTACATTTGAACAGCTTCCTGCACGATGCGAGGCTGAAATCCATGCTGCCTGCAAAAATCTACAATCAGGTCATGAAATGAAGCCCCCATATGATGTGGTGATAAGATAAAGGGTTCTTCCCTCAAAGAATGCAGTGAAACGGTTGGTTGATCGGCTAACGGATGTGTTTTGAGCAATACAGCAACTAGTGATTCGTTCGTGAACAGTCTGGATGTGATATGTTTTGAAGGGTCCAGCAACCGATGGAATCCAACATCAATTTCTCCATCATGCAGCGCTTTCAGTTGCTCAGCAGATGTCATTTCAGATAATGTAACCTGTACATCTGGGAAACGTTCTCGATATTTCTTTAGAACATTGACCATCATACCGCCTGCTGCTGAATCCACAAACCCGATGGATAAATTGCCTATTTTCCCTTCACTTGCAAGTTGTGTCATCTTTATCGATCGTTCCAAATGAGCAACTATGTTTCTCGATTCCTCCAAAAATATCGCACCGGCTGTCGTAAGTCGAACCTGTCTCTTGGTTCGTTCCAGAAGTTTCACACCAAGCTCATCCTCAAGAACTTGAATTTGTTGGCTTAGTGGAGGCTGAGTCATATTCAGTTTTTGGGCAGCACGGTTAAAATGCAGCTCTTCTGCTACTGCGATAAAATAACGCAGCTTTTTCAAGTCCATAGACATCATACCTCTTCCTATTTTAGCTCTGATTTATCAACTTTTCGTCCATGCTTTCCTATCGCCATCGTACCCGATCACGTATCACACCGCAAATTTTTATTAACGGTTTGAATTTATCCACATACAAAAAGGCAGCCGAAATTATTCGGCTGCCTTCGCATTTAAACGGTTGATTTAGAAACGAGCAGCTGATGCTGCTGCTTCCTCAAGACCTTTTGCTACAATAGCTTCTGCTTGGTCAGGAAGTTGGTTGTGACCTTCAATGATGATGCTCTCTAGGTTAGTCACACCGTAGAAGCCCATTACTGTGCGGATAAAGTTATGTGCCATTTCAACCGAAGCTGCAGGGCCTTCGGAATAAATGCCGCCGCGAGCAGTAAGCAATACGACTTTTTTATCAGTGATCAGACCAACTGGGCCTTCAGCTGTATATTTGAACGTTTTGCCAGCTTGTGAAAGGTAGTCGATATAAGTGTGCAATACTGCAGGAACAGTGAAGTTCCAAAGCGGGAATGCAAATACCACTTTATCCGCCGCAAGAAATTGATTCATATATTTGTCCGAAACAGCAACAGCTGCTTGCTCTTCAGGTGTAAGGTCATAACCGCGAGCTGCTTTGAAGTTACCGTTAATCATATCAGCGTTCATGTAAGGCAAGTTTTCATTGAACAAATCAAGCTCAACCACTGTGTCTTCTGGATGGCTAGCTTTAAAGCTGTCTAGAAAAGATTGATATAGCTTAACGCTGACTGCTTGTTCGATTCCGCGATCGTTTGCTTTAATAAATAATACTGTACTCATTATATATTTCCCTCCAAGATGTTTGTTTACTTTTTGTAAGTACCTTAATTGTATATAGTTTTAGAGCAACAATCATCGGTAAATAGACCGAAAAATCGACATAAAAAAACCGCCAAAGGCGGAGAGCTAGTCTTACGACTATAGTCTTACGTCAGCGTGTTATTCAGGTTCTCGCATTAACTGCACCGCGTATAACGCAGCTTGTGTTCGGTCCGTTAAATCCAATTTGCTTAAAATGCTGCTCACATGCGTTTTGACTGTTTTCTCCGCTACAGTGAGCGAGTGAGCGATATCTTTGTTGCTCATTCCTTTGGTAAGCAATTGCAGCACCTCCAGCTCTCTCGGAGTCAATATTTCACTTAACTCACGAATAGGCAGCCCTTTCACCGAACTAATCTGCGGCGATACTTGAGCGAGTAACGCACTCGCTATATCCGGATGCAGCTGAATATTCCCTTTATAGGCGCTGCGAATCGCTTCTGCAAGCTGATCAGGTTCTACATCCTTCAGCATATACCCAGCAGCTCCGGATTGTAGAGCAGGGACGATATGACTCCGATCCGAGAAACTGGTGAGCACAAGCACTTTAATATCCGGATTTTGCCTAGCGATTAAATTGCTCGCTTCGATCCCGTCCATAATCGGCATGTTCAGATCCATCAGTATGATATCAGGCTTTAGTTCAGCAGCTTTTTCTACCGCTTCCTTGCCGTTATTCGCTTCACCCACCAGCTCAAAATCAGGCTGCATGCTTAGAAAAAAAGAAATTCCCTTCAACACAATTTGATGATCATCTACGAGCAATATTTTTATCGTCAAAACAGTTCCTCATTCCTCTTCCCACATTTCCATTTCCGTTGCAATTGGTATAACAGCAGTTACCATTGTAGGTTGCCCTTTTCCGCCCGTTATCGTTAGCTCTCCGCCAAGCGTTTCTGCACGTTCCCGCATCGTTAGCATACCCATGGTCAGTTTTCCTTTACGCTTCTCTTGCGAAAAACCGCGGCCTCGATCCAAAATTTCCAAGCAGGCGCGAGACTCTGTTTTGATGAGCCGCACATAAACGGTATTCGTATCTGCATGTTTCCTTACATTATTAAGCGCCTCTTGCCCGATTCTCCAAAGGGCTTCTTCAATCGCACGCGGAAGCTCGCGAACGCCCTCCACCTTCTCATACACGGTTAAATCCATGCTCTTGCCATATTGCTTAAGCGCAGTAATTAGCCCATGCTCAAGACCTGCCGGCCGCAGCTGCCATATCAGCGTTCTCATTTCCTTCAGCGCTTCCTGTGACAGCTGTCTTATTTCTTGCAACGATCGTTCCACGACAGGTTCTTTGCCTGCCAGCACCGTCTCGGCGCCCTTCGCTAGAAAGGATAAAGAGAAAACCTTTTGAATAACCGAATCATGCAAATCTCTAGCCATTCGATTTCGCTCTTCCATGCGCGCGAGCTCGCGCCGCTGCTCATATACCCGCAAATTTTCTACGCTTAACGTGAAATGATCCCCAAGCGAATACATGAAGTCCTCTAAGTAATCATCAAACTGCTTGCCTAACTGACTGCTTACAAACAGAACACCAATCGGGCGGCTGCGAATGCGAAGCGGTATTGCGACTGCTGATGAGAACGGTGGTATCCCTATCGATGATAAGGACGAGCAGGAATTGCTGTCGCATTCGGACTGTTTGACTAGACGATTCTCATGAAACGCTTTGCTAACCATCCCGCCTTGATCGATGGCAAGCGAAAGCCACTCTTTTCGGACGTGATTGTCTGTATAATGTGCGCGAAGCGATAATTGCTCTTGTTCATACATAAATAACGATACATGCTGCCAGTTGAACGTATCGCCTATATGGCTCACTGCTTGCAGTGGCAGATGATTTATATCTTGTATGGCGTTTATTTTCTGAATAACATCACCAAGCTTCGCATAATGAATCGCATGCTGCTCCTGCACCTGATACAGGCGGATTCGCTTAATTGCCGTTCCGATCTGATAAGCAACGGCTTGCAGAAGTGCAAGCTCCTCCTCAGTAAAACGATCCTTGCCAGCTTCAGCAACATTTAACAAGCCGAATTGATCCGTTCCTGCTCTTAGCGGAACCGTCGCATGATGAGTAACACCCTCATTATCACCAAGCTTGTTCGTGATGGCATATGTAATTCTTGAGCATTCTATAATATTTACCGCTTGATCCAGCTTGTTTTGCTTAAAGCTTTCAATGCACCAGCAAACCTCGCCGCACATGACCGCCTGATTGTTTGCCGCTAAACCTTGAGGCAAATTATGTGTAGCCACGCAAAGATTTTCACTTTTATTGTCAATCATAAATATCCAGCCCGTAGTAAAACCTGTAACCTGCAGCAACTTGGCAAGCACATCATTCAGCATTTGATCCATGTCGTTTGTGCTGTTAAGTGTCTCTGCTATCTCCTTCAATGCGACCAGCTCATAAGCTCTTTTTTCTCTGGACATGCTTCCACTTCCTTCTAAGCACACATTATACACCTACCTGAACAGCAAAAAAAAGAGCCTATCCAAAGCAGCTTGCACTGCTTAAGCTGGATGGCAGGCTCTTTGGATTAGCGCTTTCGAAACGGCTTTTTGATCAAAAGAATATAACAGGCTACAGCACCTAGCTCTGCAATGGCTATCCAAATTCCCATAGGGAGAGCATTTGCGCTGCCGCCAAGACCAACGAGCGGTGAAATCATGCCCCCAAATGTAAAGGATAATAACCCGAGCAATGCAGATGCACTGCCCGCAGCATAGCCATGCTTTTGCATCGCTAAGGAGAAGCCAGTCGTCGAAATAATACCAACGCTTGCTACAACAAAAAACAATGGCACAAGAATCGCAGCGAGCGGCGCGTCAATTAATATCATGATAAGCAATATTCCGCCAGCTGATGCCGAACAAGAGACGAGCTTGTAACGAAATCATCCGTTAGCTGCGGCAGCGCCGGCAAATACATGTCAAGGGACAACGACCCAAACGCGGAGAGCGATCCAAGCAAGAGGATCAGCCAAAGCCGTTTAATGCCAGTGGATTGATTTTGAGTTTGGATTTTTTTCTGAGCAAGCAAGTAGGGCATCTCCTTCTGTGGCACTTTTTCCTCGCTCCACTTTATCACCTTTCCTTATTTGTTCCAATAGAAAAGTCGTTTCATCAAATATTTGTCCTCTTTTGTTTTGTTTGTTATGATTGAGCTAATAATGTCGTTTAACGTAGCATCTTGTAGCTACCATTTAGGAGGATCACATGCAAAAGATTAAAATTTTCTCCGGCACTTCGAACCAGAAGTTGGCTGAGGAGTTATGTAAAGAACTTGAGCTCCCGCTAGGCAATGTTGCAATATCAAGGCATCAAAGCGGTGAGATTCATGTTTCATACGGAGAACCTATTCGTACTTGTGACGTATTCATCGTCCAATCACTTTCCCATCCCGTTAATGAGCATTTAATCGAAACACTCGTCATGATAGACGCTGCCAAACGAGCATCAGCGAAAACCATTAATATCGTTATGCCATATTATGGTTATGCACGTCAGGAAAGAAAATCGGCACCGCGGGAGCCCATCTCCGCTAAGATGGTAGCCGATGTATTGACTACTGTTGGAGCAAACCGAATCATTACCGTCGATTTGCATGCTGATCCGATTCAAGGCTTCTTCGATATTCCAGTCGATCATTTAACGGCGCTTGATTTGATCATTGATTATTTGCGAAGCAAAAACATCAAAAACCCTGTTGTCGTATCGCCAGATGCGGGCCGAGCTACAACAGCCGAGAAACTTGCCGGCTTGCTTGACTGTCCATTTGCGATCATGATCAAAAATCGTCCCGCTCATAATCAGTCTGAAATCACGCATATCATCGGTGATGTTGAAGACATGACACCAATTATTATTGAAGACTTAATTGATACAGGCAGCACAATTGTAAACGTCGTAGAGGCGCTTAAGAAAAAAGGCGCGCATGATTCCTACATATGCGCAACACATGGACTGTTCTCAGCCAATGCGCTTGAGAAGCTGGATCATCCGAACATCCGTGAGGTCGTTATTACAGATACGATCAGTATCTGTCAAGAGCATTCGAGTAAATTTGTCGTACTGCCGATGTCCCCGCTCCTTGCAACCGCCATTAAAATCATTACCGAAGGCGGCTCGATTGCAACGTTGTTTAAATCAGGCTCATAGGCCGTCAGTAAAGCAAAATAACATATAACATCAATTATGCCCCCTTGCTCTTTCGCAAGGGGGTATTTATTTTGCATGCGTATAGCTATGGTAAACCGTGGCAAAATAGGTGTATCAATCAAGACGGCAGCGGGGATGGGAGGACGCAAACAATGGATCAAACAGAACCTATCAGCTCAGACCTGAAAGTAAATATAGAACGTATAAAAGAGATTTTTTCGGATACAAGCGATTTAGTCATAAGGAATCTAACGATCAAGCAAACAACTGAGCAAGCAGCGCTCATCTACATCGATGGGCTGACAGATGGAGCAGCAATTAATAGCGACGTCCTTCGTCCCTTGCAGCTAGATTCGAGCGGGGGAAAACCCGGTGATGAGTTAATGATGACCATTGGACAAATCGTACCCGAAACGGATTGGTACCAAATTGAGATCGCAATACTGCACGGTAAATCCATATTATTCGTGAGCGGCAGAGAGACAGCCTATGTGCTTGGCACAAGCGGCTGGCCGCAGCGGGCAATCGAAGATCCACAAATGGAAGCCTCCTTAAAAGGCGCCCATCAAGGCTTTGTCGAAACCAGCGGCCAAAATATCGCTATGATCAGACGTTATATCCCGAATCGCGAATTAAAAATGAAACGGCTGATTGTCGGCCGGCGCGGCCAGACCTCCGTAACGATTATTTACCTGGAGGATGTAATGAATCCTCAATTGTTAAACGATCTTAAGGATCGCATTCAAAAGATTGACGTAGATGTCATTTTAAACACGGGAGAGCTGGCAGAGCTGATCGAGGATAATCCCTACTCACTCTTCCCGCAATTCGTTCTTACTGAGCGGCCAGATTCTGCAGCATCGCAAATTTTGCAAGGAAGATGTGTCGTTGTCGTTGATCGCTCGCCAAGCGTACTCGTTGCTCCAGTCAGCTTCTACTCTTATTTCCAAAGTATCGACGATTATAGTACTCGTTGGTCCATTGCAACCTTTTTGAGGCTGCTGCGAATGTTTGCATTTATTACAGCTACATTTTTGCCTGCCTTTTATATCGCAGTTGTTTCCTTCCATATCGAGATCATTCCAATGAAGCTGCTGCTCACCCTAGGTGAATCACGTGGACAAGTACCGTTTCCACCTTTTGTGGAGGCCATTATAATGGAAATCACATTGGAAATGCTCCGTGAAGCTGGCGTCCGGCTGCCTGCCCCCGTTGGCCAAACTGTTGGCATCGTTGGAGGTATTGTGATTGGACAAGCTGTCGTTCAAGCTGGCTTAATAAGCAATGTTATGGTTATCGTTGTAGCATTTACAGCCATTTCTTCATTTATTTTGCCAAACTACGATATGGTTGCAGCCGTTCGTTTAATCCGTTTCATGCTCATGATTTTATCTTCACTGTTTGGGTTTGTTGGGATCATTATTGGTTTGATGACGATGATCGCTCATTTATTAACGCTTAAATCGCTAGGCATGCCATATGGAAGCCCACTGGCTCCGCTCCGCTTCTCAGATTTGAAGGACACCCTAATTCGAGCACCATTATGGCTGATGGAAAAGAGACCAAAAAACGCGCTCCCGCTTCAAGAAAAACGTCAAACAAACACTCGGAAGGAGGATTGAGCATATTGACGAACACCGAAGGTAATACGATAACTTCGATGCAATTTATTTTTATTATTTCCGGTATTCAGATTAGTGTTGCCGTCCTTTCCTTGCCGAGGAAATTAGCAGAAATAGCAGGAACGGATGGCTGGATTTCCATTCTAATTGGTTATGTCATCAGTCTTCTATGCGGGTATATCATTATTATGGTGATGAGACATTGTTCTGATCAAACATTAATTGATGCGCTGCCTGCAATGATGGGGAAATGGCTTGCCAAAGGATTTACCCTATTGTTGGCCTTTTTTTTCCTTACCCTTATGTATGACGGTCTTGTGCGCACCATCCTGATTATTAAAATTTGGCTCCTGCCAAACACACAGTCCTACATACTCATGATTCTGCTGTTAATACCCGCTTATAAAATCGCTATAAACGGTCCTCGCATCTTAGGACGATATGCAGAGCTAGTAGCTGTCATATCATGCTGGTTGCCCTTTGTTTATCTATTTACCCTGAAATATGCTCATTGGCTCAATTTACTGCCTATATTAAAAGTAGGTTGGCTGCCCGTCTTGTCGGCGGTGAAAGCAACGATTTATCCGAACCTGGGGCTGGCTGCCGTTTTTATATTTTATCCTTATTTAGTTAAGAAGGATAAAGCTGCTTCTTCACTTTTTATATCCAATACAATTACCCTTTCTGTACATCTATTTATTACAATCATATGCTTCATTTACTTCAGTCCCCATGAAATCACACTTTATAATGATCCAATCATCAGTATTCTCAAAACAATTGAATTTCGCTTTATTGAACGGATTGAGGTGCCTTTCATCGCGTTTTATTTGTTCGTCTTCTCACTCGTTTGGATTCCGTCTATGTATATCGTCTCTTTTTGCATAAGCAAGGTTTTCGGGCTAAGCAGCCATCGTATCCCATTACGTATCTTGTGCATTATTCTTGCGATAGCTACTTTTATTCACCTCCCCTCATTCAAGCAAAGCGATCAAATTGAATTATGGCTTACTTGGTTTGGTTTTGGGATGGAATATATACTCCCTAGTCTACTGCTGATATACATGGTCATTTACAAACGAATACACCGGAGGGCTGATCTATGAAGCTGCGCCTCTTTTTTGTATGTTGCTTGTTCATTACGATTTGCCTTACTGCATCCGCCTGCGGGGATCAGCTGTATTTAGAAAATGCGGCAACACCGCTTGCTCTTGGCATGGACCTAGATAAAAATGAGAAATTTCATTTTTATTCTTCCGCTCCTGTTTTCAGCAAAAACATAAAGAAAAAGAGTCAAGAAACATCAGGAAGCGCTAATTCGCTTCGGCAATCCAAAGCGATTCAAGACTCGCAATCAAGCGGCTCCATCCAAGGTCGAAATTACCAAGTGATTCTCCTTGGCAGACATTTTCTGAGTTACGAGGATTGGTTTCCAATGCTTGATGTGTTGTTTCGTGATGCAAGAAACACAGTAACCGACAGAGTTATTGCTGTTGATGGCTCTTTAGATGAGGTATTTTCACTAAATCCTCCTGATCAGCCGCTGCTTCCTATTCTGCTCAGAGGCATGGTGGACACCAAATCGATAAAATCGGAAACGTATGCGACGACCGCCCAAGAATTTCACAGGCAGTTTTATGATAAAGGCTTAACGCCTTACATTGCAGAAGTGAAGATCGTCAATAATCAGGTTAGGCTGAAAGGTTCCGCTTTGCTGAATCCGAAAGGCAAATATGAGCTTTCATTGGGCCCCCAAGAAACGATCATGCTAAGCATTTTGCAGAAACAAGCGGCACCGGGCTTCAGCTTGTCCTATCCTATTCCCGGTGAACCCGTAAACGGGCCATTCGAAACGAATATTTTGAGCCTAACTGGCGCCAAAGTAAAAACAAAAATCAAAACTACCTATGAAAACAATAAATTCAAGTTTGATATCCACGTGAAGACAAGGGTCGGTCTCTCCGAGCATCTATTCCCTTTCAATGTAGAGAAGGATGATAAAAAGCTGGAAAAACAGGTTGCTGTTCTCATGCAGGAGCAATTTACGAGCATTATCGAGAAACTGCAAAAACATAAAATCGATCCCATAGGGCTTGGAGTGTATGCAAGAGCAAAGGAATACGAGAAATTTTGCAAGGTAGAGGATCATTGGAGTGAAGCATTTGCGAATGCTGAAGTGCGTGTAAAGGTAGATTTAGAAATCACTTCAATGGGGCCTGTTAAGTAAGTATCGAGGGATTAAAAAAGAAGGATACCGGCAAGTATGCGGTATCCTTCTTTCTAGCGATGACTATTCCTATAGCGCTTGCTGAAAACGAATCTTATGCTCAAGCAGCTCTGCACGCTGATAAGCTTCTGCGATCCCATAAACAGCTATGTCCGCCTTGCTTACTTCTTTATAAGATAATGAAGTCTCCACCTCATGTTCGAAAGGGAATGGATTCAATTGGATGGTCGTTTCATCCTTCCAATCCGCGATCAATGAGGTTTGTCCCGTACGATCGAACCAATAGGGAAACCCATTATCAAACCATTCATATTGATTTCGAGGCGTTCCCGGCTGCTCCATACATACAAACAGCGACAGCTCATCACAAAGCAGCAGCGCTTTCGCATGAAGCTGAAGCAAACTAACATCCAGCTGCAGTCGCTCGATGATCGCGCTTTGTCTTGCAAATTCACGTTCTACAAACGTAATTGTATCCTCATTTCTGAACCGTTCAGCAAGCGTCGTATACAAAATACTGCCAAGCAAAGCGGCGTATTCGCTCGTTTTCTGAACATGATCCAAACCTTTTGAATAGAAGAAAAAGCGGATGTTGCCTGGAAAATCGCGGAACGAAAACGGCATATTTGCTGCATCATTCCAAAGCGGGATACGGTCCAAATCAATCCAGCTGCTGTCATGCTCATATGCAGCGTAAGCTAATTCATCTTTTCGTTCCTCACTATGAAATAACTGGCTCTGCCAGGCAGAAACAAGATCTCCGGATATTCTCGCATGATCATGTTGTGCAATCAATATGAATGCGTCTTCCTTCTCATATAAAATCATCGTTTCCATCCCTTTCTTCGTCACACAGTAGTTGATTACTATTGTATTTCTATATTAGCTATTCACGATTGTTCAGCGCATTAACCTGCTCAATTTCCTTATGCCGTGAAATAACAACATCCATTAAGCATCTATAAATAGAAGCTGCTGTCTCTGGATTTAAATCATGGCTGCTTGCAAGTTTCTTTATTTTATCAAATTGTTTGGCTTCACGGCTCAGGTCTTGTGCAGCGAGATGATTTGCTGCTTTGTACATACCCACTTCTTCCGTTAATTGAAACCGCCTTGCTAGCAAGGAAATGATGTCGTGATCGATTTGATCGATCGCTTGTCTTAATTCATCTAGTCTAGAAACTTCCATGCGTCTCTCCCTTAAATCTTTTTCCTATAATTGTACCATCTCCATCACTCAGCGGCTATGTGCATTCGCATTTATCGGATGTAAGTTCCAGAACAATAAAAAGAAGAGCCGCCTTATTTCTAAGAAGCAGCTCTCCTTTGAACATTTCTATCGTTTTATTTCGCGAAGACATTACGAATGAAACTGTGGCAGTAAATCAGCATGGCTTTCGAGCATCTGCTCCAAAGCTTGATATGCAGCCTCTTTATTTTCAATAGCCGGATCAGCGTCTATCGCTTTCTTCGCAATAGAGACATTGCCCATCACTGCTGCTTCAACGACAAGCTCATGAACATCCGAAATAACACGGCACAATTGAAGCAGCGGCTCTGGGAATGCTGGAACCTCTACCGGATGAATCATGCCGCCTGATACGGTTACTGGTATTTCTACGATTCTCTTTGAGGGCAGACCCGGTATTGCGCCATCATTCTTAACGTTCAAAATATCAATCTGAAGTTCGCTGCCCGTATACAACGCTCGAGCAAGCGCTACTGGATGCTCCCAGCTGCCATGGTCAAATAAACGATCATAATGCATTTTGCCTGCACCAATCTGCTTCAGCTCTTCCAAGCGTCTGCTGCGTTCTTCGAGCGACCCATGATATGGAGGTGCTGTCGTATAATGAATGTCCTCTTGATAAGGAAGATATTCCGCATGATGATCGACGTGGCCAGCCGCGACTGCACCATACTCGCACAGCCATCGCTTAGTGATACGAAGCTCGCGCTGCGTCTCTTCATCTTGATCAGACCAGTTCTCCTCTTCAATATATTGGATAAGCTTAGGCAGAAGGTCCTCACCCGTGCGGCTATCTTTTATTTCCATCACCCATGCAAAGTGATTAAGTCCAGCAGTTACGATAGATACCTCAGAGGCCGATTTGCCGAGCAGCTTTGGCAAAAATGTGTAGCCCTCAGCACCCCGATACGCAATATTGCAAAATCCAGCTATGCGAATCGATGAATAACGTGCTGCTGCCGTTACGACACGAGGCATTGGATTCGTTACATCCAGAATCCACGCCTGCGGACACAACTCCTCCATATCACGGCAAATATCCATGATCAGCGTAATGGACCGGAAAGCATTCATCAAGCCCCCCATGCCGCCACATTCCCTTGCTTGATCGGCCATCCCTAATGCATGTAATATATCAAAATCGATTTGCCAACGGCGTGCACCTTGAACCGAGGCGGATACGATAACAAAGTCCGCACCTGTTAACGCTTCTCGTCTGTTTACCGTTGCAGTCACAAGCATGTCTACCTTTAGCTGCCTTGCTATTTCTCTTGCAGCTGCTGCCATCCCTTCAGCCGCATCCAGATTTGGATCAACAAGGACAAGCTCACAGCCTGCAAGCCTCTCTTTTACGATAATATCTTCGAGTACTGTTGGCGCAAATACGAAGCTTCCTCCGCCTATCAATACGATTTTCACGATAGTCTCATTCCTCTCGGTTGTCTTTGGATTGCTATTGTTGAGCGGTAAGAGAGATAATAAAGGTATGAATAATTCCGTTTACAAAGGAGCTATGATGAGCAATCTTAATCCTGCCCTCAACCAATCATTTCCTAATTATAAAGAACAGCTTATCCTATACGGCATGCGTACGTTCGAAGCCGGCCAAGGCCCTGTATGCGATTTACATCTGCATCATCGGATGCTGGAGATCAATATTGTCCTAACAGGCGATCAAATCGCTCGTATTGGAAACGAGAGCTTCACGCAGCATGAAGGTGATATTATTCTCATTCCCCCCATGAAGCTGCATGACTTTATTGTTCCCGATCAGCAGACGATGCACGGTTTTGTCCTTCATTTGCAAAATGTGGACAGCAAGCTGCTCTACGCCTTTCGAGCTTGCGGAGAGTATTTATTTGCGAGAGACCATCCGCTCAATGAACGTTTGAAACCGCTGCTAAAAGCACTTATTTCCTGCTTGCAGCAGAATCCTTCTGCTCACCGCGTCTTTATGCTTTGTAATGAAATGCTGGTGCATTTGGAGGAGTTCGTGCAGAGCGAAGCCTTACTCTCCATCAATGAACCAAATGAGCAGCCGCTTGCTGATCGGATCGCGAGGGAAATTGAGGCGCTCATCAGCACCTTCAATGAGCTCGGTACAGATTCCTCAACGAGCAACTGGCTTGAAACCATCGCAGCCAAGACAGGCATTAGCCGCAGACATGCCGGCCGTTTGTTTCAACAAGCGTACGGCATGTCGCCTCGTCAATATTTATCGATCATTAGACAGCAGGAGGCGATGCATATGCTTGTCATGCGAAACATACCGCTTGAAGAAATCGCATTCCGAATCGGATTCGAGAATGTGCAAAGCTTTATTAGGCAGTTCGCCATATGGACAGGATTAACGCCTGGCGCCTATCGAAGACAGCATAAATCAACGATAAGCTATTTAACGCCGCTTGAGGTGGAGCCTCATGCTGGTCATTTATCCAGCTCCGTTCCCTCTGCTACCTCAGAATAACTTCAGGACGCTCATTCAATTGTACGCCTCGTTCAGCATACCAATTGAAATGCCGCGCCTCTCCGGCTATCTGCCAACGGGACGGACAGCGATCATCAAGCCAGTCCAGCGGTTCAGCCGGTGGCAGCGGTTTAGACGCTCGTTCGAACGCTTTGCGAATCGCTGCTTCCTGTTCCGCGCCAACCGCCTTTGGGTCTGCGGAAATGAACAGCGGTGTTCCGCTTTCGGACAATAGCTCCAGCCACTGCTTGTTCAAATGCCAAGGGACATCGGCGGTCAAGCCAACACAATCCGCATCAGCCGCAAAGAAAGTGTCATGCTGCGGCATGCGGAAAGCAAGCGTGTTGACACCCATTTTACGTGTACGCTCCCACTCCTTACCGCTAGTATCGTCACCGGTCCGCTGAATTTCAACCAAGCCCGCTGCTAAGTGCCCTACTGTATTACAGCCAATAATTAAACTGTCCGCTGAAGCTTCTGCAATCTTCTTATACAAAGCGACAATAATTTCCGCCGTCGTCTTCGTGCGATCAGCAAAAGCTAAACCATGATTACTCATTGATGCGCCCATTTCAAAGCCCCATTTGGCAAAAATATCGAAAGTGGAAAAATCATGCTTAATCAGTTCGTAACCCCAATCATGCAGCTTGCGAATTTCATTGCCTACATAGTCAAGCACATCAGGAACGCTTGGGTCCAAATAGATGCTGCCCACATTGTGGCCACCATATCTTCTCCAATGATTTGGCACACTGTTTGCGACTAATAGCGGTCTGCACCATATGCCAGGACGAACCCCGATTCCTTTCATATCGCTGGCCAGCTTCTGCATATCAGAAAACTGATAATTGGGTTCCCAAGGCCCACCATTGCAGCTGCCCCCGCCGCTGCAGAGCTGCCAACCGTCATCAATGACCATAAACGGACGGTTATCGACCGAAGAAGACCAATCTGACACGCGCTCTGAATCTGCGATTATCTCAGCTGTCGAGCTATTCCCATAGGCATAATACCAGTTGTTTCCCCCATACACAGGCTGTGAAGGCAGAATCGGCTGCTTGCACATCATTCTGCAAAAAGCCGTTGCCGCACCGAATGCCGATTCGCCTTCCGCACCTTCTCTCGTTACAATGACCGCAGCCTCGAGCGTTCGATCACCAAGCAGCACTCCCGCTTCACCGCAGCGAACATCAAGTGTCAGGCTAATTCCGCCTGCATCCGCTTGCCAATAACAAAAGGAGCTTGTACCGGTCTCTACGCCATAACCATGCGTACGTCCCCCTTTTGACAACAGGAAATACCAAGGCATTTCACGCTCAGCAACTAACCCCCGCCATTCCAAATCACCGTAACCTCGTTCCCATTGGTCACCCAGAACACGAATGCCCCCACTGTCCAGTTCTCGCTGCCATCTCAGATGAAGCCGCCTAACTGGCGTCTGGCCTGCACTTAATCGAACGGCCATACGATTAGCCATCGTTTCAAATGAAATGACGGTTTCGCCTGCATGCCATTCTCGTGAACGGAATGACGCGCGAACCCATCCCTCTTCCCACTCCATTTCAACATTGTCCGGATTGGTTAATAGATCTAAAAACTCCATCGTGAGCGCCTCCCGTATTTGAACATCGTTCTATAAAACCGAGTATAGTATTCGCTGCCAGCAATTTGAATAACGAAATGAGTCGTACCACGAAAAAATAATGAACCAAATGGGACATCCAATAACATAAAAAAAGACTGCCGCCGCCACTTCATGGCATTGAACAGTCTTCATATTCACTATTAATCTGACTTAGCAATCTTTTATTTGCTTAGTTCTCTGCGCACAACTGGCGCAACCTTCGTCGCCAGCAGCTCAATGGAAGCCGCTACCTTTGAGAACGGAATGCCGCCAATATCAAACTGAGCCATGAAGCGCTGATGACCAAAGAGCTCATGCTGCGCTAATATTTTCTCAACAAGCATTTCCGGGCTGCCAACAGCCAGCGCATTGATTGGACTTGCCAATTGTTCGAATTGCTCGCGTGCCATCGACTCGCCCCTCTGCTTGCCTCCCATGAACTGGCTTACATAATGAGCATAATAAGGATAATATTCATCCTTCGCTTGCTCAGTCGAGTTGGCAATATAACCATGGCTTGTGATCGCTACTTTTAGCTCTTCTTGTTTATAGCCTGCGCGAACACCAGCAGCACGATATACGTCTACAAGCGGTTTAAAACGAGCTGGATCTCCGCCAAGGATGGCAAGGGCCATTCCTAGGCCATGGCTTCCTGCGAGCTCCGCGCTCTGAGGTGTACCGCCGACACCGACCCATACAGGCAGCTTCGCCTGATCTGGACGAGGTGCAATCTCAGCATTCAGCAGCGGCGTTCTATATTTTCCATTCCAAGTGATATGCTCGGTTTCATTTAATGCAAGCAGCAGATTAAGCTTCTCCTGAAAGAGCTCCTTATAGCTCTCAAGCTCATACCCAAACAATGGAAATGATTCTATATACGCTCCGCGTCCCGCAATAATTTCCGCGCGTCCATCCGAGAGCAAATCAAGTGTGGCGAAATCTTCGAATACTCGAACTGGATCTGAGGTTCCAAGCACCGTCGTTGCACTCGTTAACCGAATCCGCTTCGTTGCTTGCGCGATTGCAGCAAGCAGAACAGGTGGAGATGTAACAGCGAAGTCCAAGCGATGATGCTCACCCACTCCAAATACATCAATGCCCGCCTCATCTGCAAGCTTGGCAGCTGCGACGATTTCCTTCAAACGCTCTCTCGCATTCGGCGATACTCTACTGATAGGATCAGTACTTATATCACCTAATGTGTAAATGCCAAACTCGAACACATCTGCTCGTTCCTTTGAAGACTGAGCAACTTGTTGTATTTTCTCGTTGATGTCAAACACCGCTTTCCTATATTTATATCCAAGGCAAGAGTACATATTTTGTTCGCCGACCTAGTTACTTTACGTAAGTAATGATACATAAGTTATTAAGTTGCGTCAAGATCAAGAGCATGAAGCCCGCCTAAATCTCTTACAAAGTACAAAAGAACCTTCAAAATCACAGTAAAAGTGATCGGAAGGTTCCTACTATTTAGGCTGATATGATGAGAAAGCCCCATGGTGCGAGCTCCAGCTGTTGTCCACTTGTAACTTTACTACCATTCAACAGCTCAGTACCGTCCTGATGCTTGTAGTCAAATGTAACGGCATCATTTGAGTAGTTGAAATAATATCGTATATGCTTTCCGCTAGTATTCAAGCCCGATTTCACGATGATTGGAAAAACAAGCTCTTGCTCTGCGCCCCAAAGACCTGCATTCTGCAAAGCCCCGCATAGCACACGTCTTACAACAGCAGGGCTAGGCAAGCATCCTATATAGGTAGCCGTTCCTTTTCCATAGTTATTTCTTGTAATCGCTGCATATTCACCCCACTGCGCATGATCATAATAAGCCAGCACTTCAGCAGTTGTTGGCGTGATAAGCTCCATCCACGCTTCAACCTCTTTCGTCTCGTTACTCTGATCGATCAGTGCCCCTTTTAACCCGACATGATTTGGCGTTACGAACATGCTATAGGATATGCCGCAAGCTGCTTGTATGATACCGGGCTGCTGTGAAGTACGTACCTTAACGACCTCGTCGGCGAATCCGCTTTTGAACGTATAAACCACATGTCCTCCGCTTCGTACGAATTCATTTAATCGCTCCAAAGTCTCTGAAGGGGCAGCGTAAAGCGCTGGTACGACAATCATATTGTATTTATCCAAATGGGTGCAGGTCGGCTGAATAAAATCGACCTCGACGTTAAGCTTGTACAATTCGTCATAAAGTGCGCGAACAACATCATTGTAGGTTTTTCCATCTGGAAGCTTAAACCATTCCATTGCAGATAAAGCCTCGTTGCTGACCATTACAGCCACTTGATTGTTTTTGCGGAGGCTGGCAAGCTCCTCGCTCAGCCTAGCAAAATCCGCACCGATCGTTTTGGCTTCGTTATAAACAGGATTAGGCTGAAAATCATGACTGAGCAGCCCCTTCCAATACGTCTCGAACGAATTGTGAATCGAATGCCAGTGCCAATACGCAACCATGTTCGCACCGGAAGCAAGGTGGCTAAACGCCTGCAAGCGCAATTGCCCGGGATACGGCGTCCAATGCGGGAAGGCTTGTGCCTGCGTTTCGAGCACTAAGTAATTATCGTTTTTGAGCGATCGTGTCATGTCCCCGCCAAACGAGATTTCGATGCCGGTTAAATCATCCTGCGAAGGATGATAAATATCGACGCCTGCAATATCAAAAGGCTCCGAAGCAGCGAAGTGATCAACGGAAGGCTGAACACCAAATGAGTAGCCTCTCCATTCAAAATCAAAGTTTTGAGTTACAAATTGTCCCGGCTGCTTATATTCGTTCACGATAGAGACCTGCCATGCCAAAAAATCATTTACCAGCTTCCGCTGGAACTTCGCGAACTCCGCGCCTAAGCTTCCATTGATTGTGCCGACAACGGAAGGGAACTCCTCCCAGCTGTTGATGCGATTGCTCCAATAATCAAGCCCAAACATCTGATTAACGACGTCCAGCGTTTCATAAGTATCCCTCATATATTTGACGAACTGCAGCTGGACATTTGGCCCCGCCGTATCATAATGTTTCGTTTCATTATCCGTCTGATAGCCAATCACGGCTGGATGTTTGCTTACACGGCTAATGAGCTTGCGGATAATTCGCTCTGAATAGAAAAGATAAGCAGCATTCGTAATATCCATAATTTGACGAGCGCCGTATTTACCTGGTCCGCGAGGGGTTACGGCAAGTACATCCGGGTGCTCCTTGACCATCCAAGCAGGCACGGCATAGGTTGGTGTGCCAACAATGACGGCGATTCCGGCTTTGTACATTGCATCCAGCACTCTGTCTACGGAGGTGAAGTCGAATACGCCGTTTTGCGGCTCATGTGTGCTCCATGTCGATTCCGCAATTCGAACCACGTTAATGCCTGCTTCCTTCATCATCCGAATATCCTCATCTAATCGCTCATAAGGCATATATTCGTCATAATAAGCGACGCCATATAACAGTTTATTCATCCTTTAACAGCCCCCTCGGCAATCCCATGCATAATAAACTTTTGGAAGAAGGAGTAAATAATAATGACTGGAATCGCAGTCAGTACAAGCGCCGCCAAAATAAGCGACCATTCTTTGTTGTACTCACCGAACAGCGTATTTGTCGATAAGATAAGCGTGTAATTTCTTACGTCCGTTAGCATGAGCAGCGGCAGCAGGAAATCATTCCAGATCCAGAGGAAATCTAAAATCGCTATCGTCACCGTAATCGGCACAAGCAGCGGGAAAATAATTTTAAAGAACGTTTGATATTCATTGCAGCCATCAATTTGCGCCGCCTCCTCCAGCTCCTTAGGTATAGACTTCACGAAGCCATGATACAGAAAGATCGCCATATTGACGCCGAGTCCAATATATATGATTGCAAGCCCATACGTACTGCCTTGAACAGACAAGGCTTTGGCCATTCTAGTCAATGGAATCATAATCGAATGAAACGGCACAAGCATGGAAGCGATAAACAGGAAAAAAATCAAATTGCTTATCTTTCCGCTCGTACGTGACAGCTTATAGCCAGCAAGCGAAGCACAAAAGACGATGCCACCGATGCCGAGCACCGAAATAATGATCGAGTTGAGTGTGCTGCCCAGCAGATTGATTTGATGAAAAGCATTTACATAATTATCGAATTGAATCTTCGATGGCAGCGAGACGAACGACTTGAACATCTCACCTTGTGTTTTAAACGAGTTAATAACCGCCAAGTAAATCGGGAAAAAAGAGATCGCAGCCCCGATCGAYAGGAAAATAGTAATAAGGAGGGAGGTTGATTTATTCTGTCTCATGCTTCCACCTCTCTTTTTTTCATGACACGAATTTGGATAAATGTGAAGATGAGAATAATCACGAATAGAATGACCGATTTTGCGCTTGCATAACCATATCGGAAGTTGTTTGAGAAGGCTTCCTCGTAAATGTTCATCGTAATAACCTGTGTGCTTCGTCCTGGTCCTCCGCCTGTTAAGCCATATACAACCTCGAACACTTTAAACGCGCCGTTTAGCGTAAGGAAGAAACAGATTGTAATCGCATGTGAAATCATCGGCAGCGTCACATTGCGAAACGTTTGGAAAGCGGTAGCTCCATCGATAACAGCTGCTTCCTTCAAGCTTTGAGGCACACCTTGCAGTCCAGCCAAATAAATGATCATCATATAGCCGACGCCGTTCCAGAGGGAAACCGTCAGAATCGAGAAGAAGCTTACTTTTGGATCACCGATCCAAGCTTGATCTAGAAACGTAAGCGCTGTCTTTTCTGCCAGCTGAGGAAGCACCTGCGCGAATACAAATGTCCACATAAATGCGCTGATAATCGTGCTTATCATGTTGGGCATGAAGAAAATGGTACGGAAGAAACCTTTGCTTTTGCGGCGTGATTCAATAAATACAGCCAGCAGCAGCGCAAATACATTTTGCAGCACAACCAAGAACAGCACATACTTCAAGGTGAACAATAACGAACCGACAAAATCGGGATCGTCTCTAAGAGCTTCAATAAAGTTGCCCATTCCAATAAAGTCATAGTCACGATTCAAGCCATTCCAATCCGTGAAGCTGTAAAACATTCCGCCGAGCGTTGGAATCAGCAGGAAGATCGCGTACAAAATAAAAGCGGGCGCGACAAACGTAAATAACGAGATGTATTTTTTGTAGCTCTTGATCGGCACAGTATCCGCCCCTCTCCTATGTGTCTTTACTGAGCAAAGATGTCTTCGGCATCCTTTAGACGCTGAGTAGCTTTGACGGTGAAATATAAGATAAGTATGAGAAAAAGATGTACTTTCTTATTTTTTTAAAATCGGGATGAAGCGAAGCAGAATCTCCTTGTCTCCCCTTCATCCCGAGCATGTGTGGTTTATTTATTTACCTTGTTGTACGATTTCCAAGCTTTATCGAGTGCTTTGAGTACATCATCCTGCGATAATTGACCGGCATAATACGCTTGCAGCCCTTTGCCCACTTCATCCTTCACGGATTGAGGAATAGCCGGGTCTTGATAAGATTTGCCTTCTTTCACATAAGCTGTTGCATCATTTACCCATGGATAGCTCTCATACGTATGCACGGTGGAGATTGGGTTGAATTTAAGCGCTTGGAAGAAAGCATTTGAAGCAGTATCATCCAGAATGTAGTTAATGAAATCCAGCGCGACTTCCTTGTTTTTTGTGCTCTTAGAAACAGCTAGAGAAGTCGAAGCGCTTAGGTTAATAAGAGTCGCATCTGGATTGTCATTGATTGGCAGCGGTGCTACACCAAAATCAAGATCCGGATTGGATTTAAGAATCGTTTCTGCATACCACGGCCCTTGCAGCCACATTGCGCCTTTGCCTGCCGCAAACGCTGCTGCGCCATCATCGCCGCCCACTTCTGTCGCTTTTTCCGTTCCGTTCGCATTGATAAGATCAAAGATGTCGAACATTGCTTTTAGCTCTGTGAAGGAGCCTTCATCCTTATTCATCCGTTCGATGAAGTCAGCGTCCTCCGTATTGATAAGTGCGCCTGCAGCAAGCGGCAGCACGAGCTGTGGAATCCAAGCTTCCTTATATGAAAGCACAAAAGGCGTTACCTTATTCGCTTTCAGCTTCTCGACAACCGCTTTCATTTCTGTCAACGTTTTTGGAGGCGTAATGCCGAGATCCGTAAAGATCTTTTTGTTGTACAAGTAGCCCCATGACAATGTTTCCAGCGGAACGGCTACGACCTTACCATCTGTCGTTGTAACCGAAGGTTTAACGCTCTCCAGCAGCTTGCCGACAAAAGGCTGATCGGATAAATCCTCTAAGTAACCTGCTTTGTAGTAAGAAGGAATTTCGTTAATGGCATGAAGCGCGAAAATATCAGGTGCATCATTGGAGGCGAGGCGCGTCTTCAAAATTTGCGCCGCATTATCGGCTGTCGGCATTTCGAGCTGTACCGACACGTCGATGTTTTTCTCTGCTTTTTCCTTGGCTACGAAGTCAGCAATATATTTATCGTAATGCTCTTTAAAACGAGGCTGAGCAATGAACATTTTCAACTTTACGCTCTTAGCTTCACCGCCTCCGCTTGTTCCCCCATCTGTGCTGCCAGCATTATTTGTATTGCTGCCGCAGCCAGCTAACAGTGTTGTCGCGAGCATCGTAACGAGTAAGCCTTTAACTATTTTTTTCATCTCATTTGACCTCCCAGAAGCTTGTTTTGTTTACGCTTTCATTGTATCTAAAAAATGAAAGCGTTTAATTGGACAGAATTAGACTCTTTCATTGGACATTTTTAAACCTCGCTGCTCTTCCTCATCTCACCTGGCGCGATGCCAAAATGCTTCTTGAACACACGATAAAAATAGGTGATATCCTCGTAGCCCGCCATTTCCGCAATCGCTTTAATGGGAATGCTCTCATCCATCAGCCACTCTTTCGCCTTCACCATGCGCAGGTGCAGCATATAATCCGTGACATTGCGTCCATATTCCTGCTTGAACACTTTGCTCAAATATTCCTTGCTCACAAAAAAAGCTCTAGCGAGCTGCTCCAGCGTAACCGGCTCCGTATAATGTTTCTCCATATACAGCCTGACTTCATCCAGATTCAATTTGTTTTTGAACTTCCGCTGCTGAATAAGCTGCTCCAGTGTAGTCACATAATGATGGGTAAGAAAAGCAGCTGTATTCTCGCCTGACTGGGTGATCTCATGCCCATACGGCGCATGCAGCGAGTCGCTGTCTTGTGAATTAGCATTCATTAATTCCTTAAGCAGCAGTAGCAGCTCTTGTACGACCTGCTCCAGCATGACCGCTTTCGTAATACCGCTCTGTTCAAGCTCCTTCATCATTTGATCTAGTGTTGTCTTAACGCCATCTGAATTCAGCTCATTGAAACGTAGCTTTAAAAGCTTCTTATACGATGCCAATGTATATGAAATATCAAGATCAAGTGATAATGTTCCACGCTCCATTTGAGCAGCTTCAAGCCCGCTTTTGCAATTTTGCAGCGCCGTATTAAGCTCTTTCGGATCAACTGGCTTAAGCAGATAATCCATCGCCTTGAAGCGAAGCGCATGTTTGGCATATTGAAAATCATCATACCCACTGACGACAATTGTCTTGATTGCTGGAAATTGATCATTAAGCTGCTGCAGCAGCGCAGCGCCATCTGTTCCGGGCATCCGCATGTCAGTAATGACAATATGAGGCTGCAAAACCTCCATCATTCGAAGCGCTTCCGTACCGTCCTCTGCTTCTCCTACAATTTCCATGCCGAGGCTTTCCCATTCTCCGAACGCTTTTATGATGTCTCTTGCCCAGCTCTCATCATCCACAATGAATACTTTAAGCATGCTGATCTCCCCCTGCTATTGGAATAGAGACGGTGACCGTCGTTCCCGCTCCTAACTCGCTTTCAATCGTAATCCCATAGTCTGGGCCAAAATGCATTTGTATGCGGGACGCTACATTTTGAATGCCGATACGATTGCCGTGCGTCCAAACCTGTCCGCTATGTTGGTGAAGCCGCTTTTGCAGGTCGGCAAGCTTATCCTCGCGTATGCCGACGCCATTGTCACGGATTCGAATTCGAACTTTATCATGCTCACGCACAACGCTCACGCTAAGCTCCCAATGACCTGATTTATTTTCTAGTCCATGGAAAAAAGCATTTTCAACAATCGGCTGAAGCGTCAGCTTCGGAATGGGAGAAAGCATCATAGACTCGTCCATTTCCGTGTGATAGGTAAGCTTGGAGTAAAAACGCTGCTTCTGGATAAGCATATAATTGTTTAGATGATCGATTTCTGCTTTTAAATAGGCGAGATCGTTCGGATCGCGAATGACATATCGAAACATATCGCTAAGCGATCGAATGATTTCGTAGCTTTCCGCAGGTTTTTTCGTAAAGAGCATACTGCCGATCATTTGAAGTGTATTTTGCAAAAAATGCGGATTGATTTGCGCTTGGAGCGCTTTAAGCTCCGCGGTTTTTTTCTCCAGATTGATGCTGTATTCCGTTTTAATATGCTCTCTAATGCGGTATGACATGTTGTAAAGCTTCGTTTCAAGCAAGCCGATCTCATCTACGCGGTTGCTTTGAGGCAGCTCCGTTTCCTTGATGATGCCAAGGCCCTGCATCGATCTTGCGAGCGTAACAATTGGCGTAGCCGTCCGCCAAGCTAACAAAATAGCAATCAAAATCGACAGTACGATAGAAATTGCGCCTACGATAAGACCAAATCGCATCGTCGATTGCGCGCTCTTATTAATAAAGCTGGTCGGGATAATCGTAATCAGCTTCAAGCCGACGGGATCAATCGTGTTATAGAAGACGTACTCCTTCGACATGCGGAAATAACCTTGATCCGCTGTTGTATCCTTGATCCGCAGCATAATGTTATCCGACGGGCGCTCTCCGAAACGTTGATAAAGCACATTTCCGTCTTCGCTCGCGATCAGAACCTGATGATCCTTGCCGCGGCCTATCAAATCAAGCGTCTGATCAAGCATCGACCAGCGAATTTTAAGCGAGATACCGCCTAGCTTCTCCCGATTCTCAAAACGGTTAATGCTCCGAATCAATTGAAAGTGACCTTCATCCCCATTATTGGATTGAATAAGAAAATCTTTATTTTCCTCAAATAGCTGCTTATAAGGAGAAGGGATAGCAGGCGAAGTTTCCAAATCATATTGATTTCCGCTTATGGTAAACAATTTTCGCGGCTCTTTCAAAAACAGCTCGACGCCGATGACATGATTTCCTGCGGAATAAAACAAATTGCTCAGTGTATCCATAATATTTTTTTGAGCGGCAAATTGGTTAACGAGCAGTGAACCCTCTGTGCTTGCCAAATAATCACTAAGATGAGGGCTGATGAGTACGGAATATACGAGATTGTTCAATTGCGAGAACTGCTCGCCCAAGTAGACGCCAGTCCACTTCATATTGGATAAATTCGTTCCGATTACTTCCGCTTCCATCGACTTTCGGTTGTTTTCGGCTGCTAAGGCAGTAACCGCTATAATCGGAATGACGGATAAAAAAATCATCGTAAAAATCAATTTATTCCGAATACTGCGACGGAAGGGTTCTGTCAGTAAACGGATTAGCTTGGCCAACATTTGCTCTCTCGCCTCCCGCTTCTCTTCTAGCTATTGTGTGCAAAAAACTAACGCCCCATCGATTGCTGGCGTTAGTTTATATGCTTTCATCATCCACATGGAATGACAATTGTATGAAAGGATTCGGGTTCCAGCTCAAGCAGCTGGTGTTTGGAGCCGATGGACAAACGCAGCTCCCTTTTTTCATTGAATGGATTCGTTAAGACGATGATGCGTGTGCCGTCCGGCTTCTCGAAAGCAATTGCATTGCCTGACCATGGACCTTTCAGCCCTATTCTTCGATCATCAGGCGAAGTGAAGTGGGCAAAATGCTTCATCACATAATACTCGGGATTACGAATGGCAAGCTGCTTTTCCTTGTCTACGGTCAGCATCGCATTTTGCTCCCAGCCCCATGTGCTGCGGCCTTTTGGTTCCAGCGCCATGTTCCAGTAAATATAAGCGTTCACGCCATTCGTAAAATAATGATGATAGAGATTAAACACATATCTTGCATAGAACCAACTGTTTTCACCGTCACCGCATTCATTTTCCGTTTGCATATAACGAAGCTCAGGATAGCTTTGAACGGTACGCTGCAAAGCATGCTTGCCTGCCCATTGATAGCCTACGCCCTTCACATATTTATAAGCTTCAGGGTCGCTTAGCACCGTATTGGCATACGCATCAAAATCAGTTGCCTTCTTCTTCAGCCATTCATCCCATGCCTCCGGCGCATTAATTGTGCCCAGCCATATTTCTGTATCGAGTCCGTGCCTCTCGAAGGCAGGTCCCAAATAATCACGTATAAATTCACGAAGCTGCTCGCCCGTCCATACGCAGGAAGGAAACTTCTGATCCGCAACCACCTCATTTTGAACATGAACCTGGTGAATCGTAATGCCTTCTGCCTTGTATGCCTCAACAAACTTTACGAAATAGAGCGCATACGCTTCTAAAATTTCTTTCTCCCAGCGCAGTGTGCCGTAATTGTACGCCTTCGGAAATTTCATCCAGGTCGGAGGGCTCCACGGAGAGGCAAACAGTTTCAATTCAGGATTGAGTTTTAGCGCTTCCTTAATATAAGGAATCAAATGTTGTTGATCACGGGCAATGGAGAAATGCTCCATACTTAAGTCTCCGTCTGTTTCGTTTAAGCTATACCATTCCAGTGCATAATCGCTAGCGCCAATCGGAAGCCTGCAAATACTGAATTTATGCTCGCCTTCGGGATGAAAGAGCGCATGCATCACTTGACTGCGTTCTTCCTCCGGCAGATGCTGCAGAGCAGCATAACCAAGCTCGTTAAAGCAGCCTCCAAACCCTTCTAACCGTTGAAAGCTCTCACCTGAGAATGTCAGATTAGTGTTTCCATTACCGGCTTCCTCTATCGTTTTAACCATCGCTTGGTTTCCGTGCTTGCAAACCATTGTATCTGTTTCTCTCTCATCACCGCAAACCTCACTTTTTGAAAGCGTTTTTATCATTATATCTTGTAAATGAAAGCGTTTAATTGGACGAAATTAGACTCTATTCTTGGACGATATTAAACCAACGCAACAAAGCGAAAAAACTATATTTTAAGAAGACAAACAAAATAGTGGTTAAAGTCTCATAAACTAAGCAATACATTCATGTTTACAACAAAATTAGCTTTTGAAGGGGGTGAATACGATACCTCTGGTCGTCCGATCAACATTAAACGCAACCGGCGCCATTACATTTACGGGGAATACGCTGGGTCTCAGCCGCTCAGAAGTAGCTGGAACCCCTGGTACTTCCGATAGTATAGGCGCTTTCAGCACTACGAATACAGCAGCTCGGTACGGCACGTACCCGCTTGGAACAACGAGCAACTATTTGGAAAATAGTTCTGCCGCCGCTCTCGTTCTCCCCACTGGAAGCACTGTTCTTTATGCAGAGCTTATTTGGGGCGGCACCTATGTCAACGGAACCGTTAATCTAACCGCAGCCATTAACAATCCCGTTACGTTCATTACACCGCTTGGAACCTCAAGCATCACTCCTGACGCAGCAACAAGCAATACGTTCGATTTGGGAGGAGGCGCACTTGGCTATACTCGTTCAGCCAATGTCACCTCGCTTGTGCTGGCGGCAGGTGCGGGTACCTATATAACAGGCGGCGTAGTCGGAACGATTGTTATTCCCGGCGATTCAACTGCTAACCATGCTGGCTGGACCCTCGCCGTCATTTATCAGAATCCTTCACTTCCGTTTCGCAACATGTCGCTGCGGGTTGGCGCTATTTTGGTTCAAAGCACTTCGGCAGCGGTCAACACGACAATAACCGGATTTGCCACGCCGATCTCAGGAGCCTTAGGCGGCAGGGCGTTATTTAGCGCTCAGGAAGGAGATGCAAACCGAACAGGTGATCAGGCGTTGTTCGGCCCGACGACAGCTAGCTTAGTAGCTCTATCTGGCACGAACAATTTCGCTAACAATTTTTTCGCTTCACAAATTAACAATGATTCCGGTGCATTAAACACAACTGGAACTTTCGGGGACCGCAATCAAATAAATGGCACACCCGGTACGAACATCATTGGCGGTCGACAGGGCTGGGATATTACGAATGTTGATATTTCCGCTAGGCTGACGAACAACCAGAGCTCAGCCGTTTTGTCACTTACAACCTCTGGGGATGCTTATGTACTTAACGCGAATGCCATCCAAGTCAATATTAATGCGCCCGTTATCAATGTAACGCTAAGCGAGAATGCAACAGGGCCTACCATCGGCGACATCATCACCTTAACGGTCACGGTCAGCAACTCAGGGACAGCAAACGCAGCCAGTATCGTCTTAACCGATACATTGCCTGCTGGCGTTACGTTCGTACCAGGCAGCGTCGTTGTAGGCGGTGTCTCGAAACCGACATTCGACATAAGAACCGGAGCGCCGCTAGGCTCATTAAACCTAGCAACCTCCATCACCGTTACTTATAAAGCTACCGTAACCTCCTTGCCAAGCACCGCTCAGCTTTCAAGCACCGCCAATGCGGCCTTTACGTTTCAAAGCATAGCAGGCGGTCCCAATATTACAGGTGTTATTCCATCCAATACTGTCACTATCCCTGTTTATGCCCCTAATTTATCTATTGTAAAAAGTGCGAACACACAGAACGCAACGGTTGGTAATCAAGTAGTCTACACACTGCTCGTTGCGAATACCGGCAGTTCAGCAGCCATTGTCAACCTGACGGACAATATACCTGCGGGAACATCTTTTATACCGAATAGCTTCCGTGTCAATGGAGTCGTTGTAGCAGGTGCGAATCCATCAGCGGGAGTAGCCATAGGAACAATTGCAGCTGGGGGATCGTCAACGATCACGTTTCAAGTGCAAGTAAATGTTTTGCCATCTCCACCTCAGCTTGTGAATCAGGCATCAGCCACCTATACGTATCAAATACCTGATGGAAGAATCTTTCCCGGCTCATTAGCTTCAAATACGGTTACAGTTCCTGTAAGACTTCCAAATGTTGTGGTCACGAAGAGCGCTAGCTTAACCGACATCGCTGTAGGTGAAACATTAACCTATTCCTTAGTCGTCACGAACAGCGGCATCGAATCCGTCACCAATGTCACATTGGGAGACACCATTCCTGTTGGAGCGGAATTCACCTCTGGAAGCGTAATTGTAGCTGGCGTATCCAAACCAACAGCAAATCCAGCGAGCGGCATCAGTTTAGGAACCATTGCGCCAAGCAGCTCTGTCACCGTTACTTTTGCAATTCGCGCGACTGCTATTCCAAGCTCAGGTACATTTGTTAATCAGGCTTCGGTATCCTTCAGCTCTGGCGTTTTCACAGGTCTCTCACTGTCTGGCAGTGTGACAACGCCTGTATATCAACCCATCATCAGCATTACAAAAAACGGTACGCCTACGAACGCTACTGTTGGAGGAAGAATAACCTATTCATTCAGCGTAAAAAACAGTGGGAATATTGCTGCCCAAGTGACCTTAACGGATAATATCCCAACCGGCTCATCCTTTGTGCCAAACAGTGTCATCGTTAATGGAACAGCACTTCCCGGCAGCAGTCCCGTTACAGGCATTTCACTTGGCGCTTTGCCTGCTTCCGGCGTATCCAGCGTTTCATTTCAGATCTTGTTAAGCTCGCTTCCGTCGCCGCCAACTTTGGTCAATCAAGCCTCAGGCTTATATACCTATCAGTTGCCTAGCGGTAGAAACTTAAGTGGAAGCAGCAGCTCCAATACGATCACGCTCACTGCCCAAGCACCAAATGTCACAATTACCAAAGCTGTCAACGCTACCGCAGCTGCTATAGGTGACATTTTGACGTTTACCATAATCGCTGTGAATAACAGTGTCGTACCTGTTACAAATGTCAACATCTCCGACACGTTGACCAGCAGCGCAGCTTTCATTGCTGGAAGCGCAACAATTAACGGGRCCGCAACAGCTGCAAACCCGAATGTCGGCATTTCTATCGGTACCATTAATCCATCTGCCAGCGTTACTATCGTATTTCAGGCACAGGTAACATCGCTGCCCGATCCCGCTGTCATATCTAATCGCGCGGCCATCAGCTATACATCAGGTTCATTTACAGGATCATCGTTATCCGAAACGATTCAAATTCCGGTGTACCAGCCCATCATTTCTATTGTTAAGTTTGCAAGCACTCAAAATGCAACGATAGGCGACACTTATACTTATACATTAAGAGTCCAAAACAGCGGCAATATTGGCGCTACAGTAAACGTAACGGATAATATCCCAGCCGGCGCTGTTTTCGATACAAACAGCGTGCTCATAAATTCAGTACCCTTTCCCGGATTAAATCCTGTAACCGGGATACCCATCGGAAATGTACTGCCCGGGAGCATGACAGAAATCAGCTTTGTCGTGACGGTTGCAACACTGCCTTCACCTCAATTTCTCGTCAACCAAGCAAGTGCACCCTACAATTACTCACTGCCGGACGGCCGTCAATTAAATGGTGCATCGGCTTCTAATACCGTATCAATACCTGTGTCACTGCCAAACGTAACTTTAGTGAAATCTGCAGCACCAACTTCCGTCGTTGTGGGCGATACCTTTACCTATACCTCCATTGTAACCAACAACGGTATTGCTCCTGTTAACCATGTCGTAGTTAACGATCCTTTAGCCGATAATATTGCCTTTATTAGCAATAGCGTGTTCATTAACGGCACTCCCCGGGCGGATTCAGCTCCATCCACCGGTATCCCAATCGGTACCCTCGCCCCTGGCGGTTCGGCTACCGTAACTTTTGAGGTGAGAGTAACGATGGCAGTCCCAACGCAAATAACGAATCAATCAACTGTTAGTTTTACATCAGGTGCATTCTCAGCTTCATCCTCGTCTAATACGACAACAACTCCTGTAACTCAGCCGCAAATTTCTTTGCAATTAAGCGCGAATACAAGCAATGCTACGCTCGGAGACACCGTTACTTATACTGTACTTGTAAGCAATACTGGGAATCTTGAGGGAATACTCACGTTAACTGATGCACTTCCGACTGGAACAACGTTTGCGCCAAACAGCGTCGTCGTTGGCGGAGTTCCTCATCCTGGAGAATCGCCTGTAACCGGCATTAGTGTGGGAAGCGTTTTGCCTGGTGTGCCGATAACCGTTACCTATTCGACAGTAATTACAACACTTCCAAACCCGCAGGTACTTGTGAATCAAGCCATAGGAGCTTATACATTTACACCGCCAGATGGCAGGCTTCTGAATGGCTCCACACAATCAAACGTATTATCTGTTCCCGTTTCTGCTCCTAACGTTGCGGTCGTCAAAAGCACAACGACGGTCGATACCGCGCTTGGAGACATCATTACTTATTCAGTAGCCGTAACAAACAGCGGCATTGAATCGATCAATAATGTTGTACTTACGGATCCTGTGCCGGACGGAGCAACATTCGTTGCTGGCAGCTTGACGATAAATGGCAATCCTGCACCTGGTGTGCCTGCATCGGGAATTGCCCTTGGATTAATTCCTTCTTCCAATACGGTAACCGTGTTGTTCAAGTTGAGCGTTACCTCTATTCCAGTCTCCGGTCAAATCGGAAACCAAGCAAATATTACCTTTACATCCGGTGTATTCTCGGGCATGACGATGTCCAACGTCGTTAATACCCCTGTCTATCAGCCCGTAATCTCACTCGTTAAAAGTGYAAATTCTATTAACGCCACACTTGGGGACACCGTTAGCTATCGAATCGACGTCAGCAATACAGGAAATTATGCTGGGAATGTAACATTGACTGACAATATCCCGCTCGGTGCAATCTTCGAGCCCAACAGTGTCCTAGTGGGAGGGCAGCCTCAGCCAGGTGCTGACCCTGTAACAGGCATCAACATTGGTGCTGTTGCTCCTAATGCAACAGTGTCCGTTACCTTCTCTGTCATCATTGATTCCCTGCCGAATCCGCAGCAGCTTTCAAACCAAGCTCTTGCGAACTTTGCATTTGTTCTGCCAAGCGGCCGCCCGCTTAGCGGCAGCGCAAGCTCCAACACCGTCCTAATTTCTGTATCTGCACCTAATGTCAGTGTTGTCAAAAGCACAACTTCAACAGCCGTAGCAATTGGCGATATCGTCACCTATTCTATAAACATTCTCAATAGCGGCATCGCAGCGGTAAATAATATTATTTTTACAGACCCATTGCCGGTCGGAAGTGCTTTAGTTTCAGGCAGCGTATTGGTAGACGGAGTTCCAAGACCAACGGCCAACCCCGCAACCGGTGTAGCTATAGGGACGATCGTGCAAGGCAATACCGTTGTAGTATCCTTCAACGTATCCGTCATTTCTTTACCTGCTTCTGGACAGCTTAGCAATCGTTCATCTGTCAGCTTTACATCAGGTGTATTCTCGGGCGTCACTTTCTCGAACACAGTGATCATTCCTGTCTATCAGCCGATACTAACGGGAACCAAAAGTGGAAACACCAGCAATGCGACGATTGGCGACACCGTTGTCTACACGATTGCAATTCAAAATACCGGCAATTATCCCGGTGACGTTACCTTAACGGATACGATTCCAGCTGGCACAAGTCTTGTCCAGAACAGCGTCATCGTTAATGGCCAGCTGGTGCCAGGTGCAGATCCGGCAGCAGGCATATCGCTTGGCAGTATCACAACTACGGCAAGTGTCACTTTTTCGGTAGTCATCAATGCGCTTCCGCAAAATCAGCAGCTTGTGAACCAAGCGTCCGCTACCTACAGCTTCTTGCTGCCTGATGGCCGCACCTTAGGCGGCTCATTTAGTACAAACGCATTGTCTATTCCTGTATCTGCACCTAATGTTGCCGTTGTGAAGAGCACCACTGTTACCGATGCGGTCGTAGGCGACACGATAACCTATCGAATTGCAGTTACGAACAACGGCATTGAGAATATTAATAATGTGCTGGTGGTCGATCCCTTGTCCCCTGGATCATCCTTTCAGGCTGGAAGCGTCTTAATTGATGGCGTTCCTAGACCAGCAGCTAACCCGTCCCTTGGCATCTTAGTCGGGTTGATCGCGCCTAGCGTTACCGTGTTAGTTGATTTCAGCGTACTAATAACGTCACTTTCAGATTCCGGCACGCTCAGCAATAGAGCTACCGTAAGCTTTACTTCGGGTGCTTTTTCAGGAAATACATTTTCCAATACGCTCGTTACACCGATTTATCAGCCTATTCTTGCACTTGGCAAATCTGCCGATACCGCCAATGCGACTGTCGGAGACACAGTAACTTATTCACTAACCATCACGAATACGGGCAATATTGCCGTGCAGGCTTCCGTATTTGATACGATTCCAATTGGCGCCGCCTTTGTACCAAATAGTGTGTTAATCAATGGTGTTCCGCAGCCTGGCGCTAATCCAGCGACTGGTGTTCCCGTTGGCACCGTTTCGCCTGGCGCATCCATTAGCATCCTGATTTCACTGCAGGTAACGGTAGATGCACTTCCTTCACCGCAGCTGCTCGTGAACCAAGCAACAGCTAACTTCTCCTACGTACCGCCGGATGGCCGTGTGCTGACCGGAACTATTTTATCGAATGTATTGTCCATTCCTGTGTCTTCTCCAAATGTGTCTGTCGTGAAGAGCGCATCATCCATTGATGCTGTTGTAGGCGATACCATTACCTATACCATAACGGTGTCCAACAATGGCATTGAATCCGTCAATAACGTCATACTCATCGACCCTACCCCAGCAGGAACAACGTTTACGACGGGCAGTGTCACTGTAGATGGTTCACCGCGGCCAACAGCTAATCCTAATAATGGCATTACCATTGGCACCATTGCTGCTGGAGGCAGCTCAACCGTTACATTCAAAGTGCTGGTTGTTACACTATGAGCCCGCTTCCTGGCGGTAATCCAATGGTTCAAAATCAATCGCTTGTTCAGTTTGCCTCAGGAAGCGCAGAGCTGGTGACCTACTCCAACACGGTCAATACCGCATTAATAGGGACTCGTATCTTACTCGAGAAAAAAGCCTATGAAAGCGAGGTTACTCTTGGCAGTACGATAACCTACAATATCACGGCAACGAACACGGGAAACACAACCGGCAGCGTCACACTTACCGACAAGCTGCCGGAAGGAACTTCATTTGTCGCGAACAGCGTAATATTGAATGGTACACCCATGCCTGGCGCTAACCCAAACAACGGTATTACAATTGGAAATATGATGCCGCAAACGCAAGCTCAAATCATATTTCAACTCATTGTCGTTTCCATTCCAAGCAGCCTTCAGATAGTTAACCAAGCGCAGGCAGATGCCGAATTTCGAACAGCAGAAGGGCGAATTGTCACGAGTATTACCTACTCGAACACGCTCGTTACACCTGTTAATGAGGTATCGCTATCTGCTCGACTTAGCGCAAGCACCGAACAAACCTTTGTCTCAGAACATGTGACCTATGAACTTTCGATTGTTAATGACGGCAATCTTAGTCTCCGAGAGGCAGTCGCTTCCTTCGATCTGCCTCTCGGCATCCTTTTTGTGCCCGGCAGCGTGACAATCAATGCTGTTATTTCACCAAGCGCTGATCCGAATGCAGGTATCCCGCTCGGCACTATTAGACCACAATCAACCATCGTTATCACCTATCGCGCGCAAACGACGGAGGATGCAGCCTCTATATCTATCAGCAAAGCAAACGTTCGTTATCAAGTTTCCAGCACGCCGGATTATACGCATTCAAATAAGGTCGCCGTTATCCTTATCCAGCCCGAGATCAGCGTTAATAAGCAAGTAGATCAGCTTGTTGCTGCCCCAGGTGATGTCTTGCATTACACGATCTACATTGAGAATGCCAGTAATGTAGCCGTTGATGCCGTGATGGATGACGTTTTGTCTGCTGGTGCTGTCTTTATACCAAATAGCCTGAAGTTGAATAACCATTCGATGCCAGGCGTGTTTATTGAAGATGGCATTAATCTCGGTACGCTGCTCGGGCAATCACAAAACATGATAACCTTTGATGCCCAAATCCCTTTACACCTTGCCACTGTTGCACCATTAACGAACACTGCATCGGTTGTCTACACTTTTCGGCTCTCAGACGGAAGAGTAGTTAGCAATTCCGCGAGCTCAAATGCTGCAATAACAGAAGTGGCTGCTCCTATCATTCAGCTTACAGCAAAGATCACTCCACCTATTGTGGAGTATGGCGATACAATAACCATCGTTTCAACGCTTATGAATAATGGAAACTTGCCAGCTTTCGTTTCATTTACAAGCGAGTTTCCATTTGGCGTGGATTTATTGCCAAAAACGTTCCGTGTAGGTGGAACTCGACTAAACCCCATTGATTATGACGGCAATCAAACTTGGCAGCTTGGGAATGTACTACCCGGAGCAACACTTGAAATCAATTATTCTGCTATCGTTACTGACGCAATCGTTTCTGATGAAATTATAGGTTATGTCAAAGCGAAATTTTCCTATGAGGTAAGCGGGCAAAGCTACACTGGCGAGGCTCTATCCAATTCATTAGTCGTTGCTGTGATTGGGGATGACGAGTGAAACAAAGAAACAAATAAACCCCGATTTGAACCATAATGGTTCAAATCGGGGTTTCAATTATTGGATCTCCTTTTGCCAAAGCTGCCTCACAAGTTGCTTCAAATAAAGGGACTGCGACCAGCGGTCACTAATCTCCGTTTGCCGAGAACCAGCCTCATCTGACGTAATCGCATACGATGGAGGACCCAGCTCAACGACGACAGGGAATGAATCATTCTCTTTTCTTTGTCCAGTAAGCCAGTGTCTCATTGCACTGCCCCACCATCTGGAGAAATGGGGTACCATCGGATGATTGCCAGCTTCCCCCGGGTCGATCTGTATTTGCTCGCCATTTGATATACGGGTATGAATACTGTGCGTGTTTGGCAGCAAGCTTTGCAGCATCTGCTCCGCCTCATCCGAAATCGTATGAAGCTCACCAGCTACGACATAATGTGAATAGTCAATCGTAAGCCTCAGTTCCGGCAGCGACTGCAAATATTGCCGTGTTCGGATAAGATCCTGTGTGATCGTACCTCGGTGCGTCTCTACATAAACCGGGATGCCCGCCTGCCTCGACAGTGCATCAATTCCAGATAGCAGTTCAATGGCGGAATCGCCAATGAGGAAAGGCGTCATCACCTGTGCGTTGATATAGCCGATGTTTTCGAATGCTGCTGCTTTTTCCAAAAACTGAGACATCTCGTTTAGTGAAGAAGGATATGCATTTACAC
>NZ_JBFTPZ010000031.1:0-82321 GCF_056398745.1 Paenibacillus sp. 01T424 | reverse complement strand
TCCCTTGAATTAATTATATTCCCATTTAATATGATTTGCTCATTGGATAGGCATAACACGGTTGGTTTCTTAAAAAATGTTCTGTACAATGCGAGTAACAGTACAACTAAACATAGAAGAATCACCGTTAACGAAGCGTAGAATATACCTCTCTGATCCCATATTTTCAATACAAGAATAGATTGACTCGATATAATAGCAATCATGCCTATAATGGCTCCAATCCTTGATGGACTCTTAACTGGATGCTTTATTTCCCTCAACATTGCCCCCCTGTTCAAATCCCTTATCTTAGAATACCACTTAATGGAACTATTCTGCCCGTTACTTCAACGAACAAAGGCAACCGATCGTGTGGCCGGTTGCCGTCATGTCATGGTGCTATCGTTCTTACTATAACTTAACTTCATATTGCAAACTATAGAACTTTAACAGTAGCAATCTCTCTGCCAGCCCATAATTTAAACTCGTATCCGCTAACAAGTAAATGCCAAGGTGCTTCATCCACTAAAAATCGTACATCCGCATATGTATCATATGTGCCTTCAATATAACCTGTAATTCTTACAGGCACGGTCCATGCTTCACCGGTTAATCTTTTCCCCTCAATGCTTCCGTAATGCACGATTAAATCCGGCAACCTGATGTTACATGGATATTTGCTTGGGTCTTTGTCCCATTGAACAAGGGCATTGACTGAACGATTGGTTCCCATATATACCTCCCTTGCAGAAAAGTTGAACTATTGTCTCCCGTTAGCTTAACAAGAATCCGGTCGAGTTTGTGTTTAATGAATGAGTCACAACTAGACAAATTTACTGTCGTAATCACCAAGCAATGCCTCAAGTGGCTTTGAGGTATTTGCAGCCTTATCAATTGCTACTATTTCGGGAATTTCCTTTTTCCCTTTAAACTCATCGCTACCTAGAATACGTCGAGAGATAGTTTTCATGTTCTGTGCGTGATAAAGTTTGTATTCCTCCATGTCCGTTTCACTTAGTTTAAAAAGTTCCCTCAGCTCATTATCTTGTGCATTTGTGTCTGCTATAAGCTCGCTATGCAATTTTAATTTATAATATCCACTTAATTTCTCGCTTTCTTTTAACTCTTTAAGACGGGCTTTAAATTTAATACTATTTTCATCCTCAAAATGTCCAATCTCGTGCATTAATACAAATGTTGCAACCTTACTTGGAGAAATAGTCTCTGAGTCGCTATAGTATTCCCCCCATAGTTTAAACACGCCTTTAGTAAAGATGATAACCTGACCGTTCCCATTCTGAAAAGGTATGTATTCGCCAGCTGCATCATTTTCAGTTCGTTCATCAATGTTTATTTTTAAAAGTTGTACTTTTTCTTTGCTTCCTCAATTGATTTTCTAAATTCATCCAAGTCCAAAAGAAATAGTTTATATTCTGTCATTTCGTCTAACACCCTCCTGTGACAATTAAATGTCGGCAATACGTTATAAATTAGTGAAATATTATGGAAACATCCTGCCCGTTTGCTCAACGAGGCTGACGTTCAATATCGGCAGGTTCGTCCTGTTGTTTGTTACGCTATAGTTTCCCGTTAGCGTAATCAACATCTATTCGGTAAAAAGAACTTTATACTCTTTAGGAATAATAGTTATGCTCTGGATAGCTTGTTCCTCATCTGGGGTTAAATTAACAAGTAACATCTCACCATTATCTAGTGTGATGACAGTATAGCTTTTGAAATTTGCGCCTGCTGAATCGATCTCCTTAAGTTTCTCAAATAATTCCTTCGTAGCAGTTGACCACTTTCCTTCACTGAATAAAGTCTGAAACTTATTGAAGTTATCCAAACTTAAGGATTGTTTCAAAGAGATAGCCGTAGCATTGGGTAAAGCTTGGGATGTAGAGCAGGAGACAAGCAGAGCAATCATCAAACTAAAAATAAAAACTTGAAATATCTTCTTAATTCTATCCACCTAACCTTCTTATATTATTAACTGTTAGTATAGGGACGTTATGAATATATTTAATGTTGCGGATAACTGCCAGTTAGCGTAATGAAGCACCCCAAGTCTAAAGCTTTATTTTCTCAGTCTAATACTTTATTTTCTGTGGACAATTAACGCTAAAGCATGATTTTTAAGGTGTCTTTAGCTGCTTTTCTCGAAATAACGATTCTAGAGTTCGTTACAATGTTAATCCATTCTGATTGGTTTAGATAAGAGTTTCTAGGTTCRTAAGCCGTGTATTGGATAAGGGGAGCTCATCGTTTTGCCTAAATTCCATCAAAATAAAGTAGGGCTGTCCCAGGCGTAGATAAATCTACGCTTGGAACAGCCCTTTGGAAGATTGCAGACAAAATCACGAACCAATTGCCCGCAACTTATCTACCAAATCATTTAAGCGAGTTGTAAAATCCATCAACAACTCGTCACGCGCAACAACATACAATCCTCAGACAATTACGGTATCAACATTATCAACATTCATGACCAAATCGAGCGCAGCTGCCAAGCATTTACGGTCTGAAGAAGCGCGTCTCCGCCGCGAGCAAAGAAGCTGATACCTGTATCTTCAGGTCTCGGATAAACCCGATTGGTCATGGCGACTCTGCCCTCACCTGCAAACAATTCAATAGAGGAGCGATCTAGAAACAGTCTTAGCTGCAAACTCCCGTCTGTAGACAACTGAAGCGGCGCCTCGCTAACTCCACCATCGCCTTCACCGCCAAGATTGCGATCCATATAAATCTTTTGTTCGCTTATGGAATAGCTAATTTCTGTATAGGCAGTCCCATCCTCGGAGCTGCGTACACGAATACCTACTGTTGTTGCTTCCGTTCCAGCCAGATCAAATACAATATCCATTTCAAGAGAGTCTCCACGGACGCCGTCTATTTTGACAAATTCGTTGCTTGATAGAGCTAGATCAGACACCGAAACCTGTTGTCCACGCAGCACGGAAAGCTCCGGCACTGGATTGCTTCGTACCGTACCATCAGGTGCTAACGTCAATTCGCGCGGCAGCGTCATTCCGCCAAGCCAGCCATGCGCTTGCTCTGGCATCGTCGCTCCCCAAATGTTCATCCATGCGATCATAATTCTTCTGCCTTGGTCATCAAGCAGCGTTTGCGGCGCATAAAAGTCAAAGCCATAATCGATTTGTCCCATCTGCTGCTTCTCAAAGCGGCAGCTTGCGTAATCGAACGTCCCTGACAAATACAGGTTTTTGATAGGTGCAATATTCATCGGGGAGATGAGCAGCGTATGCTGATTGCCTTGTCCAAGCGGGAATAGATCTGGACATTCCCACATATCACCAATCGTACCATCACTCTGCGTCGCAGCACCTTGATATTCCCAGCTCAGCAGATCGCTCGACGTATAAATTAACCCTTTGCCAAGTCCGTCTTTGCCGTAACCAACGACCATATGCCATTTATCTTCATGCTTCCACACCTTCGGATCACGGAATCCGAACCGCTGCGCGTCAGGTGAATCACCGATCACCGGATTAGCAGCATACTTGTGGAACGTCACACCGTCGGTGCTTGTTGCTAAAGCTTGAACCTCTTCCGGTGTTTTGCCATCAACATGTCCCGTATAAATTAACGTTAAAACGCCGTTGTTATCTACTGCGCTTCCTGACCAACAGCCCTGTCCGCCAAACTCCGCTTTGTCATAATCCTCGGAGGGTGCTATCGCAACAGGCAGATTCTCCCAGTGAACTAAATCCTTGCTTCTAGCATGTCCCCAGTGCATCGGACCTTGCTTCGATTGATAGGGATCATGCTGATAAAACAGATGATAATGTCCTTCAAAATAAATCATGCCATTCGGGTCATTCATCCAGCCTGCTGGCGGCATCATATGATAATGAAGCCGATATGTTGTATCAATCTTTTTTACATTTTCTTGAAGCGCTTTATTCGCATTTGCAATATAATGTTGATGAAGGTCTTGTTTGCTTGTCGTATTTTCCAACCTGATCACCCATCCTTGCTTGTGAATTTTCATCATGCCAATCGATTATGTGTAAACGCTTACTTTTTTAAACCAATCCGTCCTCCCGATCGCAAATAGCTCCAGGTCATTGCTTTCGAAAGACGGACTCCCCACTACTGTAAGTACTACTGTTACGTTCTCTTAATTCTAGGATCAGCACTATATTTCAAATAGTATTCTTTTGACCTTTGCCACTATTTAAAATACTGCTTGACTATACCTTTACCCTCATCAACTTCCACTTCGGCATAAGCACCGTTTATGAGCGTGATTTGTGGAGGGACATGCCCGCAATCCACATCATAAATGATCGGAATTTGAAGCTCTTCTGCGAACTCTTGATACACATCTTCAACGGTATAACCATCTACGGATTGATTTGCTGGACTCCGTCCGAACAAAATGCATGGGCTTTGCTCAAACCAGCCTGCCAGCTTCATTTGAACCAGTGATCTTCGTAAATCTACGGTCGATAACTCACAGTTTTCGAGGTACCACAAAATAGGCTCACCATCAATAAACTGCTCTCGAAAAGCGGATACATCACCATAAGGTGTGCCGACTAAATGTCTGATCACATCAATACAGCCTCCAAGTATACGCCCCTCGGTCTTCACTTGTTGGTTGGAGGTCGATTTCCAGTATGTAGGCTCGTTCAAATGAAATACATAAGGGGTTGGATTATCGTGCTGCCATTCTTTTTGATAGTTGTTAGACGAGTATTGAATGATAACTTCTCCCGCCTTAGTTGATAAAACCGGTTGCCACATGGCTGTCGTCTCATCCGAATATTCGCCTCTTAGATCAAATAAATTAGCACCATGTGCAGTCGCTATGCCTGTCTTTAACGTAGTAGCAAACAGCAGCACGCTTATATCTGAATAGCCCATTATCCATTTATCATTTAAGCGGTTGAAATCAATATATTCAAGCATCTCAATCAACAGCTCACCTCCCCATGGAGGAATGACGATATCAATGTGATCGCTGCTCATCATTTCATTAAACTCGTCCGCACGTTTTTTGGCAGGCGATGATTTGGCTTTATTTTGCGTCCAAACTGTCTCCCCGCAAATGATTGAATATCCTTTCGTCTCCATACGACTGCAAGCCAGCTTAAACGAATCATGCATAGAAGCAGAAACCCCATGCGATGGTGCCGTTACGCCTATCGTTGCTCCTTCTTCAAACCTCGGATATTTGATCATCATTATCCCCCAGCATAAATGTCTTTTAACATAGAAAAAGCGTCATTCTCTACTGTCATTAGCTCTTTAACGATGGTTATACATTGCTCTTTTTGATTCACTTCGCTCTCTCGCGGCTCTTGATACGGATACATCTCTTTCAGCTTATTAGATCGAGAGACAACTTGTCTATACGTATGGATTAACTCGTTAAAGCTTTGTCCTCCCACGCCGGATAATTTTCCACTTAACTCCATTAGAAACAGCACGGCATGACTCCTAGCTTCGCACAAAATTTCGATAAATAAACTGAAATAATATTTATCCATCGTTTCCCTCTCGAGTGCGTCAAGCCACCGTTCGTAAGCTTTTGCACCAACGAGATACGTTTTATCCTGCCACCGATAATCGCCATCCTCATTTAAACGAATAACATAATCAAGCGCTTCTATAAAAGCGGTTCGTTCGTCTACTGCTTGAATAGGAACAACCGAATGCAAAGAAATGAGGCCGCATGCCTTGTTTTTTTGTTCGGATTTCTCTCCATTCTTTACACAGTTTATACAAGGACAGCGGCTTAGACCTAAGAAACTCCAAGGTATTGCATCTTCGCTGTGCTCATACCCTGTATGCCAATTATATGTATAATAACCGTGATCATCATGGGCGTACACGACAGATGTCTGGTTTTGAATATCAATATTTTTAGAAAAAACGGGATGATTGGCACGTAAGGCGCACTTTGCTTTCTCCCACGCTTCCGCTTGCAGACGTTTAAAGTCTTCTCCTTCCGCATAAGCATGCAACCCACTAACCTCTAATCCAATATTGCGAACAAGCCGAAAAACCTCCGGCTCAGGCGGTCCCCCGTTAGGTTCAACTAGTCTTTCATCAATAACATGTAAGAAAGCAAGCCCGGTCATGCCATAAATCCATGCTGCCGATAGAGGCATTTGATAAAAGTCAGCCGTAGATTTAATGGCACCGATTAAAGAATTGTCCAGTCCACTAAACTTGTAATGATCAATTTTCACCAGTGTGTTAGCACTCCATTGATTATTTTCATCCATAAGTCTACCTCCATCTCTTCATGGTCACACCTGCATAACCTCTACACTACAGTCGATCCCAATGTTTTTGCTATAGCTTCCTCTAAGGGTGTAGCCGTGAAGCCAAACCTCTCTGAAAATAGACTGCTATCAATAATAAAATCATTTTCGAACTGGTACAGCATTTCGATGCTTTCTCGAGCTGCCGGTATAAACAATCCCCCTATTCGAAGCATCGCTTTCCCCATGGTTTGAATGTTTGCAGGGAATCCAGCAAGTCGATAAGCTGTTTCAACAAATTCTCTTGTTGTAACCGTAGCATCGTTTGGAACATGCCACGCGCGGCCATATGCATCTTCATGTTGACTTAACACAACGAGCGCTTTACCAAAATCATCGATAAACGTATACGTATGCTTCTTATCCGGGTTTCCCATTACCGTGCAAGCTTTGCCTTTCACTATCGGCTTGAACAACCGTGAACCAACAGAAGAATGGTGAACATTCGGTCCAAAAAAATCCGCTCCCCGCCCCATCGTCACCTGCAGCATTCCCTCTTGATAGAGCTGCAGCAGTCGACTAGACATGTCTGCGCGTACTTTCCCCTTCTTAGTCACAGCTGTGTACGGTAATCCTTCATGCATGCTCCCATTAACCTGCCCATACATATATACATTTTCGGCAACGACCAGCTTCGCTCCTGCAGCTATAGCTCCCGAAATGATATGCTCCTGAAAAGGCAAAAACAACTCATGCCACTTCTGATATGGCGGCTGCGCACACTGAAAGACAACCTTTGCATGTTTCATTATGGCCTTTGTCTCATCCTCATTCATTACGTTCGCTTGCTTTACACTCACCCCTGAAGGCACAGTCGCTTTCCCGCTCAAACTAACCATTTTGACAGGTTCTCCAAGAGCAACAAGCTCCCTCATGACGGCCATACCCAGCGGACCCGTTCCGAAAATCACATTCATATTGTTTTTTCCTCCCCATTTGACGAATAAAAACAATATAAACCCTATAGTAACTATAGGGTCAACGCTTTTCGAACAGAAACTTGAAGCTCTACAATAAACTCCTCCGGCTTCATCATTTGAGCCATATCAACCAAATACAGCTCAATTGACGGACCCGCTTCGATGTAGTTATGCTTCTCCATCCACGACAGCAGCTTGCTGTAAATTCGTTTGCACGATTCGGCGTTCGGAATTCCGCAATAAAGAGCTGTAATATAATCGCCTTCAGGGATAATTCGGCTATATTCATTTGGAGCGTGAGCACCAGTAGAGTCGGTAGAAATGCAAAATTCCAAATCGGAATCCTCACGATCAAATGTCAAAATATTTTCATGGTAAATCGTCATCAATTGCTTCGGAATTAATCCGTTTGCTTCCGCCTGCTGGAATAATCGTGTAAACTTAACAACCGACGCTTCCATCCCACACGCTGATCTGCTGCGATCAGATAGGATAAGCCGCTCCGGCAAATGTTTTAATTCCACTAACACATCAAGGTTTTTAAGCTCATCGCCTAAATCCAGCAAATAATTGATTTGTTCCGATCTCTTTCCTATTAATTGTACAAGCTGCTCTAATTGTTCTATTTCAGTAATCGTGTTCCTTCGTTTTAATTCAAGCTTCTCTACTAAACTGCTTAAGCTTCCCTCTTTTAAAGCTGCTTTTATTTCATCAAGCGAAAATTGCAATGTTTTCATGTCTTGGACGATTTTAATATAAAGAAGTTCATAATTGGAATAATACCGATAACCAGTGGATTTATCCGTATGGCTAGGTATGACCAAACCGATCTTGTCGTAAAAGCGCAGTGTTTGAACAGCGATATTACATATCTTTGCCGCTTGGCCTATAGAGTAAAATTGATCGTTGCTCATCGAAACTATTCCCCTTTGAGAGTCTCGCCTGTTAATAAATCTATCTGCTGCAAAATGGGTTCAGCTAATTCAAGTTGTTTCGTTGCAAACTCCAAATCACCATGCCCTGCGAGAGCAAAATCCAGATTGCCCAAGGTAGACATCAGTATGCGTGCAGAAACTGCAAAACCAAATGCCTTTTTGTCAGAAACAATATCAGAATGATTCAGCATACATGTGAAAGTTGGCTCTTGTGTTCCACCAAATAAAACAAGATTGCCAACATAGGAGGACAAATCCCAGTAGTGGGGCATTAATGATATGTCCTCAAAATCCATCCATAACCAACCCTCCGGGCTCGGTATCAGGTTACCTGCATGGGCATCTCCATGACTGGGTACTAACAAGTCTAGCTCCTCCCGCATCTTCTCGTCCCATTTATGAAATTTCTGCAATAAAGCTTGTATTCGTTCATCGGGGTTAAGTCTTAATCTTTGTGCTGATTGACAAGTGCGCTCCCAAACACCAAGCATAGGAACCTCACCTTCAAAGTCTTTTATTGCCTTAGAAAGTTTGTTAATAAGATCAACTGCTTCCTTCGGCGATGGAGGTTGCAAGGCTACAGGAGGGACATAAGCCCACAGCGTCAGCCATGTATCTGCCACGTTATGAGGACCCGCATCAACAAGGCTAGTTGGCAGCAGCACAGGGACATTCTTGGAATGAAGGTAACGCGCTACAAGCAGCTCTCGATCCTGTATCTTGTATGCATTCTCTCCATCTGCTTCAGAGAGGACAATTGCTATTCTTGCCACAATGGGATAAGGAGCTAGATGAATAATTAAATTCCCACCCTCACTAAGCACATGAGGCGTAATATCCGTTAACCCCCATTCATTGGCCAGTAATAATAATGATGAGATAAGCTCGTTTTTATTAGGCATTGCAGCAGCTCCTTAACAAGGTTATACATTTATTTTAGCTTCACTGCTGGATCGCTCAAAGGTAAAAAACGTTTCATAGTCAACTCTAGGCAAAAACTGTCCAAACTATTTCTCAACGCTTCAACTTTATCTCATACTTCGATTAATGACATGCTTTATGCCATTATTCAAATCAAGACTTTTAAGTTCGAGCACATCGACTTAAAAAATAATGCTTATCCGCCAAAAGCAATACGATAACCGTTATTGTCGACAATGGTAAGCTCACTCCATCCATCTGACCAATGCGGTCCTTGCACAATCTTCACTTCTTTTGAGATAAACAACTTATGTAATTGTCTTAGTCCCTCTGGATTCGTATAGCAGAAAGCATCAAAATAAAGTCCGCCTTCTACTGACGAATTGGGCCGAATATCACTTTTCAATTTAGCTTCGTGCAAAATAAAGGTCACATCGCCGTAGTTCATATGAATATGTCCGCCAATATTTTCTGAAGTAAATCCGATATTTTCATAAAAATGGATGGAATCGTGTATATCGGCTACTAGAAAAACCAATGATGGTCCTTTCAATTGAACCAAGTTTGCACTATTATTTCCCACTCTTAACAGCTCCTAAAATTTATAATTTATCCTAACTAATGTATCAAAAAGAAAATTCAATCATCACCCTCGCAAAATATCGGTTTTATGATTTAATAGATCCCTAAAAAGCTGCTTCTGCACGCTGCTAATGCATTCAATATCGATATCCTCCAATTTCGTAAAAACCAACTGCAGCGACTCATTATTGCTATCCGTATGCAGTAGATTCTTACCATCCTCAGCTAATTTACCTGTTAAATCTACCGCCACGTTGAAGATAAACATGACGAATACAACTTCATTGCCATCTGGATATCGATACTGCATATTGGGACCAGTGTAAATGGAATACAAATCATATTCATTTACTTGCAGCCCCGTTTCCTCCAGCACCTCTCTTATCATTGTTTCTTCAATTTTCTCTCCCGCTTCCATTCCGCCGCCAGGCAGACCCCAATCTCCGTAGTCTGATCTTCTCTGTAATAATATTCTTCCAGCTTCATCTTTAATAATGGCTCCGCCAGTGACGATAATTCTCTTATTCATAGGCTCACTCCCTTTTGGATTGAATCTTTAGCGCATTTGTTTCTTCCTCAATGCAACCAACGTCAATACGCTCAAACAACAGCTCTAAACCTTGAATTTTTTGGTTAGCAGCTACACTAATGAGCTCCCAGCTAGGCTCAGGAAGAGTCAGAAACCTTCTTATTTTCTCGCATGAGAAAGGAATAAACGGGCTCAACAATTGAGACAGATTCGCTATAATTTGCACGCAAGTGTTTATAGTAAAAGCACAAGCCTCTCGATTTTCTTTAATCTGAATCCATGGCTTTTGTTCATCAAAATATTTGTTTGCTCTGCGAATAGTAGCAAAAATTAACTCAATCGCTTCCTTTAGTCGTCCTTCTTCAATGCATGCACCTGACTCAACATATAAAGAAGCAATGGCTTTCATCCATTCCGCGTTCTGCTTGCTTTCAGGAACGTTTCCTTCAAAAGATTTATTTATAAACGCTAGCGTACGATTGACTAGATTGCCAAATGCACCAAGCAATTCTCCATTGTGACTATAAATAAATTCTCGCCAAGAGAAATCAGTATCCCGTTTCTCTGGACCGTTTGCGATCAGAAAATAACGAATAGAGTCTGGCTCATAGCGCTTCAAAATGTCCGGCACCCAAACCGCCCAATTATTGCTTGTCGAAAACTTTTTCCCTTCCAGCGTCATGTATTCACAAGAGATGATTCGATCAGGCAAATGATATTCCTCGGCACCAATCAGTACTGCCGGCCATATTAGTGTATGAAAAGGGATATTGTCTTTACCGTGTACATAATAAGCGGTTATTTCCTCATTTCCGTCCTTCCAGAAAGCCTCCCAGCTGCCGCCTGTTTCTGCAGCCCATTGCTTGCTTGCCGATAAATATCCGCTCACTGCTTCAATCCAGACGTAAATTTTTTTATCCTCGAACCCTGCAACCGGAACCTCCACGCCCCAATCTAAGTCCCTTGTCGCCGCTCGATCTTGAAGCCCCTCTGCAAGATATCTTTGCGTTAATTGTACTGCATTTTCTTTCCAACCTTTTGTTTTTTTTGCATACTTAGTCAATTCAGCTTGGAAGGAAGAGAGTGCAAGATAATAATGTTCCGTTGGCCGCTCAATTGGAGGATTCCCGCAAAGCTTGCATGTCTTGTCTGTCAGGTCGGCTGGGTCAAGCAAGGTTGAACAAAAATCACATTGATCGCCTCTCGCACGGTTACTGCAAACAGGGCAAATCCCTTCAACATATCGATCCGGCAAAAATCGTTGATCTGTTTCACAATACGTTTGTTGGATTGTTTTTTTATATAAATGTCCTTTTTCTAAAAGTGCCAAAAATAACTGTTGAACGACTTGGTGATGAAATGGCTGGTCTGTTCGAGTATACAAATCATACGTAAACCCAAGCTGTTTAAAACATTCGGCAAATTCCTGATGAAATCGATCTGCAATATCTCCCGGAGAAACACCCTCCTGAATCGCTTGCACCGCAACAGGCGTACCGTGGCAGTCACTTCCAGATACGTACAACACCTTATTTCCTTTTGCGCGGTAATAACGTGCCAACACATCCCCTGGCAATACACTCGCCAATCTTCCCAAATGCAATGAACCGTTCGCATAGGGCCAAGCACCGCCAATAAACACATTTGTCATCATAACTCCTCCTTTTTTTGACAAACAAAAAAGCCCTCATCCCAAAGGGACGAGAGCTGTGCTCACGCGGTACCACCCAATTTTATTAATGCCTCGCGACATTAACCTCTTCAGGTACGATGCTTATGCATGTATACCCTAGCACAGTAACGGGTGCGGGTTCCGGCGCAGCCTACAACCATATGAGGTTTCGATGCGCAGCTCAGAGACCATATTCCCAAAGTTATTCTTTACCCCTTTTCAGCAACCGGGGCTCTCTGTAAAAAGACATCGCCTTGGTACTCTTTCTCATCATAGCTTTTGTTAGAATATTCAATTTATTGGAATTATACTCAATATGATATTTCAAGTCAAGGTGATTATGTTACTGCCCACATCTCCTTATTCCTAACTCGCTTTATTGTATCTCCATCAAACTATCCGCGATTGCACATACCCACATTTTCGAAACCTCGAATGCCCTTACCTCATATTGGATGTTAATTCCGTTATCATCCGTTACCTTTTTTTTTAACGAGCATGATTTCTTCAAGCACCTTTTGCTTCAATCCCGCTGGCGGATGAATATGATTTGCCTTTTCCATCAACATGCGTTTCAACTCATCTGCACTATTAAACATGGATATCTCTCCTTCTCTTATCCCTTAGTTGTTTTAATGCGTAGTGTAGTCTGGATTTCACCGTTCCGACTGGAATTCGAACGATTTCTGCAACCTCTTCCTGTGTTAAATCATTTAAATAGTGCAGCACTACCACTTGCTTCAGCTTATATGAAAGACAATCCATATCATCCAATATGCTGTGGCTGGACAGCTTTTCTATCACAGAGTCAGAAAAATCATTTTCGAGTGTTTATGAGTAGTTATTAAGCTCATGTGCATGATTGCGAAATTGCCTCCACTTTTTTCGTTTGTAGGCTTGATGTTGTCTAATCGTGATACCGTAAAGCCAAGGCTGAAAAGGTCTCGTACCGTCAAAATTCCGAAGGCTCCTGTACAGTTCGACGTAAACGTCCTGAATAAGATCATCCACATCATTTTTGTTTTCGGTTAGCAAGAATAGGGTACGGTAAACCATATCAATGGTCTCGTTATAAATATCGGAAAACGCTTCTAGATTGCCTCCTAATACTTGCTCAATACGACGATTGATTTCTACAGGCAAAAGAACTCACCTCACATTGTGTAATATATGATATTGGTCGCTAAGTCCCGTTTCGTGCGGTAGATTAAAAAAAATTGGACTCCTGTATGTATAAAAAAAGGACGCCGCTTGGCATCCTCTCTGAATGTACGCTAAAGCGCATAACTATGCTGTCACGATACTAAACCTGCACACCAGTTAATTCGTACGCTTCAAATCCAAATGAAACGTTATGGGTACATTTAAGTTCTATTTTATGATCATAAAAGCGAACGAAATAGGTTATCACATACGGGGTTTCTTTGTAGATCAAAGTAAGAGATAGTTGGTTGCTGTCTATCCAACAAGCATTTGTAACCACTTCCTGATCATGTGTCTCCAAATCTTTCACAAAATGATCAATTGGATGGTTTATGGTGCTGAAGTTAAATGGATACGTCTTCACACTCTGTTCGCCAAAAAATAACTTAAACTGAAATTCGTTCCCACTTGCTGCAAAATGAAGCTCAGTGAGTCCTTGATTATTATCCATGAATGAAAAACGAAGATCATCTAAGCGAATAGGACTAGGCTCACTTAATGCTGGTATGAACGGATTAGCCATTTTCAAGAAATGCTGATCTAAATCTGTTTTTTGTTCACCATCTTCAAAGAGGATATCCGTGTCTATTTGCAGGAGGATATGTTCATACACTAAATCTAGCATGATTTGAAGCTGTTTCATGGAAGAGAAGCTCGATGTTGCCGCAATGACAACCTGATGTTTGGGCGACACAAAACATAACTGCCCATACCCGCCATTCCCCATAAAGCAGCCATCACGACATAGAAAAAATTGATACCCATAACCTTGGGAAAAATCGATGCGCTCTTCGTCTCGCGATGTATCGCTTTGCACACTGGTGGCGAGTGAAATGTATTCTTCTGAAACGATTCGATGACCATTATATATCCCTTTGTTTAGCAGCATTTGCCCAAACTTAGCAATCCCTTCAGTAGGAATACTTAGTCCCATTCCCCCAGCAACGACGCCAAGCGGACAGTTTTCCCAAGAAGCGGATGAAATGCCTAGAGGCATAAACAAACGAGGCATTAAATATTCGGTTAGCTTTTGACCTGTTACTCTCTCAAGGATAGCAGACAACATATAGGTAGAATGTGTACTGTAACGGTAATAGGTTCCTGGCTTATGCTCTACTTCCATTGCTAAATAGGCTTTAACCCAGTCTGTTTGCTCTGCAACGCTTCCGTAAATATTGTCATGATGGCCAGCATTCATCGATAGCAGATGRTGAATGGTCATTTCAGCCAAGTTGTCCGAAATCGCAGGAGGCAGCTTATCAGGAAAAAAAGAGATAACCTTGTCTCTTAAATCCAACAGGCCCTCGTCACAAGCAATGCCCATAGCGATAGATGTGAAGCTTTTGCTAAGTGAGAATAACAGCTGCGGCGTGCCTGGACGATAAGGATCACGATAAAACTTGGAAGTAGCCTTGCCGTTTTGCATCAGGATAAAGCTGTTCATCTTCAAGTTTAATTGCTTGATTTGAGTAAAAAACGCAAGCAACGACTTTGATGATAAACCATGGTTTTCTGGTCGATCCATTTCCGTAACACTTATCAAGCCTTCAACATCGTTAGTCATGAATGCAATCACCCACTCTTTTATACTCAACGAATCTACTAGCTCAATTGTTTAATAAACGTCACTCTATCGTAACCACTGCTGAAATAGTCCTTTTCATATAGGCTGACCTCAAAACCGATCCGTTGATAAAACGTTATCGTGTCTTCATTCCCCGGATGCCCTAAAGTATAAAGAATAATTTCCTTCTCTTTCAGCTCGTTTACTTTATTGCAGATGGTAGAAAGCAAAGCTTTGCCAACGCCCGCTCGTTGAAAATCCTTTTTCACAACTACGCCTACGATTTCATAAAGTCCTACTTCATTATTAAATAGGTATCCTGCATGACCCATAATTTGATTGTCATCGCTATAAGCTACATAATATTGGCTTTTACCTGCTGGAGCTTTCGCGAAGTCCGCCCACCGAGGCGGATATCTTTCAATAACGAAATCTGGGAATTGCAGCGGATGCTCCGATAATATATTTATTACATCCTGCCTATCGTTGTGCTCGAACAATCGAATATTCATATTGTTAAACCTCCTAAACAGAACGATCTTTTTTCTGCTGTTCTACAAATTCATCCTTCGTTAGACCAAATAAAATGAGATCTTTATACTCACCGTTAGTGTAAATCACTTTCCGTCGCACACCCTCTTGCTGGCAGCCCAGCTTGATCATCATGTTTGTTGAGCCTACGTTGCCTTCCAGTACATAGTCATTAAACTTATTAAGCCGTCTTTCCATAAAAGCATACTTTAAGAGAATTCTCATCGCTCTAGTCCCGTATCCCTTGCCTCGGTGATCTCTATCGATCTGTATGCCAATGCTAAACGTGCCGTTTTTCTCATCGATACTATTTAGATTAACGCCTCCAACATTTTCAGCGTTTCTATTTTCAATCGCAAACATGATACGCCTATTATCCGTAGAGAAATCAGCATAAGTTTCAACGAAATTTTTGGCCTCGGCAATCGTAGGCGGCAGCTCAACCGTGCACTCTAGTAAGCGCCGAGCTGGCGTATCAAAGCGGTTGAAGTAATGCCCTTCCCAGTCAGCATCTTGAATTGCTCGTAATCTGATCTCCTCATCCTGCCAAAAATATTGACTATAATCTATTTCTCTCATGTGATCCTCCCATAATCAATAATCGTATTAAGCGCTATTATACATAAAATTAATATTAAAAAGGAAATTATTTGTAATGTACTATCCAAATAAAGAGCCCTCAGGTCATTCATCCTGAGAGCTCTTTTTTTGGTTACCTTGAATGTACAGCCTTGTCCCGCTTTGACAGCACGATGTTCTGGTACAATCGAACGGTTAATAGATAGTAAGCAGCATAGATAACCACGAACAACACAATGGGAATCCATAAGCGATAATATGGCTCAGTTAACATAAACGAGAAGAGATTCATACCAACTAGAACATGCGTGAGCCCAACGATACCAGGAAATAAAAATACGAGGAACAGCTCGTGATAGATTGAACGCGATAACCTCTCTCTCCTTACCCCAAGCTTGCTGAGCATCTCATATCGCTGAACATCCTTCGCTGCACCCGATAATATTTTGAACATTAAGCAGCTCGCCATCATAGCAAGAAAGGCGATGCCAAGGAAAAAGCCCATAAAGACTGTACCGCTAGCGATACCTATTGCATTCTCATAGTTCTTGTACTTGCTCCATGATAGATACTCCCCATTGGATTTCTCTGTTTCCAGCTGGTCTAGTGCCTTCCATGACATCCGATAAGCGAGGAAATCACCCGTCCTTCCGATCACAACGAACTGTTCCTTTGCTTCAAGCTTTGCGAACTCTCCTGCATCAACAAGCCTGAACTCACTTATGGGTGGCGAAATCTCCCAGATGAAACCTCTCCACTTCTGACTGGACAGCTCTTCTGTATCCGTATTATCTGCATCACTCGCAGAGCCTGCTGGAAGAGGGCCTTTGATCTGTTCTATCTCATCCCAATACTCGCGGCCCTGCCCCGAATGAACAAATGGCCGCTGGTTCTCGAGGTCCTCTTTCGCATAATAAACCATTTCGTTCTCTATTTTGTAACKATACTTGAACTGCTCCTTGAACGGAATGGAAGCGAGTATCTTTGCTTCTTCCGCATTCGGGTTATGCACGATCGCGTCATAAACGCGGTAGCTCTCTCCCCTAATTTTCGCATCGTTCACAAAAGCCATACCTCCGGCAATTGCACCAGCTCCAAGTGCAATCAGCATCGCTACTGTTGCCAGCAGCTTCGTTAAGCCGTTAATTCGGAAGCTCAGCTGGCCGAAAGTGAAGGCGCGGATTCCACGTGTTTGATTCCTCTTTTTCATTCTTACTACAAGTGGCGGAAGCAGCATCATAAACAGAAGGTACGTTCCGAGCGGTGTCATGAATGTGGCGGTATACAATCCAATCTCCCGCAGCTGCTCCATAAATGTAAGGGAGAAGTAACCGAGCCCGAGAGCAATTGCTCCGACGATGCTAAGTACAATTTTCCACGGGCTGCTTCCCCACAGCCGATCTGCTTGCATATTGCCATGGACAAGATGCAATACCTTCATGCGAGAAAGCTTCAGCTGATTCCATATCGCAGACAATCCAAATAAACAAGTAAAGAAGATAATAGTAAATAAAATGGCTGGTCCAAATACAGCATGGTAACCGATAAGACTCGTCTGAAGCTGCTTAGCCATGAGATGCCCCACAAGTGTGGATAAGCCAAACCCGAGCCCAAGCCCAACCGCTAGTGAAATTAAGCCGAGCGCAATCGTTTCAATAAACATTAAAGTACGTATTTTACTTTTGCGTGCCCCCAGAACGAGATAGAGTCCGAATTCCCGCTGGCGCAGCGACAGCAAAAAGCTGTTGGCATAAATAATGTAGAAAAAAGTGATCGCCGAGAGCAGTACCGAGCCTAATATATAGACGAGCCCAATTGAGTTGATAACTGCATTTGCCTCCGTAAAATCGCGGTTCCACGCCATCGTCTGGAACATATAAAAAATGGCTATCGACATGACAAGTCCAGCAAGCAGCACGATATAATCTTTAAATTTGCTCTTCATGCCGGATAAAGCTAGTTTTATAAGCATGTCCTCACCTCACTGCCTTTCCGATTCGTAAGTTTCATCGGATGCAGCAGCGGCAGCTGCCGAGCCATAATCGCCGAGCACGTCCAAAATTTGCTTATAAAAGGATTCACGGCTGCCCGTGCGGTACAGCTCTTTCACAAGCTGACCATCCTGTATAAATAAAATTCTTCCGCAATAGCTTGCACTGAACGCGTCATGAGTCACCATGAGAATCGATATTCGCTGTTCCTCGTTTAGACGCTTCATCGTCTCGAGCAGACTAACCGCATTTTTCAAATCAAGCGAGCCTGTCGGCTCGTCACCCAGCAGCAATGCAGGCTCATGAACGATGGCGCGCGCCGCGGCTGTTCGCTGCCGCTGCCCTCCTGAGATCATCGCTGGATATTGTTCAGCTAGCGCTGTAATACCAAGATTGTCCATGACTTGACGCACTTTGATTCGGATCTCGCCAGCAGGGACGTCCTGCAAGGACAAGGGAAGTGCGATATTCTCATAGACTGTCAGATTGTCGAGCAGATTAAAATCTTGAAAAATAAACCCAAGCCGCTGCGCCCGGAAATCCGAAAGCTCACGGGCTTTCATTCGTGTAATATCTGTTCCAGCAATTGAAATCGTACCCTCTGTTGGATTATCCAGCGTCGAGATTACGTTGAGCAGTGTGGTTTTGCCCGAACCGGAAGCTCCCATAATGCCGATGAACTCTCCTTCTTGCATCGTGAACGAAATATTGTTCAGCGCATAAACCTGATTCACCTTATTGCTTCCGTATATTTTGGATATTTGTCTTATATCAATAACGGGATTTTTTGTTGTCATAGCTTAGTGACATCTCCTTCTGCCTTGGTACCTGTACGATACCCTGCACTCTACTTAGTATAAGGAAGACGCCTAAAGCGAGCTTAATGTAACCGTTAAGATTTCATAAAGATTATCTTAATACTTTTTTACGATTTAACAGACAGCTCCTGAACTTCACGGCAAAAAGCCCCAACCATGTCATCCCACGGTCGAGGCTCTTCTTTCAAGATAATTAATACTACCTGCTTTTCGTTAATTTTGCTCCGAGTTTTGCTTCTCCTTAATGAGCAATACCGATATGTATTGCAATACCGCCATGGCAAACAGCACAATTGGCATCCATATAGATTGCAGATCTTTAGCAAGTATAATGAGCAAGCAAATAGAAAGCACCCTTCCCGCATTTAGAAAAAGCTCCCGCATGACAACGGATTCTATTCGCAGCTGGCCTTTAAGGGGCAATGTCCCGATTAAGCGATAATAATAGGAAGTAAGCGTATTGACGGCAAGCGGATTGCATATCGAGAACAAAATCATAAATAAGGCAACCGACCAAAATTCCACTTGAATGAGCAGCAGCGATGAACCGATGGCTACCCCAGTTGTAGACAGGAGCACATATTTGCGTACTTGCTCCTTCTGTGCTTTTCTTGAAATGACGTAACCCGTCGCTACCGTAAGCGAAGAGAAGAAAACACCTAAGTAGCCTACCCAATCCTCACGCCCAACCGTCTGATACAGCATAATATTTGGCAGGAAGAGCATAATTCCCTGAAATAGACCTAATACAAAAAAGCTGTACAATGCCTTCAGCCAGCGACGGTTCTTATGCATCACCAGCCCCATGAATTTTAAATAATAGGCTTTGTGATGTGATTTGATCATCGGAATGCGGAAGCTGACGATCGCTGCGATAAGGAACATAATGAAGGCAAGCGTGAAAATAATGATGTAACCCTGCAACCCCTCGCTTCGCTGAATAATGAACCCCGCAAGCGCCGGCCCTGCGAGCCCGGATGCATTAAAGAAAATCATATTAATTGCAAGAAAACGTATGCGATTCGCTTCCGTTGAGACATCATATTGAATAACTAAATAACCAGTCCAGTAAAGCCCCGCGGCGATCCCATTAAAAATAGCAAACCATATGTAATACTGAGCCACATGCTCTTGTGCAATGACGACCATCAAATAAAAGATGGCAATCATGACGATACCCAGTCGATAAGTGACCATACGATCATGCCGCTTCGCAATCCAGCCACCTAATGCAAAGGCCGGAGGCGTTACGATGAAAACGATGATGTTATAAATACCGTTTACTGTCAAATCCTGCGTTAACCGCCACAAATATAAATTGAGAAACAAACCCGACATCGATGCGCCAAACTGAAAGCAGCAATGAATGATTAAAGCCGTTATCGCTTCCTTGCTAAGTCTGCTCTCTGGCGGAAGCGGCGTACCTTTCATTACATTCCATTTACTCCAAAATCTCGACCCCGTCCGCATTTGCAGCATCCCCCGTTGCTTCTCAACTGAAAAGCGCTTTCTTTTCTATTTAGTTTATCACATGGCTATCATATACCCTCGACTCAATAAAGCGCTCACTCCTTCAAAATAGCCGTTATTCTTCCATATGGAGCAATCAAGTAACCGTATTCATTGTTTATATCCTTTGTTCGCATGATTAGGACTTGCCGATCCGACTTGAAAATAGTAGACATAGCGATTAAACAGATCTGATTTGGTTAATTTTTACATGTGATTCAAAAGCATGCTAATCGTACCTAATCGAGAATAGCCTCACCCCTCAAATCACAAAATACAACCATTACATTAAGAAGGGGGTGAACCGATCATGGCGAAGCAGCAAGGTCATGCAACCAAAAATACAACGACAAAAACTTCCGACAAAAAAGGCAATGCATCCGGCAATAACCACTAGTCCGCAAAACGAATTTATCAACGCAAAAACGACCCATTACCGGCTTACTAAGCTCTGGTAATGGGTCGTTTTATGTTTACAATAGAAGGTTATTTATCTTTTTTGTCGAATTATTTCATATACGATTGCAACTTATAACTAGAAAAAGTGGTGAACCAACTATGACTAATCATTCTTATACTGTCATCGATTTTGAAACGAGCGGCCTTGATCCGAAGAAAGATCGTGTGATTGAGATGGCTGCGATCCGCTGCGTGAATGGTGAAATAGCGAGTGAATTCAGTACTCTCGTACGTTACGATGGCAAGCTGTCTGCCAAAATAACAGAGCTCACCGGCATCACGGATGAGATGACCTCCTACGGCATGGACGAGGACACCGCATTTCGTATTTTGAACCGAATGATAGGCGATAACGTTTTGATTGCTCATAATGCTGCCTTCGACCTTGGTTTCCTGCACCATTCCTTGCTTCGCATTGCGGGCAGATCATTTTCGAACAGCTTCATCGATACGCTCACGATTAGCCGCGCGCGGCATGTTTATCCGCATACACTGAAAGACATGTCCGATCGTTATGGCATTCCGCTCATTGGCGGTCATCGTGCACTGAATGATGTTATCGCTTGTTGGGAAATTTTCCGCAAGATGGATGAAGAGCAATCGGTAGAGAGCTACCTCAATACATTAGGCTACCTCAAGAAATTTGGACCGCCTGCTTGGACGCCGCCAGGGACTAGGCTTGAAGCAATGGAGCTGAAATACGCTCCGCGTTAAACCCGCTCCTTGCCCTTATCCGATTCGCCTGCATTTTTATTTGCGGCATCTCGGTCCTGCTGCATTTCCTCAACCGTCTTCACCTTCAGACGCGCCGCGCCTTTATAATCACGCGTAGGAAGTAAAGGCCCTTCCTCCAGGCGTTTCTTGGCTGCTGCGATAGAATCTGTATACTGTGGCAGCCACTGCTCCTGCGCCACAAGCATCTCATCGACCATCTGCCAAATTTCCTTCGGATTACAAACTGCGCCAACTAGCGGGTCCATCATAAAAGCTTGTCTGAGCAGGTTAATGTCGCCATTTATGGCTGCCTCTACAGCAAGACGCTGCACAGAGATGCTTACATTACACACCGCTGCGGCGCCAAGCGGCAGGTCGCCTACGATTGGCATTGAGATGCCGTTGCGATCAACATAACCTGGCGCTTCAATGATGGCATCGTTAGGCAGGTTAGCTATGACCCCTTTGTTTTCCACATTAAAGTGACCTCGGTAGATTCGTCCTGTTTCGAGTCCTTCAATGATGTATGAACCATGCTCATGACTGCGCAGCTCCGACTTGAATTCATTTGCAGGGTCCTTCATCCAGTTTGGAAAATCAGTCTCGAACCAATTTCGTCCTTCCGTGCATACACGAAGATACCCGCCCGTTTCTCCGTTAATCCATGAGCTCAAATCGATCCAATCGTTAATTTCTTCAGGCCGCTTCCGATACCAAGGGACATACTCGCTCAAGTGACCGTTAGACTCTGTACTGTAATACCCGAAGCGGCGCAGCATATCAATGCGTACCTTTTCCGTACGGCTGAAATCTGGATGTTTCTCAAATGCTTCGAGCAGCTTGCCGGTTAGATCCTCACCGTTATGATTAATTTGGATGTACCAGGTCTGATGGTTGATACCCGCGCAAATAATATCGACTTCCTCTTGCTTTAGTCCAAAAGCTTCGGCTATTTGCCAGTGTCCGCCTTGCACGCCATGGCATAAACCAATCGTCCGGACACCGCCATACTTGTTGCATGCCCAAGTCATCATCGCCATCGGGTTCGCGTAGTTGAGCAGAAGCACATCCTTTGCAGCAACCTCGCGGATATCACGGCATATGTTCATCATCTCAGCGATGCCCCGCTGCCCATACATAATGCCGCCAGCACAGAGCGTATCGCCTACGCATTGGTCAACGCCGTATTTGAGCGGAATATCAACATCCGTTGCGAAAGCCTCAAGACCACCGACACGAATAGTGCAAATGACGTATTTCGCATCCTTCAAAGCTTCGCGCCGATCGGTTGTAGATTGAATAGAAATCGACAGGCCGTTCTCATGAATATCACGCTGACAAAGCGCAGTCACCATCTCCAGGTTATGTGCATTAATATCTGTAAATGCGATTTCAATGTTTTGAAACTCCTGTACAGCGAGCAAATCCCGCAGCAGTCCACGCGTGAATCCAATCGAGCCTGCGCCTATAAATGCAATTTTAAAAGTAGACATGCCAATCAGCCTCCGATTATCGTCTAAATAGAGTTTGTTTAATCTCCTCTACATTTTAGCAACGATAAAACGGAAGCGTTATCAATATTGTGACCAACTGCCATTCATAGTGTCAGAAATCGTCACTTTGTATTATTCATTGCGCTGCCAGCGGAAGTCCAATGTTTGCGTATTGACCGAGTGACGGTAAGCAATTGGTGTCTGCTTCATATATTTTTTGAACATTGCATGAAAGTATTGCCTACTCCCCACTCCAACATAATCACAAATATCCGCTATTGCAATATCCGTCTCTCGGAGCAGCATTTTTGCTTTCTCCATTCGCACCTCCGTTAAATAGCCTGTTAACGTTTGGCCTATCTGCGCGCGAAATACACGATGCAAATAACCTGGATGTAAGCTTACAGCTGCAGCAATATCCTTTACTTGAATATCTCTATCATAGTTATGATGCATATATTCAATCGATTGCTTCACATAAGCTTCAATCGGATTAGCCCCTTTTACGCCAGCTTCCTTATGAAGTCGCGCTATCGCCAAGATCAATTGAGCAAACAACAGCTCTGCCTTCATATTGACGCTCCTGCCTCGGCTGTCCAGTTCAAGAACTAGGCTCTTTAGCACCTGATACACTTCATTCGGATCACGCAAAAACAAATAAGAGGACGGCTCTGTGATCAATCTGTCCACAAATTCGTCCTCCATCGCAAGCTGCCGTATAGAGGGAAACGCCGAGGGGCGTTCCCTAAAATCAAATTCAACATTAAGCATCCGGCAGGGCCCACGCTCGTCAACGGTCAGTCGGTGCGGCACATTCGCATCAAGAATAATGAAATCACCCTTCTTGAGCGTCATTTCACATGCACGGCTGGTTGCCTCTGCTTCCAGCTCTATCCCGCAAGCACCGGAAATGACATACATTATTTCGATTGCATCATGCGTGTGGAAGGCCATCTCGTAATCAGACCATTGCTTAAAATAATAAGCAAACACATGCGGATAAAAATCTCCATTCAGCCATTCTCGCTTGAACAACGTCCCACTCACGTGAAGCCCCCCTTACTTATAGACAAGTATGGTTACGCGGATGCAAGCTTAACTACGGCAAGAAGCGCCGTTTCAATCTCACGCTCGATCGCTTTCGCTACAACATCTGTATGCGGATCATATTCGCCCGCCAAATCAGAATCTGCGTAACCGTCCAGTGCGAGAATCGCTCCCGCGCGTGCACCGCGCATCGTAGCGATAACGAACAAAGCTGCAATTTCCATTTCAACAGCTAGTGCGCCTGCTTGTTTGTACTGGCGATGCGGAATGTCTACAACTCCTGAGAAAAAGACATCAAGCGTTACCGTTATGCCTTTTTTAACAATGCCTTCGCTCTCAAGCGCAGATGCATATAACGCTTCAGTAACCGCGCTGTCTGCAACAGCTGGGAATCCTGCCGGCACCAGCTGATGCGTGAGCCCTTCCGCTCTAACTGCCGCTGTGCTGACGATTAGGCTTCCTGCAGGGTGATCTGCTGAATAAGATCCCGCTGTACCGACACGAATAAGTGTCTTAACGCCTCCGCGGATAAGCTCCTCAAAGCATACCGCGGCACCTGACGAACCTACGCCGTGGCTTACCACGGCTAGTCTTACTCCTTGATATTCACCAACAAATGTCCGATATTCGCGAGCGAATGCAAGCTCTTTTACATTGTCCAGCTTCTGTGAAATCGTCTCCGCACGGCGCGGATCACCACATACGATAGCGTAAGCCGGCAAATCTTCTGGGTTAACTTGTAGTATAGGCAGCATCTGATTAATCAAACTCCTTCGTTATCCATTCGTCTTCCGGCATCGAATTCTCTTCGCTCGTGAAGCGTTGTTCTTGAAATGGATCGGCATAGTTGTGGAAGCCGTTGCGCTCCCAGAAGCCTTCGCGATCCTCTTTCATAAACTCAATACCTCTAATCCACTTTGCGCTTTTCCAAAAATACAAATGAGGAACGAGCATCCGCATCGGCCAGCCATGCTTGTCAGTCAGCGGCTCACCGTCAAATCGATGCGCAAGCAGTACATTATCGTGCAATAAATCCTCAAGCGGCACATTCGTGTCATAGTCCTCATCTGCATGAAACATAACATATTTGGCATCTGGCTTAACACCCAGCAAAGGCAGCAAGTCCTTGAACTTAATGCCTTCCCATTCTGTGTCCAGCTTCGACCAGCGCGTTACACAATGAATGTCGCACTTCGTTTGGGTTTGAGGCATAGCAAGCAGCTCTTCGAAGCTGAACGTACGCTCCTCCTCTACCTCGCCGAATACTCGCAGCGACCAAGTGTTGATGTCATAGGAAGGAACCTCTCCCTCATGCAAAATCGGAAAACGCTCGGTCATCGTTTGACCAGGGGGAATCCGATGAGCGATCTCGGGAGCAAGCACCGTCTGTTTAATGCTATTCACTTTTTTGAGACGTTCTGCTTTTTTATGCATCTCGTATACCTCCAAATTCCATTCCTTGCTGATTCATTTCAAGCTATTAAGCATCTCAGCTCTACCTGGAGCTCTCATTCGACTTGCGAGCTTCCTGCATATAACCTTTATCTTTAAAGAACAACATAGCGAGAATCGTAACGATATAAGGCAGCATCATCGTAAAATGAGTTGGCAGCGCGAAGCCCTGCAGCCTGATGCTGAGTGCATCCATAAATCCGAACAGCAAGCTCGATGCCGCAACACCGATTGGATTGGATTGGCCTAACATCGTTGCAACGAGCGCAATGAAACCTCTACCGGAAGTCATTCCCTCTGTAAACATAGTGACATTGCCGAGCGACAGCTGCGCGCCTGCTAACCCGCACAGAGCGCCGCAGAGCAGCACTGCTCCATATTGAATGCGGGTTACCTTGATGCCTAAGCTTTTGGCTGCTGTTGGATTCTCTCCAGCTGCCAGCAAGCGAAAGCCCGTAACCGTTTTGAACAAAAACAGCTGCAGCACAATAACGAGAATGATGGACAAGTATACCAGCGGGGAATGCCCGGATAAAACTTCTCCGAACCATGGAATATCCTTTAACAATGGAATATCCCATTTAGGCAGACCAATCATATCCTTATTGTAGTATGCGCCTTTCACATCAAAGATCGCACGCAGTGAGAATGTCGTCAGTCCAAGCGCCAGAAAGTTAAGCGCAATACCAACAACGATAACATTCGCTTTCAGATGAATACTCATAAAACCGAACAACACTGAAAACAGGAGTGAGCATAATACCGCAAACAATACGGCTGCGAATACATTTCCGGTGAAGTGGTTGCCTACAATCCCAGAAAATGCACCGATCAATACTAAGCCTTCAAGGCCTACATTAAACAAACCAACACGCGCGCATATTGCGCCGCCGAGTGCCGCAAGCAGAATTGGTGTAACCATACGAAGCGTCGAGGCATACAGCGAGACATCTAATAAAAAATCCATACTTATGACCTCGCCTTCCTGCGTTTAATGAACGAATATGTGAACTTAGCAGAAACGAACAAAATGAGCACCGCTTGAATAATGCTGGATACCTCCAGCGGAACATCTGTATTCCGCTCCATGCCCATACCGCCAGTCTGCAGTGCAGCAAGCAAAATCGCTGCTACAGCCGTACCGAGCGGATGCGATCCGGCAAGCAATGTGGCCATGATACCCGACCATGCGTAACCTGGAGAAGTCAACGCGCCGTCCAAATAGCGGTACTGCGTGCCGAGCACTTCAACGGAGCCAGCTAGTCCAGCAAAACCTCCGCTGACGAACATGCTGATAAGCATCATTTTTCCACGCTGCACGCCGCCATAGCTCGCAAACAACGGATTGCCGCCAAGCATTCTAATTTCATAACCCTTAACGGTATAGCGCATGAACAAGAAAAGCAATATTGCTCCGACTACAGCGATAATAAATCCGCCATGAAGGCTCATTCCTTTAAACAGCTTCGGCAGCCATACGCTTTGATCAAGCATAACCGTCTGCGCCATTGCAGCAGAGCCTGTACGATCCTTGAGCGGATACGATACAATATACCCTGCAAACAACGTTGCAATATAATTGAGCAATAATGTGGTAATGAGCAGATTCATTCGAAATCTAGCATCGAGCCATCCTGCGAATGCCGACCATATTCCCCCGGAAATAATTCCAGCTATAATAGCAGCTACGAGCTTAAACCAACCTGGCCCCGGCAAATAGATTGCCGTTACCGCTGCGCTTAGAGCGCCTAATACCATTTGGCCTTCTGAGCCCATATTAAAAAATCCAGCACGGAATGCCAGCGCCACCCCTAGACCAATAAGGATAATAGGCGTTGCTCTACTGAGTGTATTCGTAAAAAAATAAAAGCTGCCGAAGGCGCCCTTCCACATTTCCGCGTATGTCTCCATTACGGAGCCTCCGACGATAACAATGGCAATCGCACCCGCTGCTAAACCGATGATAACAGCCAAAAGCGGCTGTAACAGCGAACGTCCGAATTGTACCAGCTTATCCAACCGCTTTTCCTCCCGCCATTAACAAACTAATTTGCTCTTCTGTAGCTTTGTCAGCATCCAGTTCCCCTACGATCTTACCTTCATACATGACCAACACCCGGTCAGATAGCTTTAAAATTTCAGTCAGCTCTGATGAAACAAGCAATATCGCTCCGCCTTCATCCCGCTTCTTTAGAAGCTCGCCGTGTATAATTTCCATTGCGCCGACATCAACGCCTCGCGTTGGCTCCGCTGCGATAAGAAACGGCGTCTTCTGCGCAAGTTCCCGTGCAACGATAAGCTTCTGTAGGTTTCCGCCGGATAAATACTGAGCTTTTGTAGATAAAGAGCCTGTTTTTATCCCAAAGCGTGTCACCCACTCGCCTACCATCTGACGAATGCTCGTCCCATTCAATACACCAAGCTTTTGATGCTTGTCAGCATGTCCCATCAAGCCATTCTCCGTAACGGTCGCATCCTTCGCAACGCCCCACTGGTAACGGTCCTCAGGAATATGAGCAAGCCCGCTTTCACGAATATCGCCAACTGGCGCACCGGTCACATCTTTACCCAGCAGCTTGATTGTGCCGGCTCCGGGTTTCATTAAACCAGATATCGTCTGCAATAACTCGGATTGACCATTGCCAGAAATACCCGCGATCCCCACAATTTCGCCTCCATTGACATGAAGGCTAATATCGCTAAGAAGCGGCTTCGCTTTGACACCAGGAATAGAAACATTCGATACCTCAAGAACAGGCTTGCCTCTGCTCACCTTATTTCGTGATATATGTACTAAATCCCGGCCTACCATAAGCCGTGACAAATGTTCCGCATTCGTGTCTTTCGCTTCGACTGTCCCCGTCACCTTGCCATCTCGAAGGACGGTAACACGGTCAGCAACTTCCATAATTTCTTGCAGCTTATGACTAATAAGAATAAAGCTTTTGCCCTGCGCGGCTAATCCTTTAATCGCAATGAGCAGCTCTTTCACTTCGAGCGGCGTCAAGACGCCAGTCGGCTCATCCAAAATAATAACTTCAGCGCCCTGATAGAGCACTTTCAATATTTCAACGCGCTGCTGCATGCCAAGCGAGCAATCTGCAACTTTCTTCCAAGGGTCTACCGGCATGCCATAAAGCTTGCCGATTCTTTCCACCTCTGTGGCAGCTGCCTTACGGTCAAAACCTACCCCTTTGGAGGGCTCGCGCCCAATAACGATATTTTCGGCAATCGTAAACGTCGGGAATAACATGAAATGCTGATGAACCATTCCAATCTTATGCTTAATCGCATCAGCTGGGTTCCCGAACGAAACCGGCTTGCCGTCAATGCGAATTTCACCGCTAGTTGGACTTTCCATCCCGTACAGAATACGCATTAACGTCGTTTTTCCTGCACCGTTTTCACCTACTAAGGCATGAATTTCTCCTTTTTGCAGCGAAAACTGAACATTGCTATTTGCGGTTACGCTCCCATATGACTTCGTAATGCTGTCCATTTGCAGCAACATACAAAAGCTCTCCCCTTTCAATCCCGATATAAACAAAAAAACCGCTCCCTCGATTACAGAGGAAGCTTCTAGGCAACAAGCAAGCCGGCTGCATGGGTAGCAGCCGGCCTGTTGTACTATTGAGCTAGCGGATTAACTACTACGATTTTACCAGATTTAATGTCTTCTGCGATAGCTTTTACTTTATCGACATTTTCTTGGCCAATAAACGGGCTAAGCGTTGATTTGCTGTCTCTTGTTACGAAAGTCAAGCCTACGCCGTCTTCTTTCAAGCCGTAGTCTGCAACGCCGAATGCAAAGCTGCCATCAACGAAGCTTTTCACTGTTTCGTAAGCAACTGCATCCGTACCTTTCAATTGTGAAAGCACGATATGCTCTGGATCTTCATCCGTACGGTCTGTATCTTGACCTGAAGTGAAGAAGCCTTTTTCTTTCGCTGCGTCAAACACACCATTGTCGCCAACTGCTGCCATACCTGCGATAAAGTCAGCGCCTTTGGACTGTTGAAGAAGCGCAAGCTCTTTACCTTTAACTGGATCCGTGAAGCTGCCTACATAGTTGATAAGGAATTGCGCATCTGGATTTGTGCTTTTCAGACCTTGTTCAAATCCTGATGTATATTTGCTAAGAAGTGGAGCGTCCATTGCAACGACTGCACCCACAATATTTGTTTTAGTTGCAAGACCTGCAAGTGCTCCCATCAAGTAGGAAGCTTCATGCTCGCGGAAGTTAACGCTGCGAACGTTTGGAAGATCAACTACAGTATCGATAACTGCAAAAGACTTGTCCGGATTTTCAGCAGCCACTTTCTTAAGTGCATCTTCTGCTTGGAATGTTGCTGTAATAATCAAGTCGTAATCTTCAGCTAYAGTTGCACGAAGATTTTGTTCAAAACCCGCTGGGTCAGTGGACTCAATTGTTTTCACTTCAGCGCCAAATTCGGAGCCTGCTTTTTTGAAGCCTTCATCCATCAATACAAAAAACTTGTTAACGCCAATTTTTTCGGGCAATACAAGAGCGATTTTTTTCTTGTCCGCTTTGTCGCCTGCACCGTTATTCGCTGCGTTTCCTGGTTCATTTTTGTTAGATCCGCAAGCTGCAACAATCGCAACCATTAGAAACAACGATACCGCCAAAGCAAAAACCTTTTTCATCGTAATCTCCCCTAAACAATTGAATGTATTAATTCCTTTTAATCCTAGTTGTTTTATCGGATTTTGTCAATCTTTTTCGATTCGACAAATTTCTAGTTTATTCTACACTAAATTCATCCACAATAATAATAAAATATGAAATTAGTCACGAATTTGTAACATCCGATTCCATATTACGACTCATTTGCTCAAACAACTGAACACCTTGCTCCATATCTGCTATCGACATGCCATCGAACAGCTTAAGCATCAGCTTCGAGCGTATCGTCTCAATTAAATGGATGATTTCCAAGCCCTCTTCCGTAATTTCGAGCATCACGACACGCCGATCCTTCTCGCCGCGTTCGCGCTTCACATACCCAAGCTCTATCAAACGATCAGCAATTCCAGTAACTCCCCCACTAGTGATGAGCAGCTGCTCAGCCAAAGCTGATGCTTTCTGTGGTCCTGATTTCCCTAAAATAATTAACATTTTTCCATGGGTCATGCCTAAGCCATGCACATTATAGGTGTGCCATTCGGTGTTTATTTGTCTTCTCACTTGACGAAATGATTCGTCCAGCCGCCTCATTAATTCTTGTCTTTCCATATTTGAAGCTTCCAATTGATCACCAACCTATCTACTTTCTTTAGTCCATACTGTTGTTCATATTATACCTTCCCTTTCTTTGTTTAACTAACGTTCTGCACGAAATAAATATGAAACCTTTTTGATTTAGCACAAAAAGACCAACCCAAGGTTGCAGGTTGACCTTTTTGTCTGAAAAAGTATAAAACTGCTTGATCTATCCTTGCAAAAATCGCAGCGGCGGCTTGCCAAGCAGTCCCATTCGCGCAGTCTGCCACAGCTCTTGCATTAATTGCTGCAGCGGCCATGCTGCCGTTGATGCTGCGGACACCGCAACACCGTAACGATAGGTCATAGACGCTCCGCCAATTACTTTATGAGCCTCGGGAGCTTCGAAGCTGTCCAGTTTCTCCTGAAGCTGCTCCAGATGGCTGCTGTTGACACGATCACTGAACACATAAAAGGTAGCCCAGTGCGTCATCTCATCCCAGCTGCCAGGCGCAGTTATAACTTGACTGCCTGGCACTACTCGCTGACGCTGCGAGAAGATAAGCTCTTCACCATAATGAACGGTTAATGAATTGCTGTATGAGCGATAGTCGAAGCGTTCGCCGCGAAGCGTGCGACCTGGACAAAGGACGTCGGCTTGCAGCCAAGCGGACCCTTTTTGCAGTCGAACCTGAGTATCGTTTCGAAAGGCTGCTTCCTTATATAGCATAATGGGCTCCGGCATATGCTCGACGACTGCATCTGCCTCTAGTTCGAACAATTGCTGCATCGAAGATTCACTGTTAGGTAAACTAGGATGCACCTTCGTATAAGATTGGTTCGTAATCATGACATGAGAGTGCTGCTCGGCTGTCCATTCCAGCTCATACCGGTCACCGCTGAGCAGGCCAGGTGAAACATCCATTACGATTACGCCCAGCTGACCATCCAGTGGAAAAGCTTTGGCAATCTTTATCGGAGCGGTATGATATTTATTGCCGATTAACGTTTGACCGAGGCGGCTGGCAAACGTTGCACGCAGTACGGATGTCCTTACCTCTCCCACTGCATTATCCTCGTGCCGAATGGCTGCAGCCTCTGCACTGCTTTGCTCACGCCTCATTAGGAAGCTGTGTGCCGCTTGTCATCAGGTATGCTCGTAAGCTGGATCACATGGGAGTGTTCCGTTCCGCGCGCATGTGCTACCTCATGTGTAAGCCAATTCACAATCTCATCCACGCCATCGCCGCCAAACAAATTAGAGAAAACGAAAGGACGCTCCCCGCGCATCTTAATTGTGTCAGCTTCCATAACTGCGAGACTCGCTCCTACATACGGCGCTAGATCGATTTTGTTAATGACAAGCAGGTCCGAGCGCATAATGCCAGGTCCGCCTTTGCGTGGAATCTTCTCGCCTTGGGCAACATCGATAATATAAATAAAACGATCGACAAGCTCAGGACTAAACGCCGCAGCAAGATTATCTCCGCCGCTCTCAATGAAAATCAGATCCAGATGGTCAAAACGCCGCTCCAGCTCCTCGATAGCTTCAAAATTCATCGATGCATCCTCTCGAATGGCTGTATGCGGGCACCCGCCAGTTTCAACACCGATAATACGTTCTTCCGGCAGCACACCCGTATTGAACAAAATACGAGCATCTTCCTTCGTGTAAATATCGTTCGTAATGACAGCGAGGCTGTATTTGGTATGAAGCTCACGCGTTAATCGTTCAACAAGCGCTGTTTTTCCTGAGCCTACTGGTCCCCCGATACCGATACGGATCGGCCTTGAGCTGTCTATTGCCGGGCTTTCCCATTCCTGATGCGTATGTCCTTGTCCTTGGCACATTTTTCATTCCTCCATTAATTTATAATTAAGACATAAATAATCGCGAATATAACCTCTCGTGGCGCATCATCGCCATCTCCGCCATCGGCATATTAGAATAGGCTTGTTCCGGATCCGTCGCACGCACGATTTCCAAAGCGTCTGTTGTTAGCGGTATAAGCCTTGCGATCAACGATTGACCCTCCGTCTGTCCCATCGACATCAGCCGCAGAGCGCTGTTGACGCAAGTTACGATGCAAGTATACAAATAGCCTTGGATCGCTTTCTCCTCCGATATGCCAAGCACCCAGCAGGCATAGCCGTGCGAGAGAGGATGGGAAGCAAAACAATTCCCTGCCTTCATTGCTTCCAGTAAAGGCGACCAATCCAGCTGCGGATGTATAGCTGCTGCAAGCTGAAGCAGCCGCCGTCCCATTTTCTCTACGCCGCTGCGTGTTTCTGATGCGACCCTTTGCAAATGAACAATCCGCTCAATCGCCCACACCTTCTCCCAATTCCCTTTTGGCGCATCCCTATATACGGCCTTGATCACCATCGCATCCGAGCTTGCCCAGCTTTGCAAAAGCATGGCTGAGGCATAATCATAGAGCTGAGCAGAACGATTCATACGGCCATCTTGAACCATGGTCTCAAGTCCGAACGAATGCGAGAAGCCGCCGATCGGCAGTGCTGAATCGAGCAGCTGCTGCATAGCCAGCCATTTCATATCATCATTCAATTTTTCGCTCGACCTCCTGTCCTCCATGGCCGCAGCGCGCAGCTAAAATAAGAAATAACGCTGCCCCATCGGCAGCACCTCAGCTGGCTCGCAGGTCACATGCTCGCCATCTACCAGAACATGATAGGTTTCCGCGTCAACCTCAAGCTTAGGCGTTGCATCATTGTGGATCATATCCTTCTTCGTTACGCTGCGGCAGCCTTTTACTGGTTCAATACGTTTCTGCAGTCCGAGCTCCTTCGCAACCCCGAGGTCATAGGCTGCCTGAGATACAAACGTAATCGAGCTGCTAAACACCAGCTTCCCAAAAGAGGCGAACATCGGCCGACCGAACACAGGCTGCGGTGTTGGGATGGAAGCGTTTGGATCACCCATCTGCGCAAATGCGATGCTCCCGCCCTTCAGCACGAGATCCGGCTTGACGCCAAAAAACATCGGATTCCAAATGACAAGATCGGCGAATTTGCCCACTTCCAGCGAACCTACCAGATGAGAGACTCCATGCGTGATCGCAGGATTAATCGTATATTTGGCAATGTAGCGCTTAATACGGAAGTTATCATGCTGTTCATTGTCGGGAAGGAGCGGTCCTCGCTGCTTTTTCATCTTGTCTGCCGTTTGCCATGTGCGGATAATAACTTCTCCTACGCGCCCCATCGCCTGTGAATCGGAGCTAATCATGCTGAATACGCCCATATCATGCAAAATATCTTCCGCTGCAATCGTCTCCGGCCTAATCCGAGAATCAGCGAATGCAACGTCCTCAGGAATGCTGCTGTCCAAATGGTGGCAAACCATCAGCATATCCAAATGTTCTTCTATCGTATTAATTGTAAAAGGACGAGTAGGGTTCGTGGATGACGGCAAAACATTCATCTCACCCGCCGCGATGATGATGTCTGGGGCATGACCGCCGCCCGCGCCCTCGGTATGATAAGTATGAATCGTTCTTCCGCCTATGGCCGCAAGCGTATCCTCAACAAAACCTGCCTCATTCAGCGTATCGCTGTGGATAGCAACTTGAATGTCATACTGATCTGCGGCTTGCAGGCAAGCGTCAATTGCTGATGGTGTTGTTCCCCAGTCCTCATGCAGCTTAAGCCCAATGGCTCCCGCTTCAATTTGCTCAATGAGCGGAGCGGTGAATGAAGCATTGCCTTTACCCGTAAAGCCGATATTCATCGGAAAATGTTCGGCTGCCTCCAGCATGCGCCGCATATGCCACGCGCCAGGTGTAACCGTCGTTGCATTGGTTCCTGTTGCCGGACCTGTTCCGCCGCCGATCATCGTCGTGACGCCTGAGGAGAGCGCCGTTTCAATTTGCTGCGGACAAATAAAATGAATATGCGAATCAATGGCTCCTGCTGTTACAATCTTTCCTTCACCGGCAATAACCTCGGTACTTGCGCCAACAATCATATTCGGGTGCACGCCGTCCATTATGTCTGGATTTCCGGCTTTGCCGATGCCAACGATAAATCCATCCTTTAGGCCGATATCCGCTTTCACAATGCCGGAATGATCGATAATAACGGCATTCGTAATCAATGTATCCAGCACACCCTCATCACGCTGCGCGCCGCTCGACTGCCCCATGCCATCGCGTATAACTTTGCCGCCGCCGAACTTGCATTCGTCGCCATACACCGTGTAATCATGTTCAATCTGTGCCCATAGCTCCGTATCTGCCAGCCGAATGGCATCACCCGTTGTAGGGCCAAACATGGCCGCATAGCTGCGTCGATCCATCTTAGTCATTTACCTTCGCCCTCCCAAGCCGCAAGTCGTTCGCGAACAACATCTGGCAGCCTGCCGTTCTCCGCTTTCCCTTGGCTGAGACCATTAAGTCCATAAGATTGCTTTTTACCACCCAGCTCAACGACGGTTATAGGCTTCTCCTCACCGGGCTCGAAACGAACCGCTGTCCCTGCTGCGATGTGAAGACGCATCCCGAAAGCTGCCTCGCGATCAAACCTCAATGCACGATTCACTTCAAAAAAATGAAAATGAGAGCCTACCTGAACCGGTCTATCTCCAGTATTTACTACAATTAACTGCTTCGTCATTCGTCCGGCATTTAATTCAATTTCACCGTCAGCCGTTCGATATTGTCCAGGTATCACAGGCCATTCTCTCCTCCTCTATAAAGCTGATCGTTCACATACCACTTTCTATATCAAATGAAATGATGCCCATAGCCGTTTTACTTATCGTTATCAAGTTATCGGGTCGTGAATGGTAACAAGCTTCGTTCCGTCTGGGAAAGTCGCTTCCACCTGAACCTCGTGAATCATTTGCGGTATGCCAGTCATGACTTGATCTGCATTCAAAATTTTTGTTCCAAATGCCATTAGCTGTGCAACGGTCATTCCATCACGAGCGCCTTCCATAATTTCAGAGGTGATTAACGCTATGCTTTCAGGATAATTAAGCTTCAAGCCGCGATTCATTCGTCGTCTTGCCAAATCTGCAGCGATCGTAATGAGCAGCTTTTCTTTTTCACGTTCGGTCAATTGCATATACTCACCTCTTTATCTGTATTAGTTTTATTATAAACAGCAAATACGGGTTCGTAAATCATTTAATGTTAGTTTTTGTGACATAAAAACAAAAAGTCCAGAAAAAGCGACTCGCGCTCGTCCTAGACTTAACATGACAATAACACAATTATTGCGATGAGAATAATCGACTATTTTCTGCATCATTCGAGAAAAATAGATTTAACTCTACCTTATTTATCCTACTTTAAAGCCTAGTTTGCTTTGGACATGCCCCATCACGCTCTCCAAGCCGCTTAATTGAAAACCGTATTCAAACAGCTTCCCTGTTTCCGTGAATCGCTGCTCTGGCGTCTTCGCCCCCATAATGACGGATACAAGCCGTTTGCCATCCTGCTTCGCAGTACCTGTAAAGCAATAGCCAGCCTGCACGGTATAACCTGTTTTCAATCCGTCATTGCCCGGAAATGCATACGGCATGCCGCTTAGCATCATGTTTGTCGTCTTCAATCTTTGCGAGGTGCTCGCAAGCTTCACGCTATTGCGGCTGGAAACATCGACTACCTCAGGATACTTCTTCAGTAAATAGGCAGCTAGTGCTGCTGTATCCTTAGCTGACATCATGGTATCCCTGTCTGAGGAAGCAGCTTCGAACGGAAGCAGATCCTCATGGCTTAGGCCCGTTGCATTCGCAAAGACGGTTTGATTGGACAAGTCCAGCTTAGCAGCCCGATTGTTCATTAATTGAACAAATGCAGCCTCACTGCCGCTAACATGCTCTGCAAGCGCTACTGCCGCATCGTTCGCGGAATGAATCGCCATCGCTTCAAAAAGCTCTCTAACCGTATAGGTCTCCCCCGCCGCAAAGCCTATTTGGGAACCTGGCACCTCTGCAGCATAAGCGCTGGTTTTCACTTGTTCTTTCCAATCAAGCGTACCTTCACTTGTGAGATCTAATATGATAAGCTCTGTCATCAGCTTCGACATGCTTGCAGGCGGCAGCGCTTCATTTGCATTTTTTTCGTAGAGCACTTCCCCTGTATTGAGATCTATTAAAATAGCCGAGCTAGAATCCAATTGCAAATCAGCTTTAGATGGGCTGCCTTTTAATGAAATGACGTAAAAGACACTGACGATCACTCCAATTGCGGTTAGAAGCCACAAGATTGTACCTCCACGTTTTCTTCCATACGTTTCTTGCTGCATAAAAAACGATCCCCTTTCACTGTCTCTTCTATACAACCAAGTATAGGAGAGTCAGTTTAAGGAGACCGTAAACAAACCATAAGAAACCCTTAATTATTAATTAATAATCGGCAATGTTATACGGAATGCCGTTTGCTCCGAATCACTCGTAACCGAAATCGTACCTTCATGCTTTTCAACGATGCCTTTGACAATGGCAAGCCCTAAGCCGGAACCGCCAGACCACTGTGTTCTTGATTTGTCTACGCGATAAAATCGTTCAAAAATATGAGGAATGTCCATCATTGGAATCGGTTCACCAAAATTAATAACCTCGATAACGGCTGCACTGCCCTCCAACTGAACAGTCACAACGACCTGTTTGCCGTCTCTGCCGTAATTCATGGCATTCACTATCAAGTTTTCGAATACACGCACAAGCTTGGCTGCATCTCCCTTGATCATGACTGACGTTTTATCTGTCACCAGCTTGCTCTGCATTCCCGCTTCCTCCAGCGGCAAACGAAACTGCACAAGCAGCTGTCCGAGCATTTCGATTAAATTAAAATTCGTTACTTTAAGCGCAGTCGTATCATGCCTCATTCTCGTATATTCAAAAAGATCATTAATGAGGACATTCAGCCGCATCGATTTTTCATAAGCGATTTGAACATAGTGGCGCAGCTCTACCTCGTCTCGATAACGATCCTGCTCAATAAGTCCCAAATACCCAAGCACTGACGTTAAAGGTGTTCGCAAATCATGGGAAACGTTCGTGATCAATTCGTTTTTGGTTTGCTCTGCCTTCCGCTCTTCCACGAGCGCATGATGGAGCCTTCCTGCCAAGCTGTTCATATTGGCTGCCATAGGACCAAATATATTTCTTTTCCGCACTTCGATTTTGTAATCCATATCATAGGTACCGTCAGCAATGCCGCGAACCGTCTTATTCATTTGACCGAGATAATGAAATAAGCTCCACTGGAGAATGATGTAGTAAAAAAGAGACATTACAATGCCCGCAGCACCATACACAAGCCGTCGATCAAACCTATCAATGAATTGATAAAAAACTCTCATTGGCCTTACATTATCGATAAGCCACATTCCGAACCCTAATAGGATATACAGTGAAAAGGCCGCTAGCACGGCGCTTATCGCGATATTCAGCAACGAACGGAAGACAAGCTTTAATGCAATGTTATCCTTCAATTTTATAGCCAACCCCCCAGACCGTGATGATCATCTTATCTCCAAGCTCCTTCTCCAGCTTATCTCTGAGCTTGCTAATATGGACCATTACCGTATTGTTGGAATCAAAATATTTTTCTTTCCACACCTGCTGGAAAATATCCTCCGCACTAAACACGCGACCAGGCTGGCCAGCGAGCAAATGCAAAATGCCGAACTCAGTAGAAGTTAGATGCAGCGGATTGCCGTCTATTTCAGCCGTATGGCTCAGCTTATCGATCCGCAGCGGTCCAAGGCGAAGTTCCTTATCTAGTCGCGCCCCGTTATTCGCACTTGCTTGGCCGCTGTACTGATAGGATCTTCTCAGTAAAGAGCGTACCCTAGCCACAAGTTCAAGCGGATTAAACGGCTTGATCATATAATCGTCTGCACCGGTCATCAGCCCCATAATTTTATCCATATCCTCTGCTTTTGCACTGAGCATTAGAATAGGGACCGATTGATCGCGTCTGAGCCGCCTCGTAGCTTCCAGCCCATCCATATTCGGCATCATGATGTCTAAGATGACTAAGTCAAACGGATCTCGCGCATAAGCAAGCAGCGCCTGCTCCCCGTCATACGCCTTTTCGGTAATAAACCCTTCATTTTTCAAATAGATCTCTATAAGATCGGCAATTTCCCGCTCATCATCAACAATTAATACTCTTCTTTCCAATTTTAAGCGCCTCCTTATTCATCTTCAAATTATTCTCATCGTTACCAATGAGCATACTATACATGAATAACCTGCATCATGTCCTATTGTTTCACGGAATATCACAATGTTTAAGCCATTTTTAATGTTTTTTTAACATTTATTTGCGAAACGCCTTTCGGCCCTCCGTTATAGCCAACGCCTGTCCGTTGTGATAAAATCGAGAGTATTGATATTTTAATAAGCATATAGGGGGAACTTACATGGCGGCCAAAAGAATGCGTTCAGACATGATCAAAAAAGGATTCGACCGCGCACCGCACCGCAGCTTGCTTCGCGCCGCAGGCGTAAAAGAGGAAGATTTCGACAAGCCGTTTATCGCGGTTTGCAACTCGTATATTGATATTATTCCTGGTCACGTTCATCTACAGGAGTTCGGCAAGCTCGTTAAAGAAGCGATCCGTGAAGCTGGCGGCGTTCCTTTCGAATTTAACACAATCGGCGTTGATGATGGTATTGCAATGGGTCACATCGGTATGCGTTATTCACTTGCCAGCCGTGAAATTATTGCCGATTCCATTGAAACAGTCGTAAATGCTCACTGGTTTGACGGTATGGTTTGTATTCCGAACTGTGACAAAATTACACCGGGCATGATCATGGGCGCACTTCGCGTCAATATCCCGACTATGCTTGTAAGCGGCGGACCTATGAAAGCCGGTAAAACATCCGATGGTCGTTCGATTTCACTCTCCAGCGTATTTGAAGGCGTAGGCGCTCACCAAGCTGGTAAAATCAATGACGATCAACTGATGGAGCTTGAACAATTCGGTTGTCCGACTTGCGGCTCTTGCTCCGGTATGTTTACGGCAAACTCCATGAACTGCTTGGCAGAAGGCATGGGACTTGCAATGCCTGGTAACGGCACGATTCTTGCTGTTTCTCCAGAACGCAAAGAGTTCGTTAAAGACGCTGCTCGCCAATTGATGAAAATCATCGAGCTAGGCATCAAACCTCGCGACATTGTTACAAAAGATACAATCGACAATGCATTTGCTCTAGATATGGCAATGGGCGGCTCAACAAACACAGTTCTTCACACGCTAGCAATCGCGCATGAAGCTGGAATCGAGTACCCAATTGAGCGTATTAACGAAGTAGCTGAACGCGTACCGCATTTGGCAAAAATCGCTCCTGCATCCGATTATCACATTGAAGATGTGCATAATGCAGGCGGCGTAAGTGCTGTCCTTAATGAGCTATTCAAGAAAGAAGGCGCATTGCATGGTGACTGCATCACCGTTACTGGCAAAACGCTGCGTGAAAATGTTATTGGCTGTGAAATTCAAGACACCGATGTTATTCATACCATCGACAACCCGCATACAGAACGCGGCGGTTTGGCTGTACTATTTGGTAATCTGGCTCCACACGGCGCTATTATCAAAACAGGTGCAGTTGACAAGTCCGTTGGCGGCTACCACAAAGGTCCTGCTATCTGTTTCGATTCCCAAGACGAAGCGCTTCACGGCATCGCTAACGGAAAAATCAAAGAAGGTCATGTCGTAGTCATTCGTTACGAAGGACCACGCGGCGGCCCTGGTATGCCAGAAATGCTTGCACCAACTTCGCAAATCGTAGGTATGGGACTCGGCGCTAAGGTTGCCCTCATTACAGACGGACGTTTCTCCGGCGCATCTCGCGGCATCAGCATCGGCCACGCTTCTCCTGAAGCAGCTGAAGGCGGCCCTATCGCTTTCGTACAAGACGGCGATATCATCGAGATCGACATGAACAACCGTACGATGGATCTTCTTATTAGCGACGAAGAGTTCGAGAAACGCCGTTCCGAATGGAAAGGCTTCGAGCTGAAAATTAAGCGCGGCTACTTGGCTCGCTACGCTCACCTTGTTACATCTGCCAGCACGGGCGGCGTAATGAAAATGTAGTTATCGCCTTCAGCATCCTCTGGATGCTGAAGAAGCTTTGAGCAAAAAATATAAGGTAAGTTAGAGGAAGTGATTTCCTTCCTTATATTAAAACAAAAGGAGTGCAGGCTGGAAACAGCCTGCACTCCTTTATTTATTTAACATTCATTTGGATAAATGTCTTTTATATCTCAACATTAAATCGCTGTTGTTTTTGTACCTAACTGCGCAGCTTCGTCGGCTGCTGCGTTTAAAGTTCTCTCTACTGTCTGGCTTATATCTTGAATCATGTTCAGCTGTGCCGTTGCATAGGACCTAATCGTTGCGACGGGCATTAACAGCATACGCGGCGAGATCAGTTCTCTTTTCTTCTTGCTCTGAGAAGTCTGCTTCGTGTTCGTTAATACTTTAATCAATACACGCAAGTACACACGCGATGATCTGGCAAACCAGCCCTCAGGCAGCTGAAATATTTCAAATCCTAATCGATCAGCCCCGCGATGGATCATTGTAACCCCATATACCGCTTTGATGTCATTCGCATCTGTATCTTCAGCAAGCTGATTTGCGAGCAGCGGAAGAGCTTGCTCCACTTCACGCAGCATGCGAATACCTGTAGCTACAGGGGATTTTGAGGTTGCTGCAATCATCGACAATTTCTTGTTGTCAAAATGCAGTTCTGCAATACGGTCTCCCTTTGAGACGCGTCCTCCCTCTGCTAATTCAATGTCCTGGCCAGTGTATGTGGTCACCCGGTAATGAAACGCTGCATCCTTCACATCTCCTACGGTCTTCAGACGGAATACGACGTGAAACAGACGCTCCCATGTCAGCCAAAGCGATATCATCGATTTCTTCAAGAGTGATGTATGAGCAGCACGCGCTGCTTCAGATCGCTTCATCATTTCTTCAATGCCAACAAAGCGGAAACCTTGCTTCGTACCTTCTTCTAAGTAAGCCTCAAGTGCCGTAAGCATATTTCTCGGTGCATCCTTGTCCGCCCCAAAGGTCATGCCACAATCATGCAGCAGAATGACTTCACCTGGCCGAAGCTTTTTCATCATCCGGTTTTTCAATCGTTCTGACCCTAAACGAATCCGCCAATCACCGAACATTGCCGACCACAAAATAATTTGCAAATGGCCTAAGTTCGCATAATCGAATACATTTACGATTCCCCATGGCGGGCGATAATAAGTCGATCGCAATCCTGTAGCTTGCTCAATAATGTCAAGCGTACGATCGATTTGGCGCTTAACCGTCCTCGGACGCATTAACCAGTTCGATTTGTGAACGTAATTATGGACACCAATATTGTGACCCTCATCCTTCATCCGCTTCAGCAGCTCTTCTTGTCCCTCAGCATGTGAGCCGACAACAAAAAAGGTTGCCTTCGCATTGTAGCGGGCAAGAAGATCGAGCAATTGCGGCGTATAAATCTCATCTGGCCCATCATCGAACGTTAAAGATATTTCGTTTCCCACACGGCCCTTCTTAAAAACACGAAAGCCAAAAGTACGGCTAATGAGGCCAGGAAGAAACGCATAGAAGGATGCTACGTATAATCCCCATAACAGCAAATTTTCCATTTTGTTTTCCCCACCGTTATATGATTTAGTCGACGAATAAATAGCGGTACAAAACAACAACAGTAGTATTAATTGTAGCATAACGCAATTAAAAATAGGCATCTTTTTAAAAACTATAGTACAATCTTTATGGAAATATGAATATGGAAAAAGAAGGAGAAACATTATGCTGCCCTTTTACAAAAAGTATTGGCGAACCGCCTTTGACATCGCACTCATTGCACTAACTGTCTATTTAATTATGTTTTCATTCAGCTATTTGTACCGAATCGCAACGCCTATATTTTTATCCTTTCTCATTTTCTTATGTATCGAGCCGCTGGCAAGGCGTCTAAATAAGCTTGGCATGAAAAAATCGATCGCTTCCGGCATTTCGATTCTGCTATTCACTTTAATTTTACTTACCGCCTTCTCAGGCGCTGCTTATCTAATTACGAAGCAAGGAACTGAGCTCGTTAACAACTTCCCGAAATATCAAGAAATGCTCGCTGTTCAAATCGCTAATCTGACAGAAGAGGTGCAAACCAGATTTGGGAATCTGCCCGCAGATTTGGATTTGGTTCAGCGCTCCAAAGACCTCATTGAAGGTGCTTCTTCAACCTTGGCATTGTTTGGAAAGACTGTACTGCTTAGCATCATCGGGTACGTCACATCCTTCTCAACTTTCATCTTTAATTTTGTAGTCGGGATTATATTAGCTTATTTCTTAAGCATCGAAATTACGACTTGGAAAAAGACGGCCGAGGACAAAACGCCAAACACCTTCAAAACGGCATTTTTCTTCCTTAGAAACAATGTATTTAAAGGAATCGCGTTATATATTAAAGCGCAAGCCAAGATGATTAGTATCACCTTTGTCGTTATTTTGATCGCGCTCCTTCTGCTGCGCGTAGAAAATGCTTTTGTCATAGCAGTCGTATCCGCTATCTTCGACATTTTGCCGCTGCTAGGCGTAGGCACTATTTTTATCCCATGGATTATTTACTTAATTATTGTCGGCAAAGTCTCGCTTGCCATTTGGCTGTCCGTCCTCTTTCTCGCAGTTGTGCTTACACGCCAAATTCTTGAACCAAAAATTACAGGCGACTCCTTAGGCGTATCCGCCTTTACAATGCTCGCTTTCATGATTGTATCCTTATCGCTTTTTGGCGTCGCAGGTGTCATATTATCACCTATTCTTATGATCTTAATCAAAGCGCTGTATGATCAAGGGTATCTCCACCGCTGGATTCATGCTCCGCAGGGGGAATACGACAACCCTCCGGACAAGCCGGACGACGCTGATAGTATATCGGTGAAAATAAATAACAAGGACATCAAGGAACAATAATACGCAAATAAAACAGAGCCACCCCATTGCAAACGAACGTTGATTCGTCTGCAATGGGGTGGCTCATTTTATTTGGAATGGCGTGCGGCGATATCCATGACGCCGCGAAAGAGCTTAGTCGCCTGGTGCGAGCTTCCAGGCGGCTTGTTCTCCACGAGGACGGCTACCGCGTATCGTGGAGCTTTGACCGGGCCGTAGCCCGCAAACCACTGGTGGTTGCGGGCGATTCCGGCCTGAGTCGTTTCGGCGGTGCCGGATTTGCCGGCAATCGCCCACAGCCCTTGGCGGATCGATCGACCGGTTCCATGGTCGACGACCGCCTGCATGCCGCGCAGCAGCGCATGCGCCGTGGCCGGTTTAATCCGGCCACGGATCGCTTGCGCGCGCTGCGCGGGCAGCTTCACCATCCGCTGGCCGTTGGCATAGCGGATTTCACTCACTAGGCGCGGCTCCATTACGCGCCCCTCATTCAGCAGCGTTACAATCAGATTTGCCGCTTGCAGCGGCGACATCCTTACATCACGCTGCCCAAGCGCGCTTTGCGCGAGCACGCCGCCATCGACGCCATCCAGCATGGCTGCTTCTTCCCGCGCTTGCTGCGCCGCGTCAAACTTCCCGCTCCGCTTCTCATTACGCTTGCCATTACCACTGCCATTACCCTTGCCACTGCCATTAATACTGCCATTACCGTTGCCATTTCCATTCTCATTGTCATTGCCACTGCCATTCTCATTCTCATTCACATGCCCATTCCCAATCTCATGTTCACTCTCGTGCTCATTCTCACCCATCTCAACGCCGTTATTCCAAGCGAGCTTACTCTTAACGGCTGCAAACAGCTGTCCGCGATCTTCCTCCTCAAGCAGTCTCAGAGGCGATGTAAAGGGGCCAAAAGCTTCATCGCGATGCCAGCCCGCTTGCTGCCCTATCCCGAGCAAACCCGCGGTCCGCTTCAACTGCCTAGCTTCAAGCCGCTCAGCCAGCGTTGCAAACACAATATTGCATGATTGCGCCAAGCCCTCTTGGAGTGTCAAGCGGCCGTGTCCACCTTCCTTCCAGCAGGATAAGCCATATTTGCCGTATTCACCATTGCAAAAAAACGTTTCATGCTGATTCACTACACCCGCTTCCAGCGCAGCTGCTTCCGCAACAAGCTTGAACACAGAGCCGGGAGCGACTGCCTTGATTGCATGATTAGCCCACTCGCTGCCGTCGGAGCTTTGGAACTGTCCTGGCTTCAATTGCGGCCGTGATACCATCGCTACAATATCCGCATTGCTCGCATCCAGCACAACGATTGCTCCCTCTTGCAAGCCTTGTGCATCCACATACGCTTCGATTTCGTTTTGCAGCTGCAAATCAATCGTCGTCATCGCTTTAAGAGGATAATATCGATTGCCAGGCTGCGTAATCCGCATATCAAGGCCGTGCATAGGAGCATTACGTCCATCCAGGAAGTAGGAAACAGAAGTAGCCCCTACTCCATGCAGCAGCTTGTCCAGCGATTTCTCAAGACCCGACCCGCCAACCTGATCTACTAGCTTTCTTTTGCCACTTACGAGATCTTCCGCATGGTTAGTCTGCAGCCACTCAGGATGCTGGCTTGTAAAGCCAATCAGATGCTTCGCATCAAAATCCGGCAAATAGCGATTGCGATAAGGAAGCACACGTATACCGTTTAGCTCAAGTTTTTTTAGGCGGGTAATTTGATCATTTGTCAGTCGCAAAGGCGCTTGCATCCCATCAGCCTTCCAAAACACAGGCTCTCGCACAGCATCCCATTTCTGCTGCAGCTGCTCCGTGGTTACGCCTAGTAAGCGGCTAAGCTCAGCTAAACTCTTTTCTTGACCACGTAGCTCTGCCCGTACGGGAAATAAGGCAACGGCCGAGTAAGTTTCACCTGTTATCGGTTTTCCATAGCGATCATAAAAGTCACCTCTGCCTGTGTCCAGCACCAAGTTTCGTTGACGCTGCTGAACTGACAGCCGTTGCCATCCTCCCCGGTTTGCCAGTGGAGAAAGGACCGCTGAAGAAGAGCTTCCAGGGATCAATTGAATCCAAGCTAAGCGGCCAATATAAAACATCATTATTAAACTAATGAAACAAGCAGCCATAGTTATTCGTTTAATCATGTCCTGTTCTCATCCTGCGAAAGCTCCTTTTTAATGCTGCCTAATGTTTAATGAGCGCTGGAATCGTTGTTATACGTTCATTATCTCCTTCCGCGGCTCTCCTTCAAACATCCATTCTATTTTCTACAACAAAAAAAGAGCTGTTCAGCATTAACTGCCTGAATAGCTCTTCCTTCAAAATTATCAATTTAATAGGATACCGTGATTGCTAATTAATTTTAAATTTAGAAAGTGAATCCTTGAGCTCACGAGACACCGTATCCAGCTTCTCCGACAAGCGCACCATACCGTCGCTAATGCTTAACTGTTCTGTGCTAAGTGATGCGACTTCTTCTGATGTAGCGGAAGATTCTTCAGCTACTGCACTCACGTTAGTCATCGCTTCGCCTAATACGACTTGCGATTCATCCAATTGCCCGATTGAATCCGTAACAAGATCCAGCTTCTTAACTAGTTCTCCCATTTGGCCAGAAACGGTTAAGAAAATTTGATTCGCTTCTTTTACAGAACCGATTTGCTCTTGGAATAACGGATAAGCATCGGACAAAACATGAACGGTCTCGTCAATCTCGCCTCTAATTTTCTCCGTGATTTGACCAACAACGTCAATGGATTGGCGGCTTTGATCCGCCAGCTTGCGAATTTCATCGGCAACGACCATAAAGCCTTTTCCTGCTGCGCCAGCGCGAGCAGCTTCAATCGTCGCATTCAATGACAAGATGTTCGTTTGCTTCGTTAAGCTGTTGAGCACGTCTAGGATTTTTACGATTGAGCCCGTGCTTTCCTTCAAAGCATCAACCTTCTCTACCATAGAACGGGTCATTTCTTCTGTCATGCTCGTTTTTTGAATAAGTACGCCCATATAGTTTGTTCCTTGCTCACTTGCCTTCTCAACGGCTTGCGCAGAGTTCACCATTTGTTCGTTGGCTGCAATAACTTTTTTCATTTGAACATCGATGTTTCCTGTAAGGTCAGAACCTCGCTCCGCTTCAACAGCCAAGCTTGTTGCTCCTCCCGCGATCTCCTCTGTTGCGACTGCAATCTCCTTAGCAGAAATAGCTGTTTTCCGAGAAGCATCTCCGAGCTCAGTAGCTGTAACCAGTACATCCTCAGCTGATCTTGTCGTCTGTACTGCAAGAGCAGTTATTTGTGTCATCATAAGATTAAAGCTGTCGCTTAGCTCACCAATTTCATCTTGGCGTTTTTTCATGACAGATCGTACGGTCAGGTTGCCGCTTGCTCCTTCAGTCATTAGGTTGCGAAGCTTAACCAGTGGCTGTGCAATCGTCATAATTACGAGAATACCGATTGCAATTGCAATAAGTGCTGCGATAACTACCGTAATCCATGTCAAATTTTGAATCGCTTTAGCATCTTTTACTAGTTCTTTTACCGGTACCGTGCCTAGCAGCTTCCAGTTCATCGTTTCGAATGTTTTGTATGTAGCCAAAACCTCAGCACCGTTTGTCGTTTTCATTTTCGACGAATCCTCAAGCGCTTTATCGCCTTCGGTTGGGAATGTAATACTCGCTGGCTTGCCTACCAATTCTGGATCATTATTTGTAATATATTCACCGTTTGCATTCACGATTGAAAGCTGGCTTCCTTCACCAAGGTTAACTTCTTCGAAGCGTTTCGCAAGCGTCGAGGCTTGCACCTCCAGCAGCAGTACATAAGATGCTTCACTTGAAGTTATATCTTTAATGAGTCGACTCAAGCCTATAGTTGGCGCACCCGCTGGATCTGACATGCCTTCAGGCTGTGGCGGAATCCAGTTTGTTTTCCCCGCATTTTCGACAGTTTCCATAAACCATGCTGTTTTCATTAATTTCTCCGCAGTGCCGGTGGTTGCCCGGCCGGATGTTACAACCGTCAATTTCGGATTTACAGGCAGCAGCATCATGGAAACGATCGTATTATTACCCATAACGTAAGATTGCATTTTGTCGCTTAAATTACGCGATGCCTCAAACTTGCTGAAATCGTCATCGCCGTCAAGCATTTTCCTTACAATTTCATGGAAGCTTTTATCAATTAATATTTGCAGCGATAAATCTTCATACGTCTTGAAAATAACGTCCATATTGTTTGCAACCTGATTGATCGTTTGAAAGCTCGCTTCTGAAACTTTATTTTCAATAATCGACTTCGACTTTGAATAAGCCATTAGACCTACTGTCAATACACACGCGATAATACTGCAAAAGATAATCGTAAACAGCTTCGTTCCTACTGATTTAATCGGGCTTGACAGCTTTGTGCTTTTTACAGATAACGTCGCTGCCTTTGCTGCTTGTGATAAAGATTGCATTTTTGATGACGCTTTCATACTTGTACCTGACTTAATTTCGTTTGTGCTATTTTGCTCTTTTTCCTGTTTCTGTTTCTTTGTTTTCTTCTTTTTTTGTTCTTCTTGGTTTTCCATGAGGGAAGACACCGCCTTTAATATTGTAAGTCCAAAATAGTACGTTTGCTGCTAGCGCATCTTGCCGAAATATGTATTTACAGTAGATTTACAGTATATTATTTTATATCGACACATTCTTGTCATTTCATAATAATAAATACAAAAAAAAGAGTCTTATTTTCTAAAAAAATAAGACTCTAGTCATGTTTTGCCTATTTACTTCTTCCCGATCTTCTTTCTCATCATATCCATCGGTTTAACCGGCTTTAACGTACGAATGCGAATATGCTGCAAAGGATGGCGAGCCGCTTCAAGCGCATTGCCATCTGTATCCGTAATTTCGGTTACTGTTTGCTTGAAAAAAGTACCCTTCGGACCAACAAATTCGATTTCTTGTCCGAGTTTAAAGTGATTGCGCTGCTGCACGATCGCAAAACCCGTTTTATCATTATAATCTACGACTACTCCAGCAAAATCATATGGCGCTGCTTTTTCCTCTGGCTCATAAATATGATCCTCCGCACCCGGTGTATCAAGGAAAAATCCAGTGTTTAGCGGACGGTTGGCAGCCTTATTTATCTCATCCACCCATTCCTGCTTCAGCTCGAAATGCTCAGGATCAGCGAAATACGCATCAATCGCTTGACGATAAACATTAACGACTGTCGCCACATAGTGAATGCTTTTCATTCGTCCTTCGATTTTGAAGCTGTCAACGCCAACTTCGATAAGCTCCGGCAAATATTCAATCATGCATAGATCTTTAGAGCCCATTGTGAACTTATCTTCTTCTTCCGGGTACATTGGCATATCGTCAACAAACAAATCGTATTTCCAGCGACATGACTGACAGCAGCCTCCACGATTGGAGTCACGATCCGTAAAATGATTAGACAACACGCAGCGACCAGAGAAAGATGAGCACATCGCACCATGAATAAACGCTTCGATCTCAATATCAACATTTTTTTTTATTTCTGCAATGTCTTTAAAGCTCGTTTCACGGGCCAGCACAACGCGCGGCAAGCCTTCTTCCTTCCAGAACTGCACAGCCTGCCAATTCAGCGTAGATTGCTGCGTGCTCAAATGAACCTCAAGCTTAGGAGCTACTCGCTGCGCCGTTTCAATAATGGCAGGATCTGCGGCAATGATAGCTGAGATTCCTGCTGCTTCTAGATTGCGCAAGTAGTCTTCAAGTCCCTCTACATCCTCATTGTGCGCATATATATTTGTCGCGACAAACACCTTTGCACCATAGCGGTTGGCGAACTCAACGCCTTCCTTCATTTCTTCAAAGCTGAAATTGTCTGCATTGGAGCGCAAGCCATACTTTTGACCGCCGATATAAACCGCGTCAGCTCCGTAATGAATCGCAAATTTCAGCTTCTCTAAATTTCCGGCTGGTGCGAGCAGCTCCGGCTTGTCCAGCCGATGGCGTTTGCCTTGATAGCGAGGTGTCGTCTTCTCAATTGTTGTCACTATGTGTACCTCCTAAGTTTTGCGAAGCAAAACTCACTTCGTAAGCATTAACTTTGGTTTTGCGAAGCAAAACTCACTTCGTAAGCATTAACTTTGGTTTTGCGAAGCAAAACTCACTTCGTAAGCATTAACTTTGGTTTTGCGAAGCAAAACTCACTTCGTAAGCATTAACATATTAATAGACTTGCTCTTTGAAGAAGAAGCCAAAACTCAGCTCTCGCTGCGGATTCTGGACTTTCTTAATCGCGTCAAGCCATTCCTCTTGGAAAATGTAGCCCTCTGGATCAGCCAAATAGGCATTGATTGCTTGCCGATATGAGCGCACAACAATTTCGTTGTACTCGGTAGATTTCATTAATCCCTCAATCTTCAAGCTGGTTACTTTAGCATCCAGCAGCTCATGAAGGTTCTCTACCATACAAACATCATCCGAGCTCATAATATGAGTGCCGTTCGCATCTTCGTAGATTGGATAACGCTCGTCCTGCCGCTCCGCTTCCATCACATAAAGCCCGCGATCCTTGTCTTTCTCCGGAAGCCGATCCGTCTCCGACTGATGCTCCATATAGCTCTCTACAAGCGAACGCTTTGAATGATAAATATTCGTCATCCCATGCACATGTACTTGAACCTCAAGTTCTGTACTAGCCGTTGTCTCGCAAACCTGATCCATATTGAGTTCGCGTGCGAGCACATATCTAGTCGCACCTCTGCGGCCCCAATAATTAGCTGTAACATAATTAGTTGAGGTCATTTCGGCATTCCAGTGCAGCGCCATGCCTGGGGCATGCAACCTAGCAGCCATTAAGACCGCAGGGTCGCCGAATACTAGTGCATCAACGCCAGCTTCAGCAAGCGAGGATACATAATCATTTAATGAATCCGCTGCTTCATTATCCATAAGATTGTTAAGGGCAGCATAGATTTTCACACCCTTAGGCTTAGCGAGCTTTACGGCCTGCGCTATCATTTCTTTGTTAAACTCTCCTGCTAATCGCATACCGTAGCGTGCTTCGCCAATGACAAAAGCATCCGCGCCTGCTGCCATGAGCCTCTCCAGCTCTTCTATAGATGCAGCGGTAGCTAACAATTCCGGCTTGTACGCCATACTTGATCCTCCTTAAAAACACCGTGAAGCTTCGTTTCCTATCTAATCGTTATGACTACCCAGCCGTCTGATTACTTTTCTCGATGTTTTTCAAATGCTCTTTATATGTTTTTGCGAACAAATGAGTCTGACTTCCATCCTTCTTGGTTACATAGAAAAAATATTCCGTATCTTCCGGATATATAGCCGCTTCAATCGACTTAAGACTTGGACTTGCGATAGGTCCAGGCGGCAAACCTTCTACCTTATACGTGTTATAAGGACTGTCTACGAGCAAATCCTTCTCGTAAAGACGTTCCTTTGGCTTATCTAATGAATATTGAACGGTAGCATCAATTTGCAGCTTCATGCCATCGGCAATCCGGTTGTAAATAATGCCCGATACGAGAGCTCTTTCCTCGTCCACAACGACTTCACGCTCTACAAGCGACGCGATTGTCAGCATATCATGAAAGGACATTTTTTTCTCTTCAAGCACTTCCATCCAGCCCTCTGGAAGCTCAGCAAGCTTCCGGTCGAGTTCAAGCGCCATCCGTTTAATAATATCTTCTTCTGTGCTTTCTTTTTTCATCTCATACGTTTCAGGGAACAAATAACCTTCAAGACGCTGATGCAGCTTATCGTTATTGGGAATGGAGCGAACAGCCTCCGCATCACCCCAATTGTTTTCCGATGCAATTAATCCAATAAACTTTTCTTTGTTGATCAATTTCTCTTGAGCAAGCTTGTCAGCAATTTGCAATACGGTAAAGCCCTCAGGAATCGTGAATCGAATCGTTTCTGCTTCTACGGTGTCGCCAGCATTTAGCTTGGCTATAATGGCTTCATTATTCATGCCGGGGTTCAGCTCATAAAGTCCCGCCTGAAAGCGGCCGCCTTGATCCTTAAGCTTCAAGTAATATTTAAATATAAATGCATTTTTAATAATCCCTTGCTCTTCCAGTAATTCTGCAACCTCATTCGCTGATGTTCCTCTTGGAATATCAATCTTCTGAACCGCACCAGCAGCTGTTGGCTTCAAGCTGCTCCACACATATAAAGCAACGCTTCCAGCACCTATAATCATAATTCCTAACAAGCTTAAAATAACCCATAATGTAATGCGGCTTTTCCTCGGTCCCGATGATGATTGTTGCTCAAGGTGCTGTGATGACTTGTCCAAAATTAGACCCCCTTTTTTATAATGCATCATTTTCGGTATATCGATTTGCGCAGGCGAAATGGCTGAGACCATCCTATGGTGGCTCAGCTGAAAATGCTGTTAAACAGGTCAATGAAGAGAATTACAACCGCATGTTTGAGTAATTAACGCTAAACATGGAACAAAAGAGCGGTTATTGGCCGCTCTCTCGTTAGATGCATATACATTAGACGACGTTTTATGGACGCTCGTCAGTAGCAAACAATAAATCATCGTACGCTTCTGATGCAGCTTCCCACTCTTCATCGTTTTCGATGTTTTCCAGCTGCGGTTCACCATCGACTTGAATGACGCGGAATAGCTCAACATCATCCTCGCCACGCATCGGATCCGATTGCAGGGCTGCATAAATGCGATCCCCTAGCTGAAACTCAGCTTTAATATCGTATACCTCTACGCTGCCGTCATCTGCTTCAAGCTCAATTTCATTGCCGAATGCCGCTCGTAGCGTATTCAGCTTCTTAGGTGCTTCATGCTCTGTGCCGGACATTAATTTTCTTCCTCCATCTCACCAAGGAGAGTGTTGAACGTTTCCTCAACCATATTCCATTCTTCTTCATCTTCAATGGTATACAGCTTCAGGTCATCGCCTTCTTCTTCATAACGGAAAGCATATACTTCATCTTCCTCGTCATTTTCTCCATGAAGCGGAACTACCATCATATATTTCTGATCGGAACCATCAACTTCAAATTTCATGATGACTTCGAATTCCTCTTCGTTTCCTTCTTCATCCGGGATATAAATAATTTCCGGCTCTTCGAATTCCAACTCTTCATTTGTCATGTTTACCCTCACCTTTTCGCTTTAGAATCGAGATAATTTTGCAAAATAAGCGTTGCCGCCATTTTGTCTATTACAAGCTTTCGCTTCTTCCGGCTGACGTCCGCTTCAATAAGCGTTCGTTCGGCAGCTACCGTTGTCAGCCTTTCGTCCCAAAGGTGAACAGGTATGTTTAGTTTCTGCTTAATCTGTTCTGCGAATTCTATACAAATTTCTCCACGTGGACCGATGGTGCCATTCATGTTTTTTGGAAGACCAACAACAATTTCACTAACCTCATGCTCCTTAACCAGATCGGCAATGCGGTCAAACTCACTATGGTCTCGCCTTCGTTCAATAACACCAGTTCCTTGCGCGGTCCAACGAAAAGCGTCGCTGACAGCAACTCCTATGTTGCGGTCACCGTAATCAAGTCCCATCAATCTCATGTCTTGTCCGGCTCCTGCCTCATTAGTTAAAATATAAGAATTTATAAGTTTATCTGCTTATAAACTGCTTATATTTCTCTGCGAAACGATAGCTAAGCCTCCTAAGGGGGGCTTTAGCCGTTTACGCTTGTTGTTTCTTATGGTTTAGATAAAACCGGACAAGCTCTTCGATTAATTCGTCTCGTTCCTTCTTGCGAATTAAACTCCTGGCGTTGTTATGCCGCGGAATATACGCGGGATCTCCGGACAGCAAATACCCAACGATCTGGTTAATCGGATTATACTCTTTCTCTAGAAGCGCTTCATGCACGGATAGCAGAATGTCTTGAGAAGATTCAACCCCCTCCGCCTTCACGTTAAATTTCATTGTTTTGTCCATGGAACTCATCGCCAGCACCTCGCTTTCCAAACCGCATTTCAATGAGATATACACTCATATCATATCACATTTGTTTGATTAAGAACTAGTTCTTCTGTAAGTTTCAATGCTTCATCCAACTTCGTTGTGTCTTTTCCGCCTGCTTGCGCCATATCTGGGCGTCCGCCGCCGCTGCCGCCGCAATGAATTGCAGCTTCTTTTACAATTTTGCCCGCATGGAAACCTTTTTTAATTAAATCTGCAGAAACGGCAGCTGCAAGGTTCACTTTGTCATCCGAAATCGCACCAAGCACGATAACACTTGACTCCAGCTTCAGCTTCAATTCATCAACTATGCCGCGAAGCGCGTCCATTGAAGGAGCATTCACTTTTGCGCAAAGGACAGTAATGCCATTCACTATTTTCGCGTTTTGCTCAAGTGATCCTGCTTCGATCCGGCTCAGCTTCGCTTGAAGTGATTCATTCTCGCGAGAGAATTCCTTCACTTGACCGAACAATGCTTCAATCCGTTTTGGCACATCATTTGCATTTGATTTCAGAAGTGCAGCCGATTGCTTAAGCAGGTCAAGCTGACCATCTAAATAGTTATACGCATGTTTACCCGTAACGGCTTCAATTCTTCGAACACCCGACCCAATACCGCTCTCGCTTAACAGCTTGAACAATCCGATTTGCGATGTATTGCTTACATGACAGCCTCCGCATAGCTCCAAGCTATAGCTGCCAACTTGAACCACACGAACCTCATCGCCGTATTTCTCGCCGAACAACGCCATCGCGCCCATCGCTTTAGCTTCATTCAATGATTTCGTTTCGATGGATACTGGAGTTCCGAGCCAAATTTGCTCATTGACGCGGCGTTCAATCGTCACTAGTTCTTCAGCAGTTATACTGCCAAAGTGCGAGAAGTCGAAGCGCAGGCGTTCAGCCTCTACCGAAGAGCCCGCTTGATTGACATGATCGCCAAGCACTTCTTTGAGCGCTTTATGAAGCAAATGCGTTGCCGTATGGTTTTTGATAATGTCATCGCGTACAGCTCTAGCAACGCTCGCCTCTACTGCTTCACCTGTACGAGCAGTACCTGAGGTAACAACAGCATGATGGACGCTTTGACCGTGCGGTGCTTTGGTTACTTCTTCAACCTGCAGCGTAAAGCCGTTGCCCGTAATCGTTCCTGTATCTCCGATTTGTCCGCCGCTTTCTGCATAGAAAGGTGTCCGATCCAATATTACAACGACTTTGCTGCCTTCTGGAGCCRATTCAACCAACAGATCCTCATGAACAATGGCAATGATTTTGGACTCAGTTACCAGTTCATTATAGCCAACAAACTCACTTTTAACCGTGAAATCGCCGAGCGGTCCGCCTTGAACCTTCATGCTTCCAGTATCTTGGCGAGCTGCGCGGGCACGGTCGCGCTGTGCTTCCATGGCTGCGTCGAATCCAGCACGATCAACCGTCATTCCATTTTCTGAAGCAAAGTCCTCCGTCAAATCGAAAGGAAAGCCGTAAGTATCATACAAGCGGAATGCATCATCGCCATTAATCTCTTTTTGGCCAGCTTTCGTACCAGCAGCTACCAGATCAGACAGCATAGATAGTCCATCGGACAATGTCTCATGGAAACGCTCTTCTTCCGTACGGATAACCCGCTCGATAAATTCACGCTTTTCTACAACCTCTGGATAATAAACGCCCATAACTTCGCCAACAATTGAAGTCAGCTCATGCAAAAACGGACGGTCGATTCCGATTGTTTTTCCGTAACGAACAGCTCTGCGAAGCAAACGGCGAATGATGTAGCCACGGCCTTCGTTAGAAGGCATTACGCCATCACCTACTGCGAACGCTACTGTACGAATATGATCGGCAATAACTTTAAGCGCAACATCATGCTCTTCATTCACTTTGTAGCTTACTTTCGCAATTTCACAAGTGCGGTCGATAATTGGACGGAATAAATCCGTATCAAAGTTCGAATCCACATCCTGCAATATAGAAGCAAAACGCTCAAGTCCTGCACCTGTATCGATGTTTTTGATTGGAAGCGGCGTGTAGCTGCCGTCTTTATTATGATTGAATTGTGAGAATACAACGTTCCAAACTTCTAGGAAACGCTCGTTCTCACCGCCTGGCCAGCATTCTGGGTCCGAAAGATCGCCATATTTGTCGCCGCGGTCATAGAAAATTTCTGTACAAGGTCCGCAAGGGCCCTCGCCAATATCCCAAAAATTTTCTTCCAGCTTATAAATCCGTTCAGCAGGAAGGCCAATTTTCGTATTCCAGAACTCGAATGCTTCTACATCTTCTGGATATACCGTTACCGACAAGCGATTAGGATCAAAACCAATCCATTTTGGCTCAGTCAGAAACTCCCATGCCCAAGTAATAGCTTCTTCCTTGAAGTAATCACCGATCGAGAAATTGCCCAGCATCTCGAAAAACGTATGATGACGGCGGGTTTTGCCTACGTTTTCGATATCATTCGTACGAATGCACTTCTGTGAATTCGTAATACGCGGGTTTTCTGGAACGATGCGTCCGTCAAAATAAGCCTTTAGCGGCGCCATACCTGCATTAATCCATAGCAAGGACGGGTCATTATGCGGTACAAGCGATGCACTTGGTTCAATTTTGTGGCCTTTGCTTTCAAAAAATGCAAGCCATTTTGCACGAATTTCACTAGCTTTCATTAGGATGAGCCCCCTTCAAATGATAAAACACAAAAAAAGCCCCTGTCATTGACAGGGACGAATAGAATCGCGGTACCACCCTGGTTATTGCCTCGCTGCAAACAGCTAGAGCAATCGCCTTCATTAGACATTAACGGGTCCAACCGGTGAAGTTCATTCACACTCCGAAAATAGCTTTCGGCCACTCTTCGTTATAAAAGCTCTCTCAACCGACGCGGCTGCTTATCGAAAAGCAAATGCGAAGAAGCTTTCTCTCTGGCTAACGGGCATTGGCTTACTTCATTTCATCAACGATTTATTCCCTTATAATTGACACTTGATTATTTTAAAATTATAGCCACAGCCTATCCGCCTGTCAAATAATCTTTCTTCGCACGTAGTAGGCGAACATATGCTGAATGATCACTTTGCAGGCTGCAAAAATAGGAACCGCCAAAATCATGCCAACAATGCCTGCAATCTCCCCTCCGACCAGCAATGCAAAAATGATCGACAAGGGATGCATATGGAGCGTACGGCCTACCACCTGTGGAGAGATTACGTTGCCTTCGAGTATTTGGCACAGGGTGTTGATAATCGCGACAAGGATGACCATCTTAATGGAAACCGTAGATGCCATTAGTATTGCAGGTGCGGCTCCAAAAAAAGGACCGAGATACGGAATGACATTCGTTATCGCAACGATGCCGGCAAGGAGCAGCGCATAAGGCATACCGATCAACAGGTACCCGAAATAAGCAAGCACGCCAACGATAATACAAACCAAAAACTGTCCGCGAATATAGCTGCCGAGTGCCGTATCGATATCTTTAAGCAGCCTGACCGTGTTTTTGCGATGTGATTTGGGTACATACGTAATGACCGTTCTTTCAAACACATCAAAATCCTTTAATATATAGAAGGCGAGAAACGGAATAATGAACGCGATAAACACTGCATTTAACATGGACCCAATATTGTTAACAAAGTTGAACAAACTCTCCGACAGCTTTTTTTCCATATGCAAAAGTGACTTATTAAGCCCGCTTCGAATACTCTCCGGTAAAAAAGAAGTGTTGTTAATGTCCGTGACGATATTTTGAGCACGCATGGAAAGCTCAGGCACATGACGATTGATTTCCTGTACTTGTTCGATGAACATTGGAATCAAGTTAACGAGAATCACCGTAATGACTGCACAAAACACTGCATATATGAGCAGCACGGCAATCGTCCTAGGAACCTTCCGGTCATGCAGCATCGTAACGATCGGATTCAGCACATAAGAAATTATCATCGCGATTATAAATGGAGCAAAAACGGCTTTTACAAACACATATACGTTCACAATAAGCGGCTTTATAAGCAGCATAAGATAAATCGCAAGCAGACCCAATATGATGTAAACCAGCCAGACAAACAGACGGTTCTTCGTAAAGCGCTCCACCGTCCTCACCCCCGAACTTTCTTTATCCGCTTCGCTCTTAGCAAGACAAGCCGAACTAGTTCAGTATATGTACAAGCGCCCTAAATCATCCTATAACAGCAAAAAAAAGACGGCCGAAGACCGTCTTTTGATATTCAAGTTTATAGCAACGCACGTCAGTTGACGTGAACTTGTGTAATTTCTTCCTCAAAGAACAAGTCGTCGAGTGAGCTTAACGTGCCATCCTCTTCCACTTGGTAAACCGACATTTTGTCGCCGTTAACCGTCAGTTCAATGAAGCAGCCCCAGCAATAAAACTGGTGGGAACCGATCTTTCCGATATCTTTCGAATTACAATTCGGACATCTCATCATCTTTCATTTCTCCCTATCCTCTGAAATTGGAAGCTGCGACAGGCTCCAATTCCGCTTCACTGACAGCAGGAACAATAATCGCGTCTTCCCCGAGTAATACGCTATCCGGATCACTCGGCGCCTTCAGCCATCTGCGCCCTTCCATCAGATCCGAAACAAAACCGTCCGTAAGCTCGTAGCCTATTATTTGTGTACCCTCTTTTGGGTAAAAATAAACATCCGACACTCTGCCAAGTTGAATACCTTGTACAGTTACGACGGGCAGATCCTTTAATTTCACTAATCCTGTGTCATAAGAACGTAGCAATTGCTTCGACTTCATCCGAACGATCGCTGCTTCACTTGCTATAATAACGGTGTCCTCTCCGCAAGATATCACGTGAGTCCACTCCACTATTTTTACGGAGGAAGCAAACCACTTGGGACAATCGAGTATTAGCCCTTTCAGCTGCCAATGCTCATCGAACCAGGCGTCCTTGACAGTTCCAACAAGTTTGCCGGAATGGATAACGATTACGGGTAGTCCAATAAGCCGTTGAAGTTTGATCACGCTTAGCTGGAGTCCTCCTAGTAGTTATTACGAATACGCCTCACGATTGTTCCAACTTTTTGTGCGGCATCTTCTAATTCCTCCAAAGTATTCCCCAAACCAAAGCTAAATCTTACAGCAGAATTAATTTGTTCCTCGGGCAATTGCATTGCTCGAAGTACATGTGAGCGTTCAAGCGCGCCGGAGGTACAAGCAGAACCGCTTGCTGCTGCGATACCTTCCATATCCAAATTCATGAGCATCGTTTCCGTATCGACACCAATAAAGCTGATATTTACGATATGCGGCAAATAGTGCTGCTCCGAGCCATTTATAACGATAGGCACTTCAACATGGTTGTGAAGCAGTTCTATCCATCTCTTACGAAGCTCGTCCATAAAAAGTTGCTTATTTTCTCGCTCGTTCACACAAATGTCAACTGCGGCAGCAAACCCGACGATCCCCGCAATATTTTCTGTCCCTGCACGCCGCTTTCTCTCTTGAGATCCACCATGCTGTAGAGCGTCAATCGGCGTACCGTTAGCCACATAAAGTGCGCCAACACCTTGAGGACCGTTGATCTTATGGGCGGAGAAGCTCATCAAATCAACTGGCAGCTCATTGAGCCTATACTCGAATGAGCCCAAAGCTTGAACTGCATCCACATGAAAAACAGCACCGCCAGCTCTAGCTATGCGCCCTATTTCTTCAATCGGCTGAATCGTTCCAACCTCGTTATTTCCATGCATGATGCTAATAAGGCCTGTTTCTGGGGTCATGGCTTCTTGAACAAGCTCTGGTGATGTTCGTCCAAAGCTATCAATAGGTAGTACGGTTAGGGAGAAACCTTCTTCCTTAACCAGCCATTCGCATGTATGAAGAACAGCGTGATGTTCACCCGCTGAAGTTATAATATGTGATTTGCCTCGTTTACGCTGTGCTCTAGCAGCCCCAATTAGAGCGGCATTATCGCTTTCCGTTCCACCTGAGGTAAATAATAATTGTCCCGGCTTGCAGCCTATTGCTGCTGAAATGAGATCTCGTGATCGATTTAACTGATGCTTGGCCGCTCTTCCAAAAGCATGCATACTAGACGAATTGCCGCCGGAGCCTTGCATTACCTCAAGCATCGCTTGGATGACTTTCGGATGCATAGGTGTAGTGGCGGCATGATCAAAATAATGATTTGTCATAGGTCGGCTTCCTTAAATATAGAACATATAGCTATCAGGTTTGCCAGCATCTTCGAAATTAATTAGATCTGCAAGCGTAGTCGAATCTAATACTTCTGCAATACTGTCTCTAATGCGCAGCCAAAGCTGACGTTTAGCCGGATCGTCTTCTTCYGTAAAGTCTACAGGCGAAATCGGGCCTTCAAGAATTCGAATAATATCCCCAGACGTAATTGTTTCCGGATCCTTCGATAAAATATAACCGCCATAAGCTCCGCGAATACTTTTCACAAGACCAGCATTTCTAAGGGGTGCTACTAATTGCTCCAAATAGTGCTCGGAAAGCTGATTTCGTTCAGCGATACTCTTGAGCGAAGTCGGGCCTTCACCAAATTTAGCCGCAAGCTCCATCATAATTGTTAAGCCATAACGGCCTTTCGTCGATATTTTCAAAGTGGCACCTCTTTTATTGTTTTTAGTATTGATTTATGATTGTGTCTTCCTCATTGGTTGTTAATTCTCTGTATTCCCATTTCACTTATATGTTAACATATCGAGCGGGCGGAGTGTGCAAAAAGGTTGACATCTTCATGAAAAAGTTTGCAGCCTATGTTACAATAATAAATGTTTGATTCAAGCAAGGTGGTGTTTACGATGGAAAAACCAAAAGCTTCGACAAGAGTTGTCGTCGGGATGTCAGGCGGCGTCGATTCCTCCGTCACTGCACTGCTGCTAAAGCAGCAAGGGTATGACGTTGTCGGCATTTTTATGAAAAACTGGGATGATACCGATGAATTCGGTCATTGCACGGCGGAAGAGGATTCTGAAGATGTACGCCGCGTATGTGAACAAATTGGCATTCCCTACTATACCGTGAATTTTGAACGGCAATATTTTGACAAGGTATTCACTTACTTTCTAGATGAGTACAAGCGCGGGCGTACGCCTAACCCAGACGTTATGTGCAACCGCGAGATTAAATTTGGCGACTTCCTGCAGCGCGCCTTGGAGCTTGGAGCGGATTATTTGGCAACAGGCCATTATGCTCAAGTAGAACGTACCGAGGATGGCACAACGAAGCTCATTCGCGGAGTCGATTCAAATAAAGATCAGACGTACTTCCTTAGTGCTCTTAATCAGAAGCAGCTGGCTAAAGCGATGTTCCCGATTGGGCATCTGCCGAAGCCTGAAGTACGCCGAATTGCTGAAGAAGCTGGCCTTTATACCGCTAAGAAAAAAGACAGCACAGGCGTTTGCTTCATCGGGGAACGCAATTTCAAAACCTTCCTTAGCGGCTATCTTCCCGCTCAAGCCGGCGATATGATTGATATTAGAAACGGCGAGAAAAAAGGTCGTCACGACGGACTGATGTATTACACGCTCGGCCAGCGCCAAGGACTTGGCATTGGCGGATCAGGTTCCGGCGAGCCTTGGTTCGTAGCGGACAAGGATTTGGAGAAAAACATTCTTTATGTTGTACAGGGAGAGCAGCATGCCAGCCTTTACTCTGAGAGCTTGACGGCAACTGGAATGAACTGGATTCTACCAGTAAAAAGCGGAGATACCATTCGCTGCACCGCCAAATTCCGTTATCGCCAGCCCGATCAAGGCGTCAGCGTAACGATTGGCGAAGATGGAAACGCGCATATCGTGTTTGACAAGCCTCAGAAAGCCATTACACCTGGACAAGCTGTCGTACTCTACGACGTCAACGTTTGCCTTGGCGGAGGCACGATCGATAAAGTTAAGAAAGTCGATCCTGCTGCTGATTTTGCAAAGCGAGCATAACAACACGAAAAGCTGCCTGAAGCATCCGCTAATGATGCATTAGGCAGCTTTTTTGATTAAAACGTTCATTTTCAGCCAAAATATTGGCCGTTCTGTCCTTTTTTTCTCTCGCCAATCTTTCGAATCAGAAGCCTGGAGATCCGAAGATGATCCGTCTCTTCAATAATGAATTCATATTCTCCAGCGTGATCGACACGCTGATTATTGACAGGAGGTATGTTTATTTTGGAATACATCCAGCCCCCGATTGTATCATAATCATCCGTTTCGATATCGAGATTGAAGAAGCTGTTGACTTCCTCGATCAGCATGAGACCGCTAATGGAGTAGGTATTGTCGTCTTTTTTCTCAAGAGGCTCTCGTTCCTCGTCAAATTCATCTTGAATTTCGCCGACGATTTCCTCCATAATATCCTCCAGCGTTACTAAGCCGGAAGTGCCGCCGTACTCGTCAATCAAAATAGCAATTTGCGACTTTCGTTTTTGCATCAGCTTCAGTAGTGTACTAATTTGCATCGATTCGGGTACTGTCGTAATCGGTCTCGTAATTTGCCTTATATCCTGCAGATTGTGCATCGTGTCCTTCAGTAAATCCTTGATATGCACGAACCCAATGATATTGTCCTTGTCATTCTCACAAACCGGATAACGCGTCAGCATTTGCTCCAGCGCAATTTTTTTATTGTCGGCTAAAGTGCAGCTTGTATTCAGGCATATCATTTCTGTTCGAGGAATCATAATTTCACGCGCATTCGTCTCGGCAAAATCAAAAATGTTATCAACAAGCGTTAGCTCCATATTATCTATTAAACCGTTTTTGTGGCTCTCCTTCATCAAAATCCGAATTTCATCCTCCGTGTGCGCCGAATCCTTCTCGGTCACAGGCTCAATTCCAATTTTTCTAAGAAGCAAATTGGCTACCCCGTTAAATAACCAAATAAAGGGAAACATAATCTTATAAAAACAAACGAGCGGCAACGCTGTCAATCGCGTAATGGATTCAGCTTTGCGGATTGCAATCGTTTTTGGCGCCAGCTCTCCAAGTACTATTTGCAGCATCGTAATGAGAATAAAGGCAAGCAAAAATGAAAAGGTATGAACAAACCATTCACTGCGAATGCCGATGAAAGCCATAGCAGGCTTGATCACATTTGCAATAGCTGGACCGCCAACCCATCCGAGGCCAAGCGAAGCAAGCGTAATACCAAGCTGGCACGCAGATAAATAAGCATCTAAATTGCCTGTCATATGAGAGGCAAGCTTTGCTCTCGAATCACCATCTGCGATTATTGTATCTAAGCGGCTTCCTCTTACCTTCACCATTGCAAACTCGGCAGCAACAAAAAAACTGTTCATCATGATAAAAACAAAAATAAGCAGCAGAGACAAGCTGGTCGGTAATGGGTCAATCACTGGATTCCTGTCCTCCGCAAGAAATGAAACGGGATGCGATGACAGGTGCACCTCCTTTTGGAACAAAGATACGGCAATCTTTGTGTAGTGTGAGATCTCTCCTAGATGACAAACCGCCGCGTCAAACGGTAAAGCATACGAGCCATACCGCTCTCAAGACTGTAATTATGTCTATTCGCCATAGGCTAGCACTTATACGCGGATTTCCAGTCTTTCTAAGCGTTTTTTATAGGAAGCATCAAACGATCTTCAACAAATGTTCACTAAGCCGCAATGAATTGATCATTTTATTTGGCGCAACAGCGAATTGGAATCTGTTATAATGCAATGAGCTTACTAAGTAGGCTCGTTACAAAAATATGTAGGAGGTTTAAAAATGAAACGAATATTGCTTATTTTTCTTGCCGCTCTATGGCTCGTTCCGGGCGTAGCGATGGCCCATTCCAAACTAGAAAGCGCGGTGCCTGCGCGAGATGCGACGGTCGCTGCCTCACCAGAGCGTATAGAGATGACATTTAACACAAAGATCGAGAAGCTTAGTAATTTTAAAATATTAAATGCTGCTGGCGAGGAAATGGAAAAAGAAAAGGTCGAGGTTGACGGCATGACAATGACCGGATCAGTACCTAATGCTTTGCCTAATGGTATTTATACAGTTAAGTGGGTCATTATCGGAGCGGATGGTCATTCGGTGGAAGGCGATTATTCGTTTACTGTAGAAGCGCCTGTTGTTACTGAACAACCAAGCGAAGAACCAACAGCTACAGCTACTGAAGCACCAGCAGAGACAACGGCTCCTACTCCTTCTCCTGATGCTAGCACTAATACTGACGGAGGAAGCAGTGAAGCTACAACTAATGATGCTGGGACAAACTATACTCCTTATGTCGTTATCGGTGTCATTATCGTAGCAGCAGTTCTCTTATTCATGCGGAGGCGCAAATAATGATCTATATCAGCGAAGGCCTTCTATACATTTGCTTCGCCATTTTAACGGGCACCTTTCTATTGCGGCTTGTACCGGAGGACAGAAGGCCTTCCGTTCATGTACCGCATGGCCTGCTGCTCGCATGCGCAGTAGCAATACCGTTCTTATCCTACGTTCCTATTCATAAGCTTGCTATCGTATTTGCCAAAGATTTTGACATGAGCTACGGCGCTATTTTAAAGAGCATCCTGCTCGATGTTAATACAGGCAAAGCGTGGGTATGGACAACCATCGGATCAGCTGGACTCGCTTTTCTACTAGGGCTTAAAGCATTCCGGGGCGATAAGCATATGCCTAAGGTAGCTTTGTTTGTTACCTTTTTGCTAATTGTGTGGCTGGGTTATGCAGGACATGCTTCATCCTTGTATGGATTTAAAGGTTTAATTACACATTCTGCTCATTTTCTCGCAGTCAGCGTATGGATCGGCATTTTGTTTGTGATCAGTTGGTTTTCCAAAGACGATGCCAATTGGAATGCATTTCTGCGTTGGTTTTCGCCAGTAGCCATCGTTTCTGTTGTTGTAACGCTTCTTGCCGGCATTACGCTTATGTCATTCACAACTCCAGAATATGTAAACTCATGGATGCTTCCCTACGGTCAGATGCTGCTGATTAAACATCTACTGATTTTGCCTCTACTGCTGTTTGCTTTCTCAAATGGCTTCGGATACAAAAAAATAGCAAAAACCAATCCGAATTTCAATCCAAGACGCTGGCTAAAAGCAGAAAGCTTCATTGCTTTGCTCGTGCTTGCAGCCACAGGTGTGCTTGGTCAGCAAGCACCACCGCATAAGGTGAAGGAGACACTGCAATCGGAATCACCTTCTCCATTTTTCACTTCAATTTACAAAGGAAACTTCAGCCCTGACATCAGCTTGAAATTCACGCTGAACATGGAGTGCCTGCTTATGCTTGCGGCAGCTGCACTAATGGCGGTCGGTCTGCTTTGGATGTATCGCGTAAATAAGCTTATGCCAGCTTTTGTAATGGGTATTTTGACAGTGGTATTCGGCTATTTCGGCCTGATGTTTGCGATTGCTTAAAAGAATAACAAGAAAAACTCCTGCTAATATGGAGGTAAGCTTAGGAATGAGCTTACCTCCATCAAATTAGCAGGAGTTTTTTTTATTAATTTTCTTATCATTTACCTTGGCGTTTTTGCTGATTTTGCCTTATTTTATCTTCCATCCCTTGCTCGGTAGCCTTATAAAAGGTCATTCCCCCAAGCGTATTCGGCAAATATTGCTGCTTTACATAATGGTTCGGGAAATCATGCGGATATTGATACCCCTCGTGGCCAAGCTGCTGCGCCCCTTTGTAGTGGGTGTCGCGCAAATGCAGCGGTACCTCTGCACCGCCTGCTCGCTCGATTGCCGCCTCTGCATTGCCGATTGCAATGGCAGTAGCATTCGACTTAGGACTCTCTACCGCGAACAGAATCGCTTGTGAGATGTTATATTTCGCTTCAGGCCAGCCTATCTTATGATAGGCATCCATCGCTGTAACCGCTTGAATCATTGCTTGTGGATTAGCAAGTCCAATATCTTCGCTGCATGCCACAATCAGCCTGCGGATAAACGTCATCGGGTCCATGCCCAGCTTCTCCACAGCATATAAAAACCAAAATAACGCTGCGTCGCTTGAACCTCTTACACTTTTGTGAAACGCCGACAGCACATCATATTGTGTAGATAGGTCTGCGCGAATGGACGGCTTCCTTATGGACTCTTGAGCCACCTCAAGCGTCAACCGGACAGAACCATCCATCTCAGACGGCGTTGTCACCGCAGCCAGCTCAAGCGCATTAAGCGCCCTGCGGATGTCTCCGCCAGCCATTGCAGCGATATGCCGCAGCGCATCCTCATCTACTTGCAAATCCATAAAGCCTAAACCCCGCTCACGATCGGCTAGTGCTCTTATCATCGCCTCATAGGCGTGCTCCTCGCCAAGCGCTTCGAGTTGAAACAAGGTTGAACGTGACAATAGAGCCCCATTCACATGATGAAATGGATTTTCTGTTGTCGCCCCTATAAAAATAATAATGCCCTGCTCGACAGCAGGAAGCAGCGCATCCTGCCTAGCTGTATTAAAGCGATGCACCTCATCTAGAAAAAGCGTCGTCTTCTTGCCGTACATCGCTTTGTTGGTACGAGCCTGCTCGATAACTTCACGTACATCCTTTACCGACGCATCTACCGCGTTAAGCTTCACGAACTCGCCTGCTGTCCGCAAAGATATAATATGTGCAAGCGTCGTTTTACCGCAGCCCGGCGGACCATACAACAAAATTGACGACACTTGATCGCCTTCAATAGCCCGCCGCAGCAGCTTACCCGTTCCTACTATATGCTCTTGCCCGATATATTCGTCTAATGTTTGCGGCCGCATGCGATCTGCAAGCAGCCTGGCGCGAGGCGCTTCTTCCTCTTGATATGAAAATAAATCCATTCTGCTCCCCAACCTTCTGCCATCTGTTACTCCGATCATAGCATACAAGCACATTTGTTCGCCAGAAATGATGTGCTTGTATGCTAATCGCCGAAGCGTCAACGGCTTCGCTGCCCTTTCTGCTGCTATGATGAATCGATTTATTTTGTATTTCAGACAAATTGGAAGCAAGTTCATTCCTTTTTATGCTAGCATCATATAAAATAGCCGATTTGTAAAAAAGCTGAAGACGCTTTTTTTCAAATCGGCTATTGTTTTGCTTCTTATTTGTCGAGTGGAGATCTATGGCCTCTCACCAGCTTACCGACAGTTATCGTTTACACCTCAATGCCGCCAGCAGCAAGCAAATCCTTCACGACGACACTAACCATGATCAGACCCGCTACCGGCGGAACGAATGCATTGCTGGCCGGAGGCTGCTTCGCTTTGCGAATGTCAGGCGCATTCTCGGGAACGATTTTTTTCGTAACATCCTCACGCGGCTTCATTGGCAGCTCCGTTGAGAATACTACCTTAACGCCGCGTTTAATGCCTTCCTTACGAAGTTTAGTACGGATAACCCTTGCTAAAGGATCGGTATGCGTCTGCGAAATATCGACAACCTGAAATTTCGTCGGGTCCATCTTGTTCGCTGCGCCCATACTAGAAATAATCGGAATTTTTCTTTCGAGACATTGCTTGATCAAATGAATCTTATACGAAATCGTATCGGACGCATCAACAACATAATCAAGCGGATACTCGAAAAACTGTTCAAACGTTTCTTCCGTATAAAACATGCGTAGCGCAATGACATCACATTCGGGATTAATGAGTTTAATCCGGTCACGCATAAGCTCTGATTTTACTTGCCCCACTGTCGTTGTGAGCGCATGAATCTGACGATTAACGTTCGTAATATCTACAACGTCCTTGTCAACGAGTATAATACGTCCAACTCCGGTGCGTGCAAGCGCCTCAGCTGCAATGCCGCCAACGCCTCCGATGCCGAGCACGGCAACCGTGCTCCCCTTCATTAGCGCTAGCCCCTCTGGCCCAATAGCCAGCTCTGTTCGTGAAAATTGGTGAAGCATCCGGCCGCCGCCTCCTTCGTATTGATTGCTTATTTTTCGCTAGTTTCTGTTGCTGCAGTTGCTGCTGCCGCTGCAACTGGTTGCTTCGGTTTAAGAACTGTACGGATATGCAATTGCTCAAGCTGCGAAAGCTCGACCTCGGACGGCGCATCGCAGAGAAGATCTGTTGCACTTGCCGTTTTTGGGAATGCAATCGTCTCACGCAAATTCGTGCGGCCTGTAAGCAGCATCACCAGACGGTCGAAACCAAAGGCAATACCGCCGTGTGGAGGCGTTCCATATTCAAATGCATCCAGCAAGAAGCCGAATTTCTCTTGTGCTTCTTCCGCGTTAAAGCCAAGCGCTTTGAACATTTGCTCTTGTACTTCACGCTTGTAGATACGCATGGAGCCGCCGCCTACTTCATAGCCGTTCAGAACTAGATCGTATGCTTGTGCGCGAATTTGACCTGGATCCGTATCGAAGAAATGAAGGTCGTCTTCATTCGGACGCGTGAACGGATGGTGTTCTGCAACATAACGCTTCGCATCCTCATCCCATCCAAGCAATGGGAAGTCTACAACCCAAGCAAACTTGAATTTCGATTCGTCGATCAAGCCTAGATCTTTACCAAGCTTAGAACGCAGGTTGCCAAGTACATCGCAAACCACTTTTTTCTTATCAGCAGAGAAAGTCAGCAAATCTCCGTCTTCCACTTGTAGACGCTCTGTAAGAGCCGCAATTTCTTCCGGTTTAAGGAATTTAACGATCGGCCCGCGCCATTCGCCATCCTTCACTGTGATCCAAGCTAGCCCTTTACCGCCGTAACGAGCAGCGAACGGCTGCAAGTCATCAAGTTCTTTGCGGCTCCAGCTTGCACAGCCCTTAGCGTTCAACGCTTTAACAACGCCGCCGCCTGCTGCAACGCTTGCGAATACTTTTACATCGCTAGTTGAAACGATATCGGTAATATCTTTAATTTCTAGGTCAAAACGAAGGTCCGGTTTGTCGGAGCCGTATTTGTTCATTGCATCTGCATAAGTGATACGTTGGAACGGAAGCTCAAGCTCTACGCCAACTGTTTCTTTCAGAAGCTTAGCTGTCAGCTCTTCCATCATAGCAAGCAATTGATCTTGCGAAAGGAAAGAAGTCTCGATGTCGACTTGCGTGAATTCCGGTTGACGGTCTGCACGAAGATCCTCATCGCGGAAGCAGCGAGCGATTTGGTAGTAGCGTTCAATACCGCCAACCATTAGAAGCTGCTTAAAGATTTGCGGCGATTGCGGCAATGCAAAAAACTCACCTTCATGCACACGGCTTGGCACCAAGTAATCACGCGCGCCTTCAGGCGTGCTCTTCGTTAAAATTGGTGTTTCTACGTCGATAAAGCCTTCTCCGTCTAGGAAATCGCGGAAAACCTTTGCTGCTTTCGAACGAAGCAACAACGTTTTTTGCATTTCTGGACGACGCAGGTCAAGGTAACGATATTTCAAGCGAAGCGACTCGTCTACTTCTACGCCATCCTCAATTGGGAATGGAGGCGTTTTGGCAGCGTTCAACACTTCAATTTTTGTAACACGAACTTCAATTTCACCGGTAGCAAGGTTAGCGTTGTAAGTTTCAGCATCGCGCTCCACTACTGTTCCTTGAATGGCAAGGACGAACTCATTACGAGCACGGTCAGCGATCGCTAGTGCGTCACCAGAGAAATCTGGGTTGAATACCGTTTGTACAATACCAGAACGGTCACGAAGATCGATAAATAGGACACCGCCAAGATCGCGGCGACGTTGTACCCAGCCGTTTAGAATAACTGATTGACCAACGTCCGCTTTCGTTAAGCGGCCGCAGTGATGTGTTTTTAACAACATTGTGTTCATTCTCCTCGTTTAGTTAGATTTATTTTTGTGTAGCAAACGAACTATTAATTTCTTCAGCGAGCTTATCCAGTGCAACAACACGCTGTTCGCCTTTTGTCATGTCTTTCAAGGAAATCTCGCCGCGCTCAAGCTCATCGTCGCCTAGTATAGCGGTAAAACGGGCTTGAAGACGGTCTGCCGACTTCATTTGCGCCTTCATTTTACGACCAAGATAATCGCGCTCTGCACGTATGCCTTGCTGTCTTAGCTGGTAAACGAGCTTAGTTACCTCACGCTCTGCAGCTTCGCCAAGCGCAACCACATACACATCGATTTGATTAAAAACCGGTAATTCTGTTTCTTGATGCTGAAGCAGCAAAATCGTTCTTTCAAGACCTAAGCCAAGACCGACTCCCGGCTGGTCAGGACCGCCGATTTCTGATACTAGGCCGTTATAGCGACCGCCGCCGCCGACAGTATCGATCGTACCGATACCCTCTGCCTTGTATTCGAAGGCCGTATGGGTATAGTAGTCGAGTCCGCGAACGAGGCGATGATTGATTTCATAAGGAATGCCCATGTCGCTCAAATACATTTTTACTTTATCAAAGTGAATTTGGCATTCCTCGTCCAGGCTGTCCAAAATTGACGGCGCATCCGTAAAATGCTCTTGATCGACCTTGCAATCAAGCACGCGCAGCGGATTGCGATCCATCCGTGATTGGCAATCCTTGCAGAGCAGCTCACGCTTAGGCTCTAAGAAAGCAAGCAGACGCTCGCGGAACACCGCACGTACAGCCGGTGTGCCGACGGAATTAATTTCTACGCGTACACCTTTTAGACCCACCTCTGTATAAAAGGTATAGCCAAGTGCAATGACTTCTGCATCTATAGCTGGATCAACCGAACCGATAGCCTCAACGCCAAATTGATGCAGCTGGCGATAACGGCCTGCCTGCGGGCGCTCATAACGGAACATCGGACCGATATAATACAATTTAGACACGTCTGGCTCGCCGTACAGCTTGTTCTCTACGTAAGACCTTACTACGCCTGCAGTTCCTTCCGGACGAAGCGTCAGACTGCGATTGCCGCGGTCTGTGAAGGTATACATTTCTTTCTCAACGATGTCGGTCGTTTCACCGACGCCCCGTTGAAACAGCTCAGTGGATTCAAATATCGGCGTACGAATTTCTCGGAAATTATAACGCTGACAAATATCCCGAGCCTTCTGCTCCACATACTGCCATCTCTCTACCGCGCCAGGCAAAATATCCTGTGTGCCCGGCATTTTCTGAAATGCCATTGAATAACCCCTCCTGCCCTCATAATAAACGGGTTAAATTTCGGAAAACGCAAAAAACTCCCGTTCCTAATAGCTTGCGCCATAAGGGACGAGAGTGAATCTCCCGTGGTACCACCCACATTTCGAGCCTRCATCCTATGCGTTCGGCTCGCTCAAAGACGGTTAACGTCCGTCATCCGCAGTCCAGCTACTGTGCATTAGCTGCAAGCCTAATTGCTTGCTGCCATCTGCCGTTCACCGTCTGTTCTCCGGGAAGTCTGTTCATTCTGCCAATATAAGGACGCTTGCAGCCAAGTGACGTCCCTCTCTGAATATAAGGCGTAGAATTACTTTGTCCCATCAACGAATCCATATCTATACTGAGGACTAATTTTACCTCTGACTAAGATTAAAGTCAAGATCGAACTGCCCAAGCAACGCCATACTGTTTAAAATAGGCAGAAAAAAACCTACAAAACGTATTTGTAGGTCCAAAAGTAAAATATATTTTAAAAAGGGGGTCGAGTACTATTATAGGTCAATGATATTAAAAAAAAGTTAGAGATTGATTACAGTAATATTACAATTTCGAAAGCGTTTTAATGGATACTTTGTGTAGATGCTATTTTCTCCATTTGTTTATTTCAAAAGATAACCGCCCCAGCTCTCGGCTTGGGCGGCGGTATGCTTATGCTATAGTTGACCCGAATTTTCGCGGCGCGGGTGCTGCGGGAAACCCGCCCACTCCTCCGCTGCTTCCATATCTTCCTCAAGCTCTGCAAAAATTTTAGCTTCTCTGCGATCGGAATGAAGCAGTCTGCGAGATGATCGTTCCATCCCTTGTTCCTTGCGTGATTGGTGCATTCGCGGTTTACCTCCAATATGGCATACTGCTTGTACAAGCTTCTAATGATGCGTGCACAGCCTACACTATATTGTTTCCCGCGTTGCCTTAGTTAAATACGGCTATCCAAAATTAACGTTATAGGCCCGGAATTCACGAGCTCCACGTCCATCATCGCACCAAAACGCCCCGTTTCCACGACCAATCCGGTGGAACGAAGCGTCTCATTAAACAAATCATACAGCTGCTCTGCTTGCTCGGGTCTGGCGGCTGCCATGAAGTTAGGGCGTCTGCCTTTCCGGCAGTCTCCATACAGTGTAAACTGAGAGACCGAAAGCAGCTGCCCGCCAACATCTGAAATAGAATGATTCATTTTGCCTGACTCATCCTCAAAAATACGCAGGTTAGCTACCTTATCAGCCATCCATTTGACATCCGCTTCTGTGTCCTCATGCGTCATGCCTACAAGAAGCACAAGCCCCGAGTCAATTGAACCTACTATTTCACCCTCAATGACTACCTTTGCTTGTTTACTGCGTTGTACGACAACCTTCACTGCTCAAAAACCTCCGATATTCGTTTTGATCTCGATGCCGCAAGAGCAAAACGTTTATTGCATAATCCGTTGAACAGAATAAATATCCTGCACTCGTTTGATTTTCTCAACAACCGAAGTAAGGTGCTCGACATTGCGGATAAGCACCGTCATATGAATATGCGACATTTTGTTTTTTACAGAACGTCCGGTTACAGCTGAAATGTTCGTCTTGCTTTCGGATACCGCCTGCAGCACTTCATTCAGAAGGCCTCTGCGATCGTGTCCGGTTATTTCGATATCGACGCTGTAATTGGCATCAATATTATCTTCCCACTCTACCTCTATTACGCGTTCGCCCTCTTCGCCCTGATCGCCGAAAGGAATGTTCAAACAATCCATTCGGTGGACTGAAACGCCGCGCCCTCGGGTAATGTACCCGATAATCGCGTCTCCCGGTACAGGGTTGCAGCAGCGTGCAAAACGAACGAGCAAATTGTCGATGCCCTTCACAGTCACGCCTTGATTCGGACGTGATTTGCGATTGCCCGGCGATTTTATTTCCTTGATTTCGCTTGTAAGCTCAATCTGGCTTGCCAGTTCGGCCTCTCTGCGCATCTTCTCGGTAAGCTTCGTGCAAATTTGTGCAGCCGTAATTCCGCCAAAGCCGATTGCGGACATCATATCCTCAATATCGTTAAATGCGAACTTCGCGGCAGCCTCCTGCAGCTTATCTTCCTGCAGCCATGCGGAAGGCTCAAGTCCTAAACGCTTCAGCTCACGCTCAAGCAGATCCTTGCCTTTTGCTACATTTTCTTCGCGACGCTCTTTCTTGAACCATTGCCGAATTTTGCTTCTAGCGTGTGAGGACTGCGCAATTTTCACCCAATCCTGACTTGGTCCATAAGAATGTTTCGACGTTAATATTTCAACAATATCCCCGGTTTTGAGCTTATGGTCAAGCGGCACAATTCGACCGTTCAGCTTCGCGCCAATCGTTCGATTGCCCACTTCCGTATGAATCCGGTAGGCGAAATCAAGCGGTACAGAACCAGCTGGCAGTTCAATGACTTCACCGCTAGGCGTAAATACAAATACGAGATCGGCAAAGAAGTCCATTTTTAGCGACTCCATAAACTCCGACGCATCGCGCGCTTCATGCTGAAGCTCTAAGATTTCTCGGAACCATGACATTTTATCTTCAAAGTTGCCGCCTGGTACAAGCGAACCCTCTTTGTAAGCCCAATGTGCCGCAATTCCGTATTCTGAGGTGCGATGCATTTCCCAAGTACGAATCTGTACCTCTGTAGGCTCTCCATTTGGCCCTATAACGGTCGTATGCAGCGATTGATACATATTCGCCTTCGGCATCGCGATATAGTCCTTAAAGCGACCAGGCATCGGTTTCCAGAGCGTATGAATAATTCCGAGCGTAGCATAGCAGTCCTTAATATTATCAACGATTATACGAATAGCAAGCAGATCATAAATCTCCGTAAACTGCTTGTTGCGATCGGTCATTTTTTTGTAAATGCTGTACAAATGCTTAGGGCGACCAGAAATATCACCTTCAATACCCATTTCTTCGAGCTTCTCGGTAATCCGGGAGATGACATCGTCAATAAACTGCTCGCGTTCCGCACGCTTCTTCTTCATCAGATTGGCGATACGGTAATATTGCTGCGGGTTCAAATAACGAAGAGCAATATCTTCCATTTCCCATTTGATAGCTGAAATACCGAGGCGATGAGCAATCGGACAAAATATTTCCAACGTTTCATAAGCGATACGACGCTGTGCTTCTTCCGATTGGAACTTCAGCGTGCGCATGTTATGAAGCCGGTCAGCCAATTTTATCAAAATGACGCGAATGTCCTGAGCCATGGCGACAAACATTTTACGATAGTTTTCGTTTTGCTGCTCTTCTTTAGAACGAAATTGAATTTTTTCGAGCTTCGTTAGACCGTCTACCAGCATCGCACAAGTTTCGCCAAATTTCGCACGCACCGTCTGCAAATCAACAGTTGTATCCTCAACGACATCATGGAGCAATGCTGCGATAATGGACAGCACGTCCATTTGCATATCAACAAGAATATCCGCCACCGCTACGGGGTGCAGAATATATGGCTCTCCCGATTTCCGTACTTGTCCGTGATGGGCTTGCTCCGCAAAGTCATAGGCTTCCTGGATGCGTATAAGGTCCTGCTCTTTCATATAGGCGGATGCCTTCTCGAGTAAATGCTCAATGCCCATGAAACGTCCCTTTCTGATTACACTCCTGGCGGATCCCATTCATGCGTTTTCCGAGTTTTTATAATATTATGCCTGTAATCACAGTACCGCGTCAACTACCAGAGACCTCCAGCAATAAAATAAAACCGCCTGGCCTTCTCGCAAATTGCGAATAAGGGGGATAGGCGGTCATTTTATAGAGCAATCTTGCTGCTTGAATTATGAGTAAGTCATTAGTGAGAATACGTCGATTCCTTTAAGCTTCTCACGGCCAGTTAAGTATGCAAGCTCAATTAGAAAAGCTGCACCTACTACTTCACCGCCAAGCTGCTCAATCAAATTGATCGATGTTGCGATCGTTCCGCCTGTTGCAAGCAGATCGTCAGCAATGAGTACGCGTTGGCCCGGTGTGATTGCATCCTTGTGCATAGCCAGTTTATCCTGTCCATACTCCAAGTCGTAGCTTGCTGTAATCGTCTCGCCCGGCAGCTTGCCGCTTTTGCGAATCGGAGCAAAACCTACGCCTAGCGCAATCGCCAGCGGTGCGCCTACTACGAAGCCGCGAGCTTCTGGTCCTGCAATGACGTCAATTTTCATATCCTGAACAGCAACTCGCATCTCTTCAATCGCAGCACGATATGCTCCTCCGTCTTTCAGAAGCGTCGTAATATCTTTGAAACGGATACCTGGTTGCGGGAAATCTGGAATTACCCGGATGTAATCTTTGAAGTTGTATTGTGTGTTGGACACTTGAGGTCAACCCTTTCCATTTCTAACTATTCATTATAATTTGTGTTGCTTCAAATTGTGCTTTTGCTTCTCTATAACGTTCAGAAGTAGCTAAATCACGTTTCTGAGGTGAGGCTGCTGCCTGCATCAAACCATTGTCTCGGTTAATAAATTGCAGCTCCTCGAATACTGCCAGCATAAGCTCAACCGTCTCTAAGGATAAACCACTTTGCTTCGATAAGCGAGCATTTAATCCTTGAAGCGGAACTTGCCCCAGCTGTTTCAACAGTTGATACACTTTGCCGAATTGCTCGCGCTCTGGAAATTCGACAGCAGCAGGATCAAAATGCACATCATGCAGTTGAAGCTGAGGTTTGCGCTGCCCATTCCACTCATTAACAGATAATTCCCCGACAACATCTATTTTGCTGCCCGGCTTTAATCCTTCTGCTAGCATTCCCATACTGAAGCCGATACCGTCTAATAGACGACGGCCGCTTCCTAGAGATAGCTTTAAGTGTCTTGACTCCTTGCCTATCGTACGACGATCTGCAAGCTCCGTTTTCTGAAACAGCAATCTTGGCGATGGATTTCCCATCCCGAACGGCTCAAGCTGTGAAAGCTCGGTAATCGTATCGAGAGTGGCTTCGCTAACCGAGCATACAAGATCAACAGACGTTTTGGGAATCCAATCGTCAGCGCTCAGCCATTCAGCAGCCAGCTCGCCAAGTTTCTGTTCAAATTCAGATAGTCGATCGCGATGAAGACTCATTCCAGCAGCGGCCTGGTGTCCTCCGTAATGATCGAGCAGCTCGTCGCAAGCTGTAAGGGCTGCATGCAGGTCGAAGCCTTCTATGGAGCGCGCAGAGCCTTTACACATCCCTGTCTGCTCATCTATCCCAAGTATAATAACAGGCTTATAATTGCGTTCAAGCAGTTTGGAGGCAACGATACCGATGACACCAACGTTCCAGCCTTCACCTGAGAGCACAATAACTGGCGGAGGTGATGCATTCGCGGCTGCAGCATCGTCGCATTTGGTCTGCCACTGCAGCTCGGCTTCCTTCACGATACTCTCCACTACGCGCTGCCGTTCTTTGTTCAAACTGTCCAGTCCGATTGCAGTCAAAATCGCATTGTCATAATCGTCGGTTGTGAGCAGTTCGACTGCACGTTTCGCATGATCGAGCCTTCCAGCTGCATTGATGCGCGGTGCCATTCCAAAAGCAATGCCAGTCGCAGTAATGCTGTCCAGCTCAATGCCGCCAGCCTCTGCCAGCGCTCGGAAGCCTACTCCTGCATGATTTTTCAATCGCTCTAAACCACAGCGAACAAAAATACGATTCTCATCTTTAAGAGGCATTAAATCTGCTACTGTTCCAAGACTCACAATGTCGGCCCACTCAAGCGGAGGGCGCTCTAATAACGCATGTGCCAACTTGAATGCAACGCCTACGCCCGCAAGCCCTTTGAACGGATAAGTGCAGCCTTCTTGCTTCGGATTGACAACAGCTGCTGCATTTGGAATTTGCTCAGGCGGCTCGTGATGATCAGTAACAACGACATCAATCCCGAGCTGCTTCGCATAATCAATTTCTTCAACAGCGCTGATGCCCGTATCAACCGTAACAATTAAACCGATGCCCTCTTCAGCAGCCAGCTCAATCGCTTTTTTGTTTAATCCGTAACCTTCCAAAGCACGATGAGGAATATAATAATCAAAATCATAATTTAATGATCGGAATAAATGTACCAATAAAGATGTGCTTGAAACGCCGTCCGCATCGTAATCGCCATAAATCCTTATTTTCTCATTGCTGGCTGCTGCTCGCTTTATTCGTGCAACGGCAGCCTCCATTCCAAGCAATAAATAGGGATCATGAAAATGCTCCACCCCGCCTCGCAAAAAACGTTCAGCCGCTTCGGTATCATCAAAGCCGCGCTGCACGAGAAGTCTCGCTACTAGCGGCGGCAAATTAAGATTCGCTGCCAAATCCTTCGCTTTTGCTTCGTCGTCCGCAGACCATGGCGCTACAGCCCATCTTGTCTTCCTTTGAATCATGCTGCTTGCTCCTCTCCTGCTGTTTGCTGTTCTTATTGCAGCAGTGTCGGCATCTGCTCCTGATTCGGATCATGATTAGACTTATAAGGATAACCAGGATCATAAGGCTCAACGAAAATCGATACATCCATGACATGTATAAAACGTTTCATGACGAGCTGCTTTACCCTTTTGGCAATCTCTTGACCCTCAAGAACAGAAATGCGTGGATTTACACTAATAACCATTTCTGCAATGACATAATGACCATGCTCTTTCGCTCGCAAGGTTTGCACAGTAATGACTCCATCAACACGTTGAATAAGCTGCATCAGCTCATCCGGATTTTCCTCTGAAGTCTTGCTATGTTCATCTTTTCGCATAAAGACTGTAGCCATTCTGTAGCCGTTTACGATAACAATGACCGCAATAACGATCGCTGCCGCCGGATCAAAATAATAGAGCACCGGCACATTCAGCATTTTGCCAATAATCGCTCCGCTTGCGCCCACTAATGCTGCGACTGAACAATAAAGTCCTGTCATTCGATCCTTCGATGAAAAAAACAGCTGCTGAACGATTAGAGCAAGCGCGATGGCCACTGCCGCACTCCAGTGCGGAGCGGTCGTTACACGATCAGAAAGGTCTCTAATGGCAGATATACCGATTTCGAGCCCAACGATGAGAAGGACGACTGACAACAATATCGTTGTCGCCGTCTCTCCTCTTAAATCTACTGGTACCGCTTTGGCACCCGGGTTTGCCATTTTCCGCTGCCGGCTTGCCCTCAAACCTGAAAGGGCAACAACTCCTGCAGCGACCTCAGCCGCTGTTCGAAATGCATCCGCGAGCAGCGCTTTGCTTCCTGACAACCATCCTATTACACCTTTAAATAGAGCCAGCAGCATGTTTCCCCATAAGCCGGCCCAGCTTGCGGACTCTGCTTTTACATATCGCTGTGTGGTTGACATTTATACCTCCTAAAGGTTTTGCGCATGCAAAACCACTTCGTAAGCATCTACTTAGGTTTTGCGAATGCAAAACCTACTTCGTAAGCATGTACTTAGGTTTTGCGAATGCAAAACCACTTCGTAAGCATCTACTTAGGTTTTGCGCATGCAAAACCACTTCGTAAGCATTCAACTGCTTATAGTTAAGCTGTTTTCTTAACAACAGCCTTTGGCTTTTGTCTGCCTTTAAGCATTAGCCATAGCGGGCTCGCGATACAAATGGACGAGTACGCACCGCTTGTAAGACCAATGATTTTTGCAAGGGCAAATAGCTTGATTGACTCGCTTCCGAAGATGAACAAACAAACTGCAACGATAAGCACTGCTAATACAGTATAGATATTACGCGCCATTGTTTGCCAGATACTTGCGTTAACCATCTCAGCGAGCTGCTCACGGTTTTTATATTGACCAAACCGAAGATTTTCACGAATCCGGTCAAAAATAACGATTTTATCATTGATAGAATAACCGATCGTTGTCAACACCGCCGCAATAAACGGAAGATCAACTTCCAGACGGAATATCGAGAACAACGCGACAACGACAAAGGCGTCATACAAAATCGCAATGTTCGCAGCTAGTGCAAAGCGCCATTCAAAACGAATCATGACATAAATCATAATGGCTACGCTGGCAATCAGTACTGCCCAGATCGTTTTGATCCCAAGCTCCTGCGCCATGTCCGGCGATACGACGTTAACCTCAGCCGATACTTGATCACCATACTTCGCTTTAAATAAGTCTTGAATTTCAGTGATTTTGGTTTGTGTAAGCACTTCGTCAAAACGAGCCGTTACACGTTCTTCACCTGTACCACCAACTGTAGGCGTGATGCCTTCGATTCCTGCTTTCACAAGAATTTCTTTCGCATCCTGTTGGGTTACTGCTTTGCCTACTGAAATATCCATATTCGTACCAGCCTTGAAATCAACACCGAAATTAAGGCTGAAAAAAAGCAAAGACAAGATGCCGATTACGGTTAACGTGATCGAGAACAGAAAGAACTTATTGCGGTTCCCGATGAAATCATAACGAATTTTTGTATTAAAGTTCACGGATTTCTGCCTCCTTCACACCATAGTAGCTTGGTTTTGTAAACAGGTTGCTCTTAATAAGGAGCATAATTAAAAAGCGGGACAAGAAGATGTTTGTCAGCATACTTACCAAAATACTGAAAATCATCGTCAATGCAAAACCACGAATCGCTCCATTACCGATAAAGTACAATACTGCACTTGAAATGATGTTCGTAATGTTCGCATCCATAATGGTACGGAATGAGTTTTTCGATCCAGCTTTAAGCGATGAAAGCAAGCTTTTCCCGCTTCGAATCTCTTCCTTAATCCGCTCATACATGATGATATTCGCATCAACCGCCATACCTATACCTAGCACAAAGGCGGCTATTCCTGGGAGTGTTAGGGTCGCATTCATTAAGTTAAATACTACGATCAAGAGCCAAGTATAAGTAATTACTGTAATACCAGCTACAATGCCTGGAATACGGAACAAAATAACAAGGAATATCAAAATAATGACTGTTCCGATAACACCCGCCTCAACGGTGTCTTTCAAGGAAGCTAGTCCTAGTTTAGCGCCAACGCTTTGCGTATATTTCTCAGTGAGCTTGAGAGGCAATGCTCCGAGATTAATCATATCGGCCATATCTCTCGCTTCATTTACGGTATATTCACCCGTAATTGTAGCTGATCCACCTGAAATCGGTTCTCTTACGGATGGTCTGGAAAGCTCTTTATCATCGAGATAGATCGCTAAATACGAACCGATCAACCGTGTCGTAATTTCCTCGAATTTTTTCGCATCCTTAAGTTCGATTGTAACAAAAGGTTTGCTTAAGTTGTCATAACCAACACCTGCACCATTTTGCTTAAAATCGCTGCCGTCCAGCTCGATCTTGCCGTCAGGTCCGCGGAACGTTAAATTAATTGGTTTGGCAAGAATGTCTCTTACTTCATTCTCGTTCGCAACTCCTGCAAGTCTCAAACGAATGCGGTTTGAGCCTTCAGTTGTAATCTCCGGCTCTACAATACCGAGTTCGTCAATCCGCTTTTCTAAGCTTTTTGCCGTTTCCTTTAGTGATTGCGGTGTTACAGCTTCTCCACCTTCAAGCGGCGTAGCTTCGTACAAAACCTCAAATCCGCCTTTCAAATCAAGGCCTAGCCTTACGTCTTTCACTAGCGATGGGCTTGTCCAAGCGATAACGCCAAACATAATGACTACGATCGCAAGGAAGGCAATTATTCTCTTCCCGAACATACGTCTAAATCCCCCTTATGATCTCAATATTCCTATTATACAGACGGGACAAAATCGAGTCAAAAAAAAAGAAACCGTCAATTTAAAATTGGGTTCCTTTGTATGCGCTTATCGTCATGAAATTCATAAATTTCATAACTTTTAAAGATAAAATATCATTTACTAATTCATGTAGTTCGGGCTGTCCCGACTTGTTATATTTCTGGCTAACGCATTCCCAAACCTCTTGACCCGTTACATGTTCGTAGCCAATGAGATGAAATTCCTCCGCTTTGCTGTTGCATAGCTCCTCGATCATACGATTTAATTCTTCGTCTGCCATGCTGCGCCTCCCAAAAGCTTATGACATAAAGCTGTATCCCATCTATTCGCTGTTCCTCTGCCTTTTTCCTGCCCGCTTCACTGCTAATCTATAAATTCACTGACATGGAACTGGACATGCCGCGCATAAAGATGATAGTACATGCCTGTCTAAAGACTTCGACTCACATCAGTAGAAGGCAGCATTTGGTTATTCCATGATAGAGAAGAGGGTTCATCATAATGACAAAACGATCGGATCAAACAAAGCAAAACTTTATAAAAGGAGCCATGATATTGCTTGCCGCAGGTTTAATTAACAGGCTGCTTGGTTTCATTCCTCGCATTGCACTCCCCCGTATTATGGGGGCAGAGGGTGTAGGATTATACCAGCTGAGCTATCCGTTTCTAACGGTCATGATAACCTTAATCACAGGAGGCATTCCGCTTGCCGTTGCCAAATGGATTGCTGAAGCAGAGTCGCAAGGTGATTCCAAACGAGTAAAGTATATTTTTCGAACAGCTATGCTCCTCGTAACTTCGCTAGGCATATTGTTGACCGCTCTCATGCTTCTTTTTGCACCTTGGATAACGAAGCATGTGCTGCCGGATGCCCGCGTATACCGCACCTTTATGGTTATGACTCCTATGCTGCTCATTATTGGCATATCATCGGTTTATCGAGGTTACTTCCAAGGCAAACAGAACATGATTCCCACCGCTGTATCTCAAATCGTAGAAACCTTGCTGCGCATTGTTGCATCGCTATCATTTTCTTTCATGCTCCTGCCTTATGGTCTTGAATGGGCGGCGGCTGGCGCCATGCTTGGAGCCGTGCTTGGAGAGATCGGGGGCCTCGCCGTACTGCTTTGGAAATACTACAGAGACAAATCCCGCATCAAACAAAAAGCTCTCAATCAGACAAATGAAAAATCAAACAAAAACATTCCTGTATTGCGAAAATTACTTAGCTTATCCATTCCCGTGACAGGCAGTCGATTGGTCGGCTCCTTCTCCTACTTGCTGGAATCCATCTTTACCGTCCGAAGTTTAGCAGCGGCAGGAATTACAACAGGCATCGCCACTGCGCAATACGGAGCATTGCAAGGAATGATCATACCGCTGCTTTTATTGCCAACTGCATTAACCTACTCTCTTGCGGTTTCACTGGTACCCTCCTTATCCGAAGCGGCTGCTCGCGGAGATCATGCGTTAATTCACAAACGACTGCATCAATCGATGAGGCTTGCACTTGTTTCAGGGGCGCCTTTTGTTGTTATTATGGCTTTGTTAGCTGAACCGATTTGCCGTATCGTTTATAACCATGCCGAAATAGCTCCGATGCTCCAGCTCATCGCTCCTGTTGGCATTTTCATCTATCTGCAGGCTCCCCTGCAAGCAGCACTCCAAGCACTAAATAAACCGGGAACGGCATTAATTAACACATTAATTGGTGCGGTGGTCAAGCTATTTCTCATCGTTCAACTTGCATCGAATGCTGATTTTGGAATATACGGTGCTTTAATCGCTATTAATGTCAATATCGTACTCGTCACATTATTGCACGGCATTAGCGTATTGCGGTTCATTGGCTTCCATATGAAAGTGCTTGATTTTGTAAAAGTTGGCACCGCTATGATTATTATGGGAGCTGCCGCCAGGTTTACGATGAATCATAAACCGCTCTCCATGGAATGGGTAAATTTACTTCTTGCATGCGCAGCTAGCATAATCATTTATTTAATTTTAATGATCGTAATGAAAATCATTGATCGCCATGATATGGCGCGTTTACCATTGCTCGGAGCTTGGTTTAAATAACAATGGTAAGGTCGTCGAATGATAAAAACCGCGGTAAAGAAAGGGATAAGCCCTGGGACTGACCCCATAACGTGAGACAAATCAAAACACCTTCAAGAAAATGCAACCATGTCGTAAGATATGGAGACAACCTTGGAGGTGTTTTTACGTTGGCAACAAGAGTAAGTTATCCAGTGGAAATAAAGGCAAAAGCAATTGAAAT
>NZ_JBFTPZ010000030.1:0-88252 GCF_056398745.1 Paenibacillus sp. 01T424 | reverse complement strand
ATAACCAGCCTTGTTTAGATAAGCGATTATAACCTCTCTAATTTTATTTTCATCCTCAATAACTAAAATTTTACTCATGGTTGCTCATTCCATTTCAATGTTTTTAGTTCGTCTAGAGAAATTCGATTAATAAATTTGCTGAACTTTTCCTTTCCTTTAGCATGTTCTTTATAATAGTTAATGAGATTAAATATTGATGGTATTAACTGATCTTCCGATAAACCTGAAAGTAAAAGCTGGGCAAAGGAAGGTTTTATTCCCTTTGGCTCTCCGCCGACATAAACGTCAAACACATTCCGCATTTTTACAACCCCAATATCTTTTAATAAAGGTTCACTTGTACCTAATGCGCAACCTGCATAACCGACTTTCATTGGCGTTGGTGTTCCGATTCCCGCGATTGCTTCGTTTAATTTAATGGCAATATCTAAGCCGGCATCCTGGGCTCCTTTGCAAAAGTTGCATGCAATCAAGCTTTTTGTCGTAAAGCCTGAAGGATTAACCTCGAGGCCGACTGCTCGTAATTGTTCGGTTATTTCATTTTGTTGATCTAACGGTATTTCCACATAAAGCTGCTTAAAAGGTGTCATCTCTATATTTGCATCTGTGTCAATAAGTGAACCTATGGTTACCAGTTGATGAGGTGTAAACAGGCTGCCTCCAACCTGAATGGCTGGTGAGACTGCGATTTTTATTTTATCATACATTTGGCATCTCTCCTTTACATCATAACCATTATAATATACCCCCTAAGGGTATGTAGGTCAAGAGTTTTTACTATACCCGGGTTAAGTATCTATAATTGTCTTCATGATGTCATTGCAACAGTTTAATTGTCTGCACAAAAAAAAGAGCGAGCCGAATAGTCGACTCACTCTTTATAAATATTACTAATGGCTGCATTCAAGTTTCATGCTTATTCTAAACCAAACTTGACCATATCATTTGTTTTGTACCAAGTACCGATTCCGGTATCCATGAGTAAATGGAAGGCACCATGAGTACAACAACGAGCTTCTCAACCGGGTCCACAAAAAATCCGGTTCTTCCTGAACCCTCCAGCTGGTAGGTGCCTACTGATTCATATGAAAGATGATGAATAGCTAAATCTAAACCAAGAGCATGGCCTTTATCTTTGATTTTACCTCCCCAATGATAGGCGGGAACGTTAAACAGATGTCGGCGAGTCATCAGATCTACTGACTTTCTGCCAAGGATACGCTGACCTTCAAAGGTTCCGCCATTCAACAGCATTTGTCCGAATTTCCACATATCAAATAGTGTTGAATAAAGTCCACTATCCGAACGAGGCGGCATAGGTGAACCGTCATTTTCTCTGCTTAACCTTTCGATATCCATCCGATCTACACTGCATACTTCAGAGTGCAGATGCTCAGGCACATCAAAAAAAGTACGTGTCATTTGGAGTGGTTCGATAATGTTCTCCGTAATGTAGTCCTCATACTGCTTACCAGATACTCTTGAGACGATCTCGCCCAGCAGAGCGAAGCCCACCGTAGAATAATTATAGGCATCCCCGGGTTGGCAAACGAGCGGGCCTTGCAGCACTTTTCGAATCCAATGATCCATGCCGCTAGCCCCCCACCATTCTCTAGGATAGGGCTCATTGTAATATCCGGTGACTGGCAAAATACCAGACGTATGCGTTAATAAGTGGAACAAGGTGATATCTTTATGTACAGGATTATTGAATTCTTCCAAAATGTTGGACACAGGCAGATCGATATAAAGCTTACCGTCCTCTATGAGCTTCATTATCGCAACACTTGTGAATGCTTTCGTTATGGATGACATTTTACGCAAGGAATCGGGCTGCAGTTCACCTTGGTCAGTGGAGCCATGCAGTCGACCCATTGATTTCCATGCGGCGATCTTTCCTTCTCGTGCAACGAGAAAACTGGCTGCTTGAATTTTTTGCTGTGCGATCAGATTCAGAAAGTGATTATCCAGCTTATTTAATTGATGTGAGCTGAGCCCAACCTCTTCGGGCACAACATCCAAGTGGCCCTCCGTTATTTTCCACTCGCTTAGCAATTCATTCATCTGTCACGATCCCCTTCCATTAATTAGGAACAATGAATCTATACTACACGAGCCGCTCTAATTTCGTCCATATGGATGTAAAGACTGCCGTTAAAATTATAAAAGATTGTTAGTATGTATCAAGTTCAGAGCTGCATTCCATTCGTATGTTTTATCATCAAAGATCCTTTGTTTTCGTGAGCTTTACCCTTTTTAATATTTCATTTATAAAATCAGTTTTACCTGCTGTATAACCGGACCGATCTTGAGCGTGCAAAGCCAATTCCTTTTTTAACTGTTCATACGCAATGACAGCCTCGGGATGCTCCCTAAGATAATCGCGGAATGCCAAATGTCTTGCTAATTCTTCGCTATCACGATTGCACACGTACAAATGATGCTCCATCCATTTTCCACGCTGTTTATGCCAAGGAACCGACATATCTTTTCTGCCAAAGGCCTCTCTTCCTTCAAAACTCCATTCTTGTTGATGGAAATAACCAATCTTCTCAAGCCCTTGGATGATCAGAGGCAGCATACTATAATCTTCAATGACGATATCTATATCCAAGATGGGCTTAGCACCAAGTCCTTTAACAGAGGTGCTTCCTACATGTTCAACTGACCTAATGAATTGCCCAACTTCAGCTTCGATAGTAGATCGTATTTCACAAAATTCGTGCTCCCAAAGAGGATTATAGTTTTCAATCTCAACTATTGTACTCATCATACTGATTCCTTCCTCTGCGCGGCAAAACCCATTCTGCACATCGACCAATTAAAGCTTGTGGTTGCAATTTTATCATTCAAATCCCACAAATTATCGATCATGCGAACCTCGACATTTCTGCGTATGAGTTCTCCAAACAAATCATGAACAATTATTTTATTGATAGGGATCTGTGTTTTTTCGCTCACATAGTAACCAGCACTTTTATCTGCGCCATAGAAATCAGTCGTATCGAATTCATATAAATACAACGTGGTTTGCCTCATGATTTCAAACCATTTATGCTCAATCGCAACAACATGGTCCAACGAATTTGAGCTTAAATAAAGTTTTTTATGCTCATCTGTGGTCGTTTCATGACTATGATAAGTTACTCTAGGACAATTGCGAGGTGTTAGGAAATTCGGCAAGCACCGTTCATTTATTACCCATACCAACCCTTTGCTTTGATCCATATCCACTCGAGAAGGTATTCGAGGTTCAAAAAGTGTAATATCACTTTCTTCGCTCACATGAAATAATCTCAAATGATCCCTGCTTTCTGATATAAAATTGTTGTGCACGAACAGCATTATTTTCAACATACGAGGAGATTGTACCATAATCTGGTTTAGAGTGGACGCAAAAAAACCGCGATATACGCGGTTCATCAGTCACTTGAAAAGTTATCTATGCACATTGTTGGTTTCGTACAGTAAACAGCTGGCTGAAACCATGTTTTTTAAGGATTTTCGCAGCCTTTTTACTTTTATAGAAACTGTCCGACAAAATTAAGACAGAGTCATTTGGTGCAAGCTCTTTGTTCCACAAATAAGGGAGCCGACCAATTGATATATTAATCGAACCATCCACATGACATTTCTCATAGTCAGTTGAATCGCGGACATCGAGTATTTTACTGCTGTCAGGTATAACGCCTTTTTCATTTAGCGCTTTTTCGTCGACATAAGTTAAATTTTTTAGGGGTGAGAATCTTCTATAAATGAACCACATTACGAATAAACCAGTTAGAGCAATTAAAATCAACATATCCTAACCTCCCCAATCCGTTTAATAAGGTACGCATATTCTATTGTAATATGGATGACCACACTTTAATCGCTGTGAAAATGAGTAATACAACAAGCCCATATCGCAAATATTTCACGTTTATTTTAGAGCTGATTCTAGATCCAATTGGAGCACCGATCAAGCTGCCCAATACAACAAATACAGTTGGCCATATCGGAATGGAACCAGCGGATAGCTTGCCGATTACGCCGCCAATTGCCGACACAAATACGATCGCTAATGATGAAGCAATGGTTGTCCTTGTCGGAATTTTTAAGACCGTCAACATTATTGGGATTAGAATAAAAGCACCACCTGCTCCAACAACTCCTGACACAATGCCAACAATGAAAGCAGACGTTACCGCAATGAGCTTATTAAAAGTGATTTCATTTATATTTAATTGTTGTTTTCCCCGGTTTGGAACGAGCATTAAAACAACAGCAATAACCGATAATGTTCCGTATATAATATTAATGGCATCTTCATTAAGAAAACGAGATCCGAATCCGCCAATTAAACTGCCCATTAAAATACTGCTGCCCATATAAATAACAAGACCTTTATGAATGACCGCTGTTTGATTGCTTTTCTGACGGAAAGCGATAATCCCAGCTAACGAAGCGAAGAAAACTTGAAACATGCTGATGGATGCCACTTCTTTTGCCGTAAACTGCGCTAAGCCAAGACTGGATGGAACATATAATAAAAGGGGAAAATTTATTATGGCCCCGCCTATGCCAAGTAATCCCGAAAAAAAGGAACCAACAAAACCGAGCAGCGTCATGATGATGTAAAGGATAATGTCCATAAAAACTCTCCTTGTTGGAATGCAATAAGTAAGGTATAATTAAAACCAAGTAACTTCATGTGAAATGAGGTATTTATGAAATGAAAAGTATATTCAAAAAAATATTTGAAGATAAATGCCCGACCTGCAATGAACCCTTGCTGTCAATCAATGAAAGCTTGTCCAGCACCAAGTATTGTGAGCATGGACATTACAAAGAAGAAAATTACAGCTCCCTAGGTGTAAGAATTATATATGACGTCTTAGAATAAGCGAACACGCTCTACCGTGTTCGCTTATTTTTTGTTATCGTTCAGTTACAAAAAAATCTCCAAAAGGCCTATTACAATGAGTATCATACCGCCGATGAGAGTAGAATATTTACCTAACCATGTTCTAGCAATCTCATGTCCAATCCGCAATCCGATAGCAACGGTTATTAGTGAAAATATACCAACAGAAATTGCAGTCATTATCGGTGACGCACCACTAACACCTGCTCCAAATCCTGTAGCGATACAATTTAATGATAAAGCAAAACCTAATGAGATCGTTTCCTGCCAAGTAATAGATCTTTCCGAATCACTAGTCTCACGTAATGGACTTGTTGCAACCCTTGTCCTCTGTTTAGGCAATATGCTCCAAAGACCTAGAAGTATGATGACAGAACCACCAATTAAATCTGCATGCTTTTGACTCATAAAACCAGATATAAGGTGACCCATTGTTATGGCTAAATATGCTGCAGCCATGGCCAATATGGCAATAAACAAGTTTGAGACAATTGGAATTTTTGTTGATCGTGTGCCAAAGGATACACCAATTCCTAAATTATCAATATTAGAAGCCAGTCCAATGAGAATGATTGAAATTAAATGCATAACTATACCTCCTCTACCATCCATTCTACTAAGTAGAGTATGCTAGAGAAGGTTATTAAGCTTGTGTTCTTTTACCGACTTTTCACGAGCAGCTCAATCGCTTCTTTAACCAGCTTATTCGCATCGCCGCCAGCAGACTGTTCTTCAATAATACATTGATGAAGGTTTTCCGCAACAATTTGGGCCATTGCTTTATCTGCTGCATTGCGTACTGCTGACAGCTGGCTTACTACGTCCTTGCAAGATTGCTGTTCATCCATCAATCTCAATACGCCTCGAACCTGACCCTCTATTCTTCTTAGTCGTGTTTTTATTTCATCGGTATAAACATATGCCATGTTCTTAACCTCCCATTCGTTAACGTGTACATGTATGGGTATATTATAAACCAAAAGAGAGTATCATTTCATTGATTATATAAATAAATTCACTTTTGCATCGGTGGCGTCGCCTAAGTAACCGGCTACACCAGCAAGTTGAATATCATCGATCAGCTCTTCACGCTGCAAACCAAGAAGATCCATTGTCATTGTACACGCTACAAGCTTAACCCCTTGCTCCTGCGCAAGTTCTATGAGCTGTGGCAGTGATAACGCATTATGCTTCTTCATAACATGCTTAATCATTTTAGGTCCCATGCCGCCAAAATTCATTTTGGATAAGCCTAGTTTTTGCGGTCCTCTTGGCATCATCCAGCCAAAGGCTTTTTCAAGAAGCCCTTTTTTGGTATGGACTGCTTCATCCTTGCGCAAAGCATTTAGTCCCCAAAAGGTGAAAAATATAGTTACCTCGTGATCATAAGCAGCTGCTCCATTTGCAATAATAAAAGCAGCTATCGCTTTATCAAGTTCCCCGCTGAAGAGGACTATCGTTGTTTTTTCAGTTACAGCTTCCATATATGTTCTCCTCTCCATAATAAAATTCAGTTAAATTTTTTTCACTAGAAATGTGAACACGCCGTTTTCTTCCGTATGCTGCACGAGTTCATGGTTTGCTTTTCTAATCCAAGCCGTAAAATCATTTAAAGAACCTTTATCGGTTGATAATACCTCCATAAATTGTCCAGGCTTCAATCCATCCAGTGCTTTTTTTGCTTTTACGATTGGCATCGGGCAAGCCAGCCCTTTGGTATCAACGATTAGATCAGCTTTCATTATTCATTTCCTCCTTTAATTATCGTGAACGGCACAACGATTTGGACCGATTTCCATTTCGCGCTGCTCTTCTTCGTTAGGTGTGATTTTACCCATATTCGTTTGGCGTATTTCTTGGTAAGCGTTCGGATGCTGCGGCAGATTGTTGGTCACCATGCCGCGAAACGCAGCTTCATCCGATATTTGCAAGCCTGTATTGTTTTTATATACATCGGATAAAACAGCGGCTACCCGCCCATCTTCTCCAAGCTCCGAGAACTTGCCGAAGTGTGCTGGAAGTATAATTAAATCCTGAGACAAATCCGGATAACGACTATATAACGTTTGACGAAGATCACCAACCCAATCTTCAGCGAGTCCAGCCAAATCTGGTCGTCCAATGGATTCAATAAATAAAATGTCACCAGTTAGTAAATACTGATCATCTACTATAAATGATGTACTGCCGATCGTATGACCAGGTGAATAAATGGGTTGTATTTTTAATGTGGTATTGCCTACCTCAATATCGTGACCGTTCTCAAGTTTCGCGTATTCAAATGTGACTTCTGCAGCATCTTTTGGAGGAAGCCAGTACGTTGCAGATTGTTGTTCTGCAAGCTTACGGCCGCCCGAGATATGATCCGCATGAAGATGGGTATCTAACGTATGCATAATGCGATACCCATTGTCCTTCGCAAATTGCTCCAACACATTCGTCATTCTAGGGGCATCTACGACAGCAGCTTCACCGTCTGATACGATCATGTAGGACAAGCAGCCTTTACCCATTCGTACAAACTGAAAAATAGTACCGCCTTGGCGCAAATCGCCAATTTTTACGGGCTCCAAATGCTCGCTCCACGACTTCATCCCGCCCTGCAAGTAATAAACATTAGACCTGCCTGCTGCCACGAGCAACTCTCCAACAAATATTGAAGAACCTTCTTTGGCGCATACAACCAGCACTTTTTTGTCTATTGGAATTTGTTCGATTATCTCCTCTACTCCCTCTAGCAGTTCAAAGTAAGGAATATTGAGAACCTCTATTCGACTTCCTTCGATTTTCCAATTCGCAAAGTCGCTTTCACTACGTACATCAAGGATGAAGAGGTCTTCTTTTTTGCTTAAAATAAGTTTTGCTAGCTGCCCGGCACTCATTTCATTTAACTGGTTTGATGAACTCACGGTGTATTCCTCCTACTATGATGAGTGAGTGGTATTACTGTACATCATTCTCTAGTGGTCCTTCCCATTCGGACATACCTGGCAAGACATTGTACACGAGTTTGAACCCTTTATCAGCTAATAGCTGGCAAGCGATATCGCTGCGGGTGCCAGTGCGGCACACGATATAAAGCTCCTGATCAGGATCGAGTTCACTCGTTCGAATATCAAGCTCTCCTAACGGAATTGATTTGGCTCCAGGGATGTGGTTAAAAACATACTCTGCAGACTCACGTACATCTAAAATCATCATGTTCTCATTTGAAATAAGCTTCTTCATCAAATCTCCGTTGTTCATTGTCTTCAAATATTTGATTTCTTCTTTTATTTCATTCGGGTTGGATTTTCTAAGGTAATGCTTCAATACCTCGCCCTCCGTAAGCGTACCTAAGTATTGATGCCCCGCATTTCTGCTCCACCCTTGGATGTCTGCCAAAGATCCTTTGTCCGTGGCAACCACTTCAATGACTTGTCCAGAAAGAAGCTCATTCATTGCTTTTTTCGTCTTGATGATGGGCATAGGACAAGCCAAGCCTTTGCAATCTATTGTTTTGTCTGCTTGAATGTGATTCATCATTTCTTGAACCTCCTTTGCGTTTATTAATAAATCATTCGAACAACATACCCATGGGGGTATTGAAAAAGGCGAAAAAATGACGCCGTACATATACCCCTATGGGTATAAGGTGTTGATAAAAATATACATGTTTTAAATGCAGATGTCAACGTGGCATCACAATAAAAAAGACCGCCATTCAGCGGTCTCTTAGTAATCTCTTTCTTTATCCCTTTTTCTTCTTTCCTGATCTCTCTTCAAAGCACGCCTCAATTCATCTTTGTTTCGATTTCTTCTAGGCATCTTTCCGTTTATTTCAAATAATAAAATAACAATCATCGTTAGCAGTAAAACGATTATAAACCCCATCTCTTTCCTCCTAGGATAAAGTTATACTGGGCATTGCTCTGAAAATTAAAAGGTGAAATAAACAATGAAAGATCTACTCTTTTTACCAACGGACTCAGATCGCATAATGAAAGCATAAGCATTGATTGGTAAGAGGAGGAATGGATCATGTTGTTTCATTACTATGTAGCAGAAAGTTTATGGAGGGATCAACAGCAAGCTTTGGATAAGCGAATTCGTAGAGGGGATTTTATTGATTGTGATATCAAAGCAGCTTCACCCGATAAATCAATTATTAAAAGATGGTTATTGACACGTAAAAAAAAAGGGGTTAATCCTCAAGTATGAAGATTAACCTTATTGGCAATTAGGACGAACGATTAATCATCCAGCAAGGATTTCACAAAACGTAGGGCGAACAAAATGATATTAACCAAATCAAGATAAATATTAACGATCATCAGTGGAATATCTTTGTCTTCAAAACCTTCCTTGGACATACGGCTAAAGTCATAAAGTGTATAACCGATGAAAATGAGTAATCCAAAGCCGGCATAAATGGTTTCCATCATCCCTCCAAAAGGGAAAATAAATTGCATAAGACCGATAACGATGAGCCCAATTAATGATGCGAACAAAAACCCGCCAAGAAAGCGAAAATCCTCTTTGGAGTATGTAGCGTAGATCGCAAGGCCTGCATAAACGAGTACAGCAACGGCAACGGTTTGAATGACGACTGATGTACCCATGGAGGCGATATAATAGCTTAAAGAAAACTGCAAGGTTGCACCAGATACAATCATAAACACGTACATCAGTGAGTAGCCAATGGCTGTTGATTTACGCAAAAACATGATGGCAATGATTAATCCAATCTCGACAATAAACAGTGGGATTCGTGCGGCGCTGGGAAGCATTGTTCCTATGTACATGCCGCCTACTGAAACAATTAAGGCAAAGAAAAAGGTTAGCATTAATTTTTGCATCGGTTTACCATAACCRCTTGACTGCGTATAGCTCATCTTATTTTTCTCCTGTCATCCATATTTATGGATCAATAATAGCATGAAAAGCATGAATACAAAATGTTCTTTTTATTTTTTCATTATGGATCTCGTCCATGCGATATGTAATCCGGCTCTTTCCATATTATGTTGACTGCTTGATCCGAAGCTAGCCTGTGCTACGACGAGCTCACAGCCTGCAAGATGCGCTTCATGTAGACGCCAGTTTAATAGTGCTGTTTGCAGACCTTGGTTTCTAAATGTAGGGGCAGTAGCCGCAAGAGCACATGATGCGATTCCATCCTCATTCATATGCATGACACCTACACCTGCAGGTATGTCATTTAAATACGCTAGATAGATTTTCCACCCTTTTCGATTCAGTAAACCAATATTGTTATTAACAAAGTGGTGTTTATCGGACAATGACATGCCTGATCCTAGGCAATGGATTTCAGCATAATGATCGAACACCTCCTCTGTAACGACTTCCGAAATCGTGATATGAGGAGGCAAAACAGGTTTATCTTCACTTGGCAGTCCATAAAGAACAGAATGAAAGCCATTTTGTCGAAAACCGAGCTCTGCCAATTTCCCAAACAGAGCAGCTGTGCATTGTATAGGATCCAAATCAATTTGAAAGCTTCTGTCTCTTGCTTCATAAAACTTGATAATCTCCTCCAGCTTGTCGCTGTCCTCATCGCCCAAACCTTTTACCGAATTAAAAATGCCCCAAGGCATTGTTTTTATATAGTAAGCTACAGCTTGGCCATAATGATTAATCTCGACTCCTTCAAGATTGCCTAGTCTCTCTCCTATGGAACTAATTCTTGATGTAAGATATTCCATTTCTGATTGCTGTATTCGTTTAATTAAAGCTTCATTCAAAATGGGAAGTTTCATCTCCATCCATCCTTGCGCATTATAATGGGATTCATCTGAAAAGTGAAATCTGCATTAACATTCATAAAGAACATTTCCTGTCTGTGATAAGTCATAGCCGGAAATAGCTGCAAGCTCCTGTTGAAATGAAGCGGACTTCAAAATTTCGATAATCAAGTTAATGAGATCGCTATTCTCTGAATTTTTCATAATGACAAGATCGTAACGTTCACTAACTAAAGGAATAAAGTCCACTCCAGTTACGATCGCTGCTGCTTTTTCTATCCCAACTCCAACATCTGCCTCGCAACCCGCCACTTTTGCTGCAACGCCTAGATGATTTGTCAGTTCGTCCTCATAGCCGAGAAGCTCACGTGCCGAAATACGATGCAATCGAAGCTGTTCCTCTAACAATACACGAGCCCCGGAGCCTTTTTCTCGATTAATAATACGTAAGTCTGTCTGAACAAGATCGCTCCATCCTTTTAGGTTTCGCGGATTCCCTTTTTGGACAAATAATCCGGCTTTCCTAGATAGCAGATTAATAACAACGTATGACGAGCCGACGAGCAGCTTGCGTATGTACGGAATATTGTATTCGCCCGTATCGCCGTCTAACAGATGGGTGCTTACGACATCGGATTGCCCATTATACATGGAGATCAAACTATCTAGACTGCCGGCATTAGACCGCAGTGGGCGAAGTGCGTGTGTATATTTCTCAATATGCCTTCCGAGTATGTCGAGGCTGATGTCTTGTCCTGTGATGACAATGGAGCGAGCGCCAAGGCTCTGGCGTGCTGTGCTTGCAGCATCTGGTTGAATAATTAAAGCGTCACGCAAGCTTTGCTGGTTCCCCTTTGAGCGCTGCTTATAGGCTTCTAAATCAGAAGCATCCACTCTCATTTGTTTACCTACTCGGTATGAGGCCAAATCCCCTTTTTTGATAAGATCATAAACGGTTAATTTGGATATTTTGAGCAGCTTAGAGATTTCCTCTGTCGTATAGGAAATATTTTCAGATATGTTAATCACCTCTTAAGGATTGTATGCAGTAATCATTATTGTAGCATAAACAACGGAAATACTGTGGTGATTCGCTTTACAAATCTATTTCCTTCACCTTATAATCGGAAAATGGATTATGTCTATTTATATCTAAACATAACGAAAGAGGGTATTAAATGATTGATTTACTTAAAAAAAGCTATGTTTTATTGTATTTGGTTATGATTATGGTCGTTGTAACGGCCTGTGGTTCGAATCAAACGAATCAACCAAGCTCCACCAATCAACCAGAATCAACAGCAATTAGTACGGAAACACCTGCTGAAAATGTTGATTTAACGATTTCGGCAGCTGCAAGTTTAACGGATGCGTTAAAGGAAATTGAAACACAATTTAAGGTAATTCACCCTAATGTAAAACTGAATTTTAACTTTGGCGCTTCAGGCGCTCTTCAGAAGCAGATTGAAAATGGCGCGCCTGCGGATCTTTTCCTCTCAGCTGCTTCCAAAAACATGAAGTCACTAGTAGATGCGAAGCTGATTGCTGAGGATAGCCAAACAAATCTCCTCTCTAATGGTCTCGTGCTCGTCACTTCAAAAACGTCAAAAACGCAGCTTGCAAAGGTTAATGATCTGTTGAACGCTGATGTCAAAACGATTGCAATTGGCATCCCAGAGAGCGTACCGGCTGGAAGCTATACGAAAGAAGCCTTGGAACAAGCAAAGCTATGGGATAGCTTGCAACCGAAGGTTGTTCAAGCGAAGGATGTCCGTCAGGTTCTTCAGTACGTTGAAACAGGCAATGCAGACGCGGGTTTTGTTTATAAGACTGACGCTTTAACATCAGATAAAGTCAATATTGTCCTTACCGTTGATCCTGCAACATACACGCCGATCACCTATCCGATTGGTATCGTTACAGCAACAAAGCATCTTCCAGAATCGAAGCAATTTTATGATTATCTTCAAACGGCAGAGRCAATGGCTGTGTTTGAAAAATTCGGTTTTTCGAAGCCATAATGCATGTAAGAAAAAGCAGTACTTAAAAAACCTCTATTCTTCCACTGGGAAGAATAGAGGTTTTTTACTTATGTCTGCAATTTTATTAAGGGTTCAATATAAGCTTAAGGCCTTCAATTTTGAGCTGATCCATACGAATAACCCAGTTTTTAATGGATTCACAAGTTTCTTCGTCTAGATTAAGAAGCTCTTTCATATCCTTTGTTAATTCTTTTTCATCGTCATTGTAGTCGCCGTCAGCGAATATGAGAAGCAGAATTTCTGCGAAAAAGATTTTTTTTACATGATCATCATTAATATTTACTAGTATATCTGCTAACTGCTTTTCGGATGAAAAGCTTATTACGGCTTGCTGCATATCCATCTCTTGCATATACGATTGAAGAAATCCTTGTTCTTTCTTGTGAATGAACCCATCAGCATTTGCTGCAAGATGTGCTAATTCGAGAAATGCTTCTTTTTGCTCCTTGGTTTGTAGAAAATGTAAAAACATAAGGTCCACTCCCTTCATTCGAAAATATTTACTCATACTCTTATTCGACATGATTTGACTATTTCCTACTTGCTGCTTATCTTTTCTATTTCAATAAATGTTTTGTAGCCTGCTATTTTGTTTAGTTTTATATCAAAAGGATGGTGGTCTTCATGAAACAAAAATTCAACACGATGCAATTTATAAAATGCTTATACAGCCGTTTTCGTGAGGATGATGTGCCTGCGCTTGGCGCACAGCTGACGTATTATTTGATCTTATCGTTTTTCCCCTTTCTTATATTTATGGTCAGTTTGCTTAGCTTTATCGAAATGTCTGGCGATAGCGTGATCGCAGAGTTTATTCGCCTTCTACCTGCAGAAGCAAGTGATACGATTAGCGGAATTCTTGCTGAAGTTGTAGATAACAGCAGCGGAACACTGCTGTCATTCGGTATGATTGCGACCATTTGGTCTGCCTCAAACGGTATTAATGCGATTTTGAAAGGATTGAACAAAGCGTACGATGTTGAGGAACAGCGACCGTTTTGGAAGGTACGCGGAATTTCGCTGCTATCAACAATTTTTTTAGTGGTCGTTATTGTTTTGGTCATGGTTATGCTTATTTTCGGTAAAGCTATTGGCGAATACTTATTTAAGTGGCTTGATTATCCAAATGGATTCGAATGGATTTGGAATGTATTGAAGTATGTCATACCAATTTCCGCAATGACAGCCGCCTTTTCCTTGCTTTATTGGATTGTTCCTAACAGAAGGCTGAGCTTAAAAGAAGCTGTGCCAGGTGCTTTATTTGCAACTTTTGGTTGGATTGCGACTTCACTTGTTTTTCAGTTCTATATGAACAATTTTGGGAACTATTCGAAAACATACGGCAGTCTTGGCGGAGTAATCATCCTGTTGATTTGGCTCTACATTAGCTCTATCCTCATCATGCTTGGCGGTGAAATCAATGCTACGCTTGCTTCAGCAAAAAGCATAATTCCACCCAATAACTCGGCTAGACATCGCTTTCGCATTCCGCTTAATCAGAATAAGGATATTAAAACGATAACATAAGTGGGAAATTTACAGCCTTGAACAGATACTGGGCGATGATTAACCTTAAATGGATTATAGGCATATGCTGAATAATCTGATTTTGAGGAGTAATGCTGCATGTATCAAATTGAACAAAACACGATTAACTACGCATATCCATACTCGGATGTTTTCGCAACCAGTGTAAGATTGATGCAGAGCGAACAGCCGCTCACTTTTGTTCTCGTTCATGGCTCCTGGGCGGATGCGAGCTTTTGGAATGGCATCGGTTATGAATTAACCAGTATGGGCCATACCGTGTTCGCGCCTGAATATCCCGGGCATGGTGCAGATCCTAATAAAAACGTCACTCATGAAATGATAAGTCATTCTGTTGCTGCTTCTATTGCGTCAAGAAATCTTCAGCAAATCATACTTGTGGGTCATAGCTTCGGAGGCTCCGTTATCCAAAAGGTTGCAGAGCTGATTCCAGAGCGTATTAGGAGGCTCGTGTTTTTGGATGCTTTTGTATTAAACGATGGTGAAATGGTCGCCGATGAATTTCCAGCCCCTGTAAAAGCTAGTTTCCAGCAGCTTAGGGAAAGCTCGAAGGATGATACGATCATGCTGCCATTTTCGCTGTTTCGTGAAACTTTTGTTAATTTGGCAAGCCTCGGCTTAGCAGAGAAAATGTACAGTATGGTAAGTCCAGAACCAGCAAAACCTTTTTATGAAAAACTCGATCTTAAAGTATTTTATAGTTTGAATATGCCGAAAAGTTATATTTTCTTAACGGAGGATAATGTTCTTCCACAGTACAACAGCGAATATGGATGGCATCCGCATATGTCCAACCGACTGGGCTTGTTCCGATACATCCAAGGTCATGGCGATCATATGTCAACTGCAAAGACGCATCCTGAGATGCTTGCTCATCGTATCTATGAAGCTGGAAGAGATTAAACGGATAAATCAGATTGAAGAAAATATAAACGTTATTTCAAAAGCATCAAGTGAAACATAAAAAGCGCGTGCCGATTAAATATCGGCACGCGCTTGTTGTGTTGCTTCTCTCATAAATGTAAAAGGTTATTTAAGGAACGAATTGCTGGACGATGCGTACGATTTCCCCGTTCTTGATCGTCATATGATAAGGAAAGCTCTTCATATCGAAGTCGTCTTCCGTATTGATGAGTTCAATAAACTTTTTAACTGAAATCGGTTCATTCCAAACAATATCTGCTTCATTAATATTGCCCGTTCGATTATAGATTTGCATAAGCACCTCAGCGTTATCGGCTATCGGTAAGTCACGCAATGTTTCATCATCATTCTCAATGTAATAACCATCTGGCGGGGCATCGAGCCCAGAATCCTTTTCACGCTCAAGGAAAATTTTTGTCGCTGCATCACCCTCGTACCAATCGATTTGGTCGATAGATAATGTGTAATGATTATTTTCCCCTTTTGTCATTGAAACGTAGCCAGTTATCATATCCGGTGTTTGTTCTACCGGTGTATATTCACGGCCTCCCGCCGGCGCAAAGCTAAAGGCCGTGAGACAAGCTATCGCAACAGTTGCGATCAATACATATTTTTTCATAGCGCAGACGCTCCTTCTATATGGTATATATTCTTATTCGGCTTACTTATACAATATAACGAAATGGGGGTGCAGAAAGTTACAGAAAAGCTACAAAAAAAAATAGATTTTAAAAAGAAAAACCTGCGCTGTACGCAGGCATTTACCTAAATAACAAATAGTTCCATAAACTGCTGTACGGGCGTGTTCTCTAATACGTTTTGGTCTTGGCAAAGCTCTAATATCGCTTGTGTTTGCTTGGATGGGAACCTGCTCTTCAAACTGGCATCAAACTTCGCAAGCAGAAGCGGTATGGCTTCCTGACGTCTGCGCCGATGGCCGATTGGGTATGCAATCTCGATCTTCTCAGTGGATGTTCCGTCTTGGAAAAACACTTGAATGGCATTGGCAATCGAGCGTTTATTAACATCCAAATAATCATGTGAGTAAGTGATATCTTCAGTCGTAACCATTTTCTTGCGAAGCTCATCGATACGACTGTCACTCGCATAATCATCCTCATAATGATCGGCAGTTAAATGTCCATGAATCAGGCCAATTGCGACCATATATTGAATGCAATGGTCACGATCCGCAGGATTATGGAGCGGTCCTGTTTTATCGATGATTCGCAGTGCGGACTTATGTGTAGTAATGATTATTTTATCAATTTCATGCCATCTGTCATTCACACTCGGGTGCAGCAAGATAGCAGCCTCCACCGCAGTTTGGCCATGGAATTCAGCGGGGAAAGATATTTTAAACAATACGTTTTCCATAACATAAGCTTCAAAATCCCGTTTAATGGAAAAGGAATTCCCTTTAAACAGCACATCATAAAATCCCCATTCCGGCGTAGTTAGTGCAGCGGGATAACCCATCTCTCCTTTTAGCGCCATCAATGAAAGCCTAAGCGCGCGAGCTGTGGCATCGCCGGCTGCCCATGACTTTCTCGAACCTGTATTTGGCGAATGACGATAAGTACGAAGCGGATGACCATCAATCCACGCATTGGATAAAGCATCAATAATTTCATCTGTCGTCCCGCCTAGCAGCGCAGTCACTACAGCAGTTGAGGCAATCTTTACGAGAATAACATGATCGAGCCCTACGCGGTTAAAGCTGTTTTCAAGTGCAAGAATGCCTTGAATTTCATGAGCCTTGATCATAGCCGAAAGCACATCTCTCATGACAAACGGCGGTTTGCCCTCAGCTATGTTTTTCCTGCTTTCATAGTCCGCAGCAGCTAGTATAGCTCCAAGATTATCTGATGGATGGCCCCACTCCGCTGCAAGCCAAGTATCATTGTAATCGAGCCAGCGGTTCATACATCCAATGTTAAATGCTGCAGTGATCGGATCAAGCTGAAATGAAGTTCCAGGAACACGAGCTCCATTCGGAACGAGAGTTCCCGGTACGGCCGGGCCTAGCAGCTTCGTGCATTCGGGATACCTAAGCGCTAACAACCCGCAGCCAAGCGTATCGATGAGACAATATCGAGCGGTATTATAAGCTTCTTCGCTAGCTATCGTATAATTTGCAGCATATTGTGCAATAGCAACCAACACTTGATCCGGCTTTGGCCTCTCATTACTCTTTAAAGTGGACATTATTTTCGCATCCCCCTCCTCATTTAGGATCGTTGCTCGATAGGCAGCCAAGGCAGCAAATCACTGCCTATATAATCGGCATTTGGACGAATGATTCGATTGTTTGCACGTTGTTCAATGATATGGGAAGCCCAGCCGCTGGTACGAGAAATAACGAAGATCGGTGTAAAAAGTGAGGTTGGAATGCCCATAAATCGATAGGCTGACGCGCTGTAAAAATCCAAATTGGCAAATAGTTTTTTCTCTTGCAGCATTATTTTCTCTATAGACTCGGAAATTGGATAAATGATTGAATTCTCAGCCCCTGCAGAGAGTCTATTTGACCAGTATTTAATAATATCGGATCGTGGGTCAGAAACAGAATAAACACGATGTCCAAAGCCCATAATTAATTTCTTGTCCTTCAGCATTTGCATAATTCCGATCTCGGCTTCGCGCACGCTGCCGAATTGTTCAATCAGCTCCATCGCGGCTTCGTTGGCACCGCCGTGAAGAGGTCCACGGAGTGTGCCAATGCCAGTCGTAATGGCGGAATACATATCTGATAAAGTAGATGCAGTAACACGTGCTGCAAATGTAGAAGCGTTGAATTCATGCTCCGCATACAATACAAGTGAAACATCAAAAGCTTTCTCATGAAGCTCGTTCGGGCGTTGATCATGAAGCAGCTGCAGAAAATGTCCAGCAACACTTTGTTGATCTGTCTCTGTATCAATCCTTCTCCCACTCTTCTGATAATGATACCAATATAATAAAATAGAGGCGCTGCAGGCTATTAATCTATCAGCGATGTGGGAAGCGTCACGCTCCTCATTTTCTGGTTCGAACGCAGCTAACGCCGAAACCCCCGTTCGAAGCACATCCATTGGATGTGTGCTGCTCGGCAACTGCTCCAATATGTTCAATACACCTGCTGGCAGTTGTCTAAGTGACGCAAGCTTCTTCCTGTAATCTTTTAACTGGACATCGCTTGGCAAGGCTCCATATAACAGTAAAAAAGCAGTTTCTTCAAAGCTGCCATGAAGGGCGAGATCATCAATCGAATAACCTCGATAGGTTAAGCCCTTTCCTGCTTTTCCGACTGTCGAAATCGAAGTCTGTCCCGCTATAACGTCGGCGAGACCGCCTTGTTTTTTAGTTGTCATGACGGTTCTCCTCCTCTTTGACTCCATAAAGCTGATCCAGCTTCTCTTCGTAGCTCAAATAATCGAGGAGGTCATAAAGCTCTGCTCTAGTTTGCATAACATTTATGACATTTTTCTGTGTTCCTTCTTGTTTTATCGTTTCATAGACATGAAGAGCTGCTGCTGACATTGCGCGAAAGGCGGATAACGGATAAAGAGCTAAGCTGACACCTGCATGCTCAAGCTCATTTATCGTATACAGCGGAGTTTGCCCGAACTCCGTAATGTTTGCGAGTATAGGAACCTTCACCGCATCAGCAAAGGCTTGATAATCCTCAAGTTTTGTTATTGCCTCAGGGAAAATCATATCTGCTCCGGCCTCCACACATGCGCATGCCCGTTCAATCGCTGCTTCTAACCCTTCTACCGCAAGCGCATCCGTGCGAGCCATAATGACAAACTGATCATCTTCTCTTGCGTCTGCAGCTGCTTTAATCCGATCAATCATTTCCTCCTTGCTTACGATTGCTTTGTTAGGGCGATGCCCGCAGCGTTTAGCCAGGATTTGATCTTCAATATGAACGCCGGCGGCTCCCGCACGGTTCATCAGCTTAATCGTTCGCGCAATTTGGAAAGCTCCTCCAAAGCCCGTATCCACATCTACGAGCAGCGGCAGCTCTGTAACACTCGTTATTCTTCTTACATCCTCAAGACAATCCTGCAGCGTTGTAATCCCAAGATCAGGCAGACCGAACGACGCATTAGCAACACCTGCACCAGATAAATACAAAGCGCGAAACCCTGCTCTTTCCGCCATTATTGCCGAAAAGGCATTAATAGCGCCTGCGATCTGCAAAGGCTTCTCGACTTGAAGCGCCTCGCGAAATCGCGCTCCGGGAGTATGACCCATCTCGCCACCGCCTTTTTAGAAATCATAATGATTTGAGTATTTTGCCGCTAATTACGATTCGGTGAATTTCGTTTGTTCCCTCGTAAATTTGAGTGGCTTTCGCATCTCGGAACAGTCGTTCTATCGTTGATCCTTGCAGACAGCTGTCTGATCCGAGCATTTGCATAGCCTGGCTAGTCACTGCAACTGCTGTATCAGATGCGAACATTTTGGCCATGGATGCTTCCTTCGTACAAGGCAAACCTTCTTGATGCAAATACGCCGCGCGATAAACGAGCAATCTCGCTGCCTCTACTTTAGCTATTATGCCAGCGAGTTTAACTTGCTGATGCATTGCCTTCTGATCTGGCTTTATCAACATTGCAGCCTTCGGTTGGAAGCGGTCATTTAGAATATTTAGTGCAGCTTGCGCAATTCCAAGCGCTTGGGCGCTGATTCCGATACGTCCGCCATCAAGGGAGCCTTTGGCTATGGAAAAGCCTTTGCCTTCTTCGCCAAGTCTATGGGAAACGGGTATCCTTAATTGATCAAATATAAGCTCACAAGTATTCGATCCGTGCAAACCTAATTTTTTTTCTTTTCTTCCGATCGTTAGCCCTTTTGTTTCACTTTCAATAATAAAAGCGGTAATGCCGTATGCCCCTTTGCTTGCATCAGTCACTGCAAATGCAACATAAACATTGGCAGCGCCGGCATTCGTGATAAATACCTTTGATCCGTTCAAAACATAATATTCACCGTCTAATACTGCTGTTGTTCTTATAGAGGAAGCGTCCGAACCCGCGTGAGGCTCTGTTAACGCGAAAGCGCCTAACCGCTCACCCGAAGCAAGCTTGGGAACATAGCTTGATATTTGAGCTTGCGTACCATAATGCAGGATCGGCAAAGTGCAAACCGAAGTATGAACGGATAAGATGACGCCAAGCGCTGCGCTTATCTTTGATATTTCGTTAACCGCAGCAATATAGGAAATGAAATCGCAGCCTGCTCCTCCCCATTGCTTAGGAATTGGAATGCCCATAAAGCCTGCTTGTGATAGTTTTTCAATGAGAAGGCTGGGAAATTGATCATGTTGCTCCATGAGTGGCACAGCGCTGGCTACTTCTGTCTCTGCAAAACGTCGTACCGCTTGTTGCAGCTCTAACTGTTCCTTTGAAAGTCGGAGTTCCATTGCCCGTCTCCCTTCGGATGTACCTATCCCTTCTCATTTGAGTACACATAAAAGCCACGTCCGGCTTTCCTGCCTAGCCAGCCAGCCTGCACATATTTGCGCAGCAGCGGGCATGGTCTATACTTTGAATCGCCGAATCCAGCCTGCAGTGTCTCCATGATTGCTAAGCAAGTATCGAGCCCAATAAAGTCGGCAAGCGTAAGCGGACCCATCGGATGGTTCATGCCAAGCCTCATCACTTGGTCTACAGCTTCCGGTTCAGCGACCCCCTCATACACCGTGTAAATCGCTTCATTTATCATAGGCATCAGAATTCGATTGGAGACAAAGCCTGGGAAATCTTGAACCTCAATCGGCGTTTTCTTGATTGTGAGCGTCAATGCTTTTATTTTTTCAAATGTATCGCTCGAAGTCTCAAGACCTTTAATAATTTCGACTAATGGCATAATAGGTACGGGGTTCATGAAATGCATGCCGATTACACGCGAAGCTCTTTTTGTTGCTGAAGCTATTTCTGTAATCGATAACGAGGACGTATTGGTAGCCAAAATGGCATTTGGTTGACAAATTTGATCAAGCTTTTCAAAAAGCGCTTTTTTCATCGTCATATTCTCAGGCGCAGCTTCAATCATTAGATCAGAGCGATTGGCGCACATTAAGTCTGTGGAAGTTAGGATGGATTTTATGGTCTGAGTTCGATCAGACTCGCTAATATTTCCTTTGGCGGCAAGTCGAGTCAGTGAAGTATTAATTGAGGCAATCCCCCTTGCCACGGCAGCTTGCTCAATATCGTAAAGGGTTACCTGCAACCCATTTTGCGCTAACGTCTGTGCAATTCCGCTGCCCATTTGTCCAGCTCCAATTACGGTAACGGTTTGGATAATCATGAGCACCCCCTTTGCCTTAGCCCTCCACCTGAATGAGCATGGCATCACCCTGGGCTCCGCCGCTGCAGATGGCAGCAATGCCTAAACCGCCGCCGCGGCGCTTCAATTCATAAATTAAAGTGAGTAAAATTCTTGCGCCGCTTGCACCGATTGGATGGCCAAGCGCGATCGCACCGCCATTCACATTGACCTTCTCCTCATCCCAGCCTACTATTTTCCCGCAGCTGAGAATGACAGAGGCAAACGCCTCGTTCACCTCAAATAAATCAATGTTTTTTAAAGGAATGCCCGTTTTTCGCAATAGCTTTTGGATTGCAAGCGCTGGAGCAGCAGCTAAATTAGGAGCACTTGCACCAATGGTGCTATGTCCGATAATTTTGGCAAGCGGCTTGTGTCCGCCTCGTCTCGCTTCTTCCTCCGACATGAGGAGCATAGCGGCGGCGCCGTCATTCACACTCGGAGCATTCCCAGCCGTAATCGTACCGCTCGGACCATGAATCGGTTTTAGCAGCGCAAGCTTCGACAAATCCGTGTTAAAACGTGGCCCTTCGTCGATGGCCAAGATAGCGTTTGCAGAAGTGTAGTAAGGCTGAACTTCATCCTCAAATAATCGCAGATTTGCAGCTGAGCTCGCACGGTCATGACTCCTTAATGCCCATTCATCTTGTTCCGTTCGGCTAATATTATGATCTGTTGCAATTTTGTTGCCATAAACAGCCATCAGGACATCTTCGAAAGGACAAAGCAGACCATCATGAATCAATAAATCCGTCAGTTCGGCATTTCCCAGCTTGTTTCCCCATCTAGCCGTTCGAACAGCAAATGGCGCCTGACTCATGCTCTCCATTCCGCCAGCTAATATTATGTTTGCATCTCCAGCACGTATGATCTGATCTGCCATAGAGATGGCTCGCAAGCCTGAAGCACAAACTTTGTTAATCGTTTCCGCTGGAACGCTCCAATCGATTCCGGCAAGAATGGCAGCTTGTCGAGCTGGGTTTTGGCCGCAGCCTGCTTGAAGCACCATTCCCATCATGACGGCATCAGCTTGACTTGCGTGTATGCCCGTTTGCTGCATGGCTCCTTTAATGACGGCAGCGCCCAGCTCAACGGCTTTCTCATTTTTGAACATGCCGCCTAGCTTTCCGAATGCTGTTCGTTTCCCTCCTATAATAACGGTCTGGCGCATGGTGATATACCTCCTACTCCTTCAGCATCCGATGGATGCAATCCACTTCCATCCCGCCTGTTCCAAGCCCCGTTTCCACACATTTTGCATCCCTTAAAAACCGTTCCATCCGATATTCTTGCATATAGCCATAACCGCCAAATATTTGTACAGCCTCAATCGCAACGGCAACAGCCATTTCTGCCGCGAACTTACGCGCGATGGCGGCTTCCTTTGCAAAACTTAAGCCTTCATCCTTGCGCCACGCCGCTTGATAAGCGAGAAGCCTGGCTGCTTCCAGCTGAGTTGCCATATCTGCAAGCTTGAAAGAGATGCCTTGCTGCTTTCCAATTAAATGACCGAATTGCTTGCGTTCCTTGGCATAGGCAGCTGCAGCTTCAAAAGCTCCTTGGGCAATGCCAATGGATTGCGCAGCTGCACTCAAATGCCCGATATCGATGGAATTCAAAATGATTTCAAATCCTTGACCATCTTTTCCGATTTTGTTTGTCTCAGATATCTCACATTTATCCAGCTTCATATTTGAAATGTGGAAAGAACGCAATCCCATCGTTCGTACTCGCTGCCCAATTTGCCATCCAGCTGTACTCGTTTCTATTAAAAAAGCAGTACATAACGATTTCTTTCGTTTTAACTCCGTCTTTGCAATAACAATGCAATAATCCGCAATATCTCCATGAATGACACATTTATGCTCGCCACATAGCTCCCAGTGATCTCCTCGTCGACGTGCTGAAATGCTGCTGCTCAATCCCTCGTTCCCCACTACTGTCGATGGCAGAGCGCATCCACCCAGCTTTACACCTTTTGCGAGGTCCTTAAGATACAAAGCTTTTAAAGCGTCGCCGCCAAAAGTGAAAATCGGCATAGCAGCATAAACCGTATGGGCGGCAAGCTGAGCAGCTGTAGAAGCGCAGACACGAGCCAGTTCTTCTATCACAATAATGAAAGTCATCCAATCGCTGCCGGCACCGCCATTTAAGTCATCAATAGGTATGCCTGYTATGCCTAGTTTAGCCAGCTGGTCAAATAACGATCGATCATACTGCTCCTTCTCATCACGTTCGACTGCTCTAGTTGCAACCTCGCTTTCTGCAAATTCCCTTAACACTGCGCGAGTCATTTCCAGCTCATCGGATATAGAAAATTGCATCTCACTCCACTCCTTCTTATAAGAGGCATGGTTAGTGGACAATGTTCGACGGTATCCGCACGTATCGTAGTATATGAAGACAGACCGCTGAAAAATGACTTCGATCTCTCGCCTTATATGCAGCTTATCTTTAACATTTGAGCTCGGATAAACAAAAAAAAGCCAACCCCATTAGGTTGGCTTATACTATGTTTTGCTGTGAGCTATACACTTTGTTGAGTAATTACTCCACCCGGTTCGAAGGTCAGCAGCTTTGTAGCGATTTTATCAATGAAGAAACGATCATGGCTTACGGTGAGTACTGCTCCAGGGAAATGAATTAACGCCTGCTCCATCACCTGTATGCTGGTCAAATCCAGATGATTGGTAGGCTCATCCAATATGATGAGTTCGGCGCCGGACAGTAAACATTTTGCGAGTGCCACACGTGCCTGTTGACCGCCGGATAAACTTCCGATCACTTTTTGAAGGTCTGCTTCCGAGAACTGCAGCATAGAAAGAAATTTATTCACTTTCTTGCGAGGGGCATTAAGGCCAAGGCCATAGATGTTCACTGCATGGCTTACCGTATCCTTCTGATCGAGCTCGTCCCACATGCGATTGAAATAGGCGTAGCTTACGCCTTTGCTAAACTGCACGGCACCTGAATCAGCCGGTTCTTGTCCTGTTAACACTTTAATTAAAGTGGATTTTCCGCTGCCATTTGAACCGATAATAGCAATCCGGTCTTCCTTCTGGATATCAAAGCTGACATCTTGAAAGATAACACGCTCAGCATAGTTTTTGCTTATTGCATCGACAGTGCATAAGTTGTCTGGAAAACGCAAATTTTCATAAATATCAGTAATCAGAACGTTTACAGGATGCGGCTCTACTCTTTTCTTCATATCAGCCAGCTTCCGCGACAGACGATCTTTGGAAGACTTCCTGCTCGAACGGTTGTCGATTTCTTCGGCTTCCATAAGCAGAAGCTCCTCTTCCCATTCGAACTGCCGATCAAGTTCTTTCTTGCGCAGCTTCTTCTTCCGAATATAATCGGTATAATTGCCTTCGTATTCTTGAAAATGATAATTTTCAATCTCAATGGTACGAGTCACTACCCGGTCAATAAACTGCCGATCATGAGATACCAAAATCATTGTGCCGCTAAAGCGATTTAACCATTGCTCCAGCCAAGCCAGCCCGTCGAGGTCTAGAAAGTTCGTCGGCTCGTCCAGCAGTACGACGTCTGGCAGCTCAATTAACATTTTGGCTAGTGCGGCGCGGTTGCGCCAGCCGCCTGACAATTGATCGATAGGCTGTTGACGCGATTGCTCATCAAATCCAAGCTTAGTGAGTACGGTATCGATCTCTACAGCAGCATTCCAGCCATTATGATGCTCCATCTGCTCGAAGAGATCTGCTTGACGATTCAGCAGCTGATCCATTTCATCAGCATCAACGGTAATACCAAGCTTTTCTCCGATTTCCCCAAGCTCGCGTTCGATGATCCAAATATGCTCATAACAAAGCTCCAGCTCTTGTTTGACGGAACGATTGCCGCTAAGCTCTGAGAACTGTGAGAAGTAGCTCACCTTAACCTTCGGATCAACCTCTACCTTCCCTGCTGTAGGCTCTTCTCTGCCTAAAATAAGTTTAAATACGGTCGATTTTCCTGCGCCGTTACGGCCTATAAGACCGATTCGTTCCCCTTTGCTTATACGAAAATAAATATCTCGAAAAATAAGTGTATCTTCATACTTTTTCGTTACGTTCTCCAACCGAATGACGCTCATGTCGCTCACCTCTGTATATGGTTGTAAACCACTTTCGGGTGATGTGTCAAGCTAAGTGCAGCATACATCTATTAGACAGCTTTACAACAGCTTCACTGTACCATTGGTATAACCTACGATGACCTTAGTTGCCATACCGATAAACAATCCGTTATCGACGACACCAGGGATGAGATTTAATGTATGTTCCAGCTGTTCTGCTTGTGAAATGATACCAAACTGACAATCTACAATAAAGTTGCCATTATCCGTTACAAACATTTGATTTTCTTTCGTTCTCACTGTCGTCTCAGCGCCGAGATTACGCAGTTTTCTTATTGTCATTTCGTAACCAAACGGAACGATTTCTACCGGGAGCGGGAAACGTCCCAATTGCGCGACATGCTTGCTTTCATCTACGATGATAATTAGCTGCTTACTGGCGGCAGCTACGATTTTCTCTCGGAGCAGCGCGCCTCCTCCGCCTTTGATTAAGTTCCATTCGTTATTTACTTCATCTGCGCCGTCAATTGTCACATCAATTTGCTCAATCTCTGCGAATGGAAGCATCGTTATGCCAAGCTCTATCGCAAGCTCTTCAGAAGCTCTCGACGTAGCAATCGCCTTAATCGATAGGCCCTCCTTTACTTTTTGGCCGATTTTTTGAATCGCCCAATAAGCGGTTGATCCTGTTCCTAATCCCACGACCATTCCGTCCTTAAGAAACTCGACAGCTTTTTCGGCGGCTAATTTTTTTGAGTCCATTTATACAGCTCCTTCACTCAATCAATCGTATTTTGTAAAAAAATATTGTACTCACTATATTAATGGAGAGTCATCTCAAATGAACGCTATTTATGTCGTTAATTATTAATTTTCACATGCATCAACCGACAAACATCACATCACGAATCTGGTRGACTAGCAATTAGGTTGTCCCACCACAGAATAGGAGCGCTGATTATGCACACAATTTCGAATGAACAATTTACGAATGAAACGATTGCTTTTGACGGATTTAGCTTTATCGGGTGTACCTTTTCGAACTGCGTCATCATTATCACTACGCTGGACTTTAATTTTGAACGATGCTCTTTTTATGATTCTTCCCTGCACGTCAACCCGAAACTTCCCATATTCGCGATCTCTCACAAGCTTTCACAGTCTACTTATGATTCAGACACGAACTGTTATCAGAACGATTATAAGTATCCCCAAACCGTTGTAGAATTACCGGAAGCCGTCCATCGCTGATTCGGTTTAATTTTTCTAAACATACTATTCCCTAATAGGGAATGCAAGTCTGTAATCAAAGGATGCCCTATAAAAAAAATCGCGCTTCTTATCGAAGCGCGATTTTTTGTGCTATTCCTTAATCTAGTTAACGATTCGACTAGCCAATCGTTCGATTCGCAGCACAAGCTCCTGCATATGAAATGGCTTAACGACGTAATCATCTGCACCAATTTGTAGTGCATTGACGATATCAGAAGTATTATTGCGGGCCGTCAGCATGACGATCAACAGCTGTTGTTCAGGATAATTGAGGCGCAGCTCCTTTAATACCTCTAATCCGTCCAAATCAGGCATAGAGCCATCGAGCAGGATAATATACTTTTCACTCTCTTTGTACCAGTTGGAGGATAAGAACGTTCTACCGTCTGCATAACCTTCTGCTTTTACCTTCGTATGATTCGTAGGTTTCCAGTTAAAAAATCGATTGATGATAATCTCTCGGATTAATGGATCATCATCAACGACAATGATGTTTAATATCGATTCGTTTTTGGAATGGTTTAATGCCTTGGAATAAACAACCGTTTGGTTTCTTCCTCCGCGTTTCCCACTGTATAAAGCTTGATCCGCTTCATCTACCAGTGTAGCAGAATGGCTATTAAGTTCCGTTATTTCTGTGATTCCTGATGAAAATGTGACTTGAAAGTTAGAATCACTCGTTTGAAATTTAATAGCATTAAATTTAGTGCGCAGACGCTCCATAAGGTAAGCTGCTTGAACTGCATCCGTACTCGGTAAAATGAGAGCAAATTCTTCCCCGCCATATCGGCATAAAATGTCTCTTGGCCTGATCGCATGTTGTGAAGTTGCCACAAAGGCTTGAAGCACCTCATCCCCTTGAAGATGACCATAGGTATCATTTACAAGTTTAAAGTAATCCAAATCAATCATAACGAGTGAGAAAATATCGTTTGAGCGCTTAAAGCTGTCGATATGCTGCCGCATCATTTGATTGAAATGCTTGCGATTATAAGCGCCTGTTAACTCATCAATAATGATCGAGCGTTCCCAGTCCATCTTCATCGCAAATCGATTGTCGATGAGAGCCTTAAGCAGCTCAACATCAAACGGCTTGGCAAGAAAGTCCATCGCACCGGATCGATAAGCGTTAACTTGATTTTCGACGGATACATTCCCGCTGACCATAATAATCGGAATATGCTGCTGCTTCGCCTTATCAACGATTTGATTAAGAACATACATGCCGCTTCGATCGGGCAACACAWTATCAAGAAGGATGAGATTAGGCTTCCATTCGTAGAACAGCTTTAAACCGCGCTCCGCATTCAGAGCAATGCTTACTGGATAATCATTTTTCTCTAAAACTTCTTTGACATAGGTTACAAATTCAACATCATCATCAATGACAAGTACACGATTGTGATGCTTTGAATGATCATCAAGGGAATCGGCATGGTCTTCATTTGCATTGTCGAGTCCGTCTAGCAGCTGCAGCACTTGAGGAAACATGGCCGTTAGTGGCAGCAAATGCTCTGACCACTCCTCGCGTATGAACGTTTTTTTGCTTTTTTCAGAAAACAATTGTTCTTTGGATTCCGAAAACTTTTCAACCTCATGCAGCCCAATCGTACCGCTTGTCCCTTTAAGATTATGGAAAAACCGATGAATATCTTGTTCCTCAACTGCTGTTTGATTGGACCAATCATCGATCGTCTGTGTAATTCGCTGTTGAATTAATTGTTTGTATTTTTCCGTCTTCATGAAAATGGGCTCCCCCTATTATCGCAGCAAACGAGAGATTGCTGCACTTAGTCTGCCAGGTAAATAGGGTTTCACAAGGAATTCATTAATTCCCCATTGTGCAGCTTTTTCTTTCTCTTCGAAGGCGCTCGAAATGATGATTGGCGTATTTAGCAATACATCAGATTTCTTGATTTTGCTAATAATATCCCAGCCGGTAATTCCTGATTCCAGCATCAGATCGATGACCACGATGTCAGGTTTGAGCTGTTCAATTGCTTTCATAGCCAACCCACCTTCTGTGAACAGGTGAACATGATATCCACTAGACCTCAATTCATCACGGAGTAAAGTGGACAAATTAAGGTCGTTTTCAATCAGCATCACTTGAATGGACGTCTCAGAAGAAGTATTTTCCTTCAACTCATCGTTTTGTATTCGTTCTTGCTGCTTAGCCAGTGGAAGCGTCACGATAAAGGTACTTCCATGTCCGAACTCGGAAAAAACTTCTATTTTACCATCATGTCTTGTAACAATCTCTTTTACGATTGCCAAGCCTAAGCCAGTCCCGCCAATTTCTCTTCGATCTGAATTATCGACACGATAAAACTTGTTGAAGAGATTAGGCAGTGCATCCTTTGGTATGCCAAGTCCCTGATCTTCTAAACGAATGACGATCATATCTTTGTTAATGCTGCTAAATAAAGTGATTTGTCCGCCATTTGGCGAGTATTTAATTGCGTTGCTCAATAAATTAATGAATACCTGAAGCATTTTATCTTTATCTGCAATTACGATTGCTTCTTGTGCATCATTTTGCCACGTGATTTGATGGATGCTGGCAGACATTTGCTGCATTTCGATTGCTTCTTTAATTAATGGCGTTAATGATATGCTTTTCATTTCATACGTTTGTTTGCCTGATTCCATTCGTTGCAAATCTAAAAAGTCATTAATTAACGTCGTTAATCTTCTTGCTTCTTGATAAATCGTCGATACATATTTCCGCTGGCGCTCCGGCTTCAGTTCCCGGTGAAGCAGCAGCTCTGCGAATCCAAGCACACTTGCAAGCGGCGTCCTTAGCTCATGACTAACTGTACTTACAAACTCAGATTTCATCCGGTCAACCTCGTACTCCTTCGTGATGTCACGGTGAACGAGCAATAACCCGAATTGTTGACCATTGCGGTACAAGGGCTCGCAATAAATTTGAATGAATTTTCTTTCTGGTTCTGTAATTTCATAGTTCATGCTGTACAAGCCATTATAATGTCCATTTGAGATAAGCCCAGTCATAAATTGAATTAACGGTTCAGATTCAACAACAGAGGATTGGACAAAACCTTTGAATTGCTCAAAAGGCATATTGATTGTCCCTTTTTCATGATTGAAAAATCCGAATATCTCAGCCATTTTGTGATTAATTTGAAGCGTGCTGCCATCTAGATCAARCAATTGTATGCCTTCTTGAATGGTGTTCAGTATATCTCCAGTCATCAAGCGCTGCTTCTCCGACAGCTCGTACAAATGTAGTTTATCGAAGGCTAATGACACTTGTGTCATCATGCCAACGATCTCTTCTTCCTCTTGCTTCGTAATCGTACGATTGACCTTCGTAATGACTAGGCAGGCAACCATTTCTTCTGATGCATTCAAAATGGGCAAGATTAAATCGGTAGCTTTCATAGCAGAATCGTGATATCCCTGTTCACCAAGTGAACATTCACGAATCATACTGTATGCTTGTTTGGTCTGTGAGGCACGTAATACGATGCCATCTTCCATTTGCTCAATAAACTGTTTGGTTGAAGCATTGGAAATCCCTACGGATGCGCAATCATGCTCTCTATTCATCATCACAATTAAGCCTTTATCGGAATCGGTAATAGCGACAATATTAGAAATGATGCTTTGCAGCAGCTCTTGTTTATCGAGGGTATTAGAGAGGGATTGTACAAGCTGGTTGCGCTTCTCCAAATATTTCTCATTTTGCTCCATTACGCCTACGGCGATCTGCAGTTCCTCTTGCTGCGCCTGCAGCTCATCCTGCTGCGCAATAAGCTCTTCGTTTTGAGCGAGAAGCTCCTCTTCTTTACTTTGGATTTGCGTCATCATTTTCTTAAAGGTTCGTGCCAGCTCTCCAAGCTCATCTTCTCTTGTGAGATCCTCTGGCTCCGAATATTCACCATTCGCAAACTCACGAGCGTGGTTCGTCAGTCTCATGAGCGGCACGCCAATATCTCTAGCCACTTTTCTCGTAATAAATGAAGCTATAATTAAGATAATAATGATGTATCCTATTAATATAACGGCTTGAAGCGTTAGGCTGCGAAATAATTCATCGTTTTTTTGCTCAGCAAGCAGCTGTACTTGTTTCTCAAAATCACGTGAATAGCTAATTAGTTTATTTACAGGGTTATCCTCACCTGCGGATACGAGGACGCGAAGCGCTTCATAATTTTGAGCTTTTGAATATTCAATCGCTTTCGGCAAAATGTTTTCAAAGTAATCAACGAAAAAGGACTCAATATTGTTCATCACTTCTTGTTCCGTTGCATTAATCGGATAGGTTTTGATTTTTGCTAGAGATTGATCGAGCAGCTTCTTCTCCGAAAAAATCTGCTTATATTCGAAATCTGTTAAATAGACATAGTAACCGCGCGCTCTCAAAATAATATCATTGGAATGATCGGCAATTTGCGCGACAAGCTCTTGCTTCTCTCTCATTTGAACCGTTTCGGACTCATAATTTTTTAATATCATAACCGAGATTGTCAGCACGGCAACAGCCCCAATAAGAATAAGCGATAAAGCAAGTACCATCATCGCTACGAACTGTCGTGTAATTCTTTTCTTATAGAAGAGACGCAGCTTACCCACGTAACATCTCCTCTACCTTATCGATTAGCTCAAGCGGACTGAAGGGCTTAGACATAAAGCCATCGGCGCCAGCGAGCAGCACTTTCTCTTGTTCGGCTTGCTGGCTCTTCGCTGACAGCATAAGAATGCATGAATGCTTGCGATCCTCCAGCAGCCTTGTTTTCTCTATGACTTCAATACCTGTCATCTTAGGCATCATGTAGTCTAGAATAATTAAATCAAAGTTAGTGTCCACAATTTTTTGTAACGCTTCTTCCCCATCAGCCGCTTCTTCGAGCGCATAACCTTCATCTTCGAGCGTATCCATAATAAGCATGCGCAGAACCGGCTCATCTTCTGCAATTAATAATGTTTTCATTTTCTTAATCCTCCACTGCCATTTGTTCTAGTGTTCATTCGACATCTATCGCCAAAAATACATCCATTAACATTTCGACGTTCGACAAAAAATCCCTCTTAAAGGTTTGTCTTAGTTGTGTCAATCCTACTTTTTACTCAATAATGACAACAAAAAAAGCAGATGCTCGCGGCAATCTGCTTTTTTTCAATATTTTTTCATTATCGTGATTTAACAATGATCTTACGAATGCTTTCGCATGATAAATGATATTTCCGCTCTAGATCAGCAACAGTCCAACCATTCGAATAATACAGGTAAATTTCTTTGTTTCGTTCGGCAAGCAGTTTCCGTGTGCCGCTTACCTCACCCCAATGCGCACGTTTCTCCGCAAGCTTAGGCACATAGATCAAATCACCTTGAATGTATTTTTGCAGCTCTTGCAATAGACTAGGGGGAAGCACGTCTCTCCCATTTTTGTAGTTCACAATAAATGTCCTCCTCGAACAAGCTAATCTTTTTAGAATTGTTTGCAGCAGTAGTGTTAATCAACATTTTTTGCTTCCTCCTTTCGATTTTTGGTAACGCTGAGTTTTTGTTGCAAGCAATAAAAGCCATGGATGTTATTCCCTCCACTTGAACTTCTTTCTTGTTGCACTTTCTTATTATATTGTAAGCATTTTCAGATGACAAGAAATGTTTAACAATAATTCCATTAATATTGGTTAGAACATTTTTAAAAGTAAAAAGGAGACCTTGCGGTCTCCTTCTAATGAGCGATCTCCGTTAAACGGAGATCACCTCCAAGTTGTTAATCAAATCGATCAGCTCCTTTCCTCAAGATTCGTCGGCCCGACTTCATCAGTATATATCCTGTATCCAGCTTGGCGATAGAGTAAAAACACTTATAAATGAACTTTACCAAATGGACAGCTGTCAAGTGAGAAAAAGTGAGTATTTTATCATCACTTTTTAATAAAGTTGTTTTTATTCAGCAGCAGCAAGGGTTTGCTTCCTCATAGGTAATTAGTGGGCATTTAATGTATGTTATGGTATTTCTAGCACATCACACAGACTACCTAATTTCAAGGAGGAACATCATGAATAACACAAAGAACAAAAAGATTAGTAGACTTATCGCAGGTGTTGGAATCAGCTTATCTATTGCCATTGCCAGCGTGCCTGTCATAGCGCCTCAAGAAGCAAACGCAGCAACGGTATCAAGTACGTCCAAAGCAAACAGCGTCACTGCAACTGGAAAAAAATATTTGGGCGTGCCTTATAAATTTGGTGCAAAATCAGGTATTACTAGCGCGTTTGACTGCTCGTCTTTCACGCAGTACGTATTTAAGAAAAATGGCATTAGCTTGCCAAGATCTTCTAAGCAGCAATCGAAATCCGGCACTTATGTTTCGAAAAGCAATCTTAAACCAGGCGATCTTGTTTTCTCTGACACGAATCGTGATGGCATCATCAATCACGTAAGCATATATATCGGTAATGATAAACTCCTTCACACTTACAGAGTAGGTGTAGGCGTAACCATTTCCAAATTCAAAGGCAGCACATGGGACAAGCGTTATGTAACTGCTAGACGCGTAATTAAATAGTACGATAATAGGCAGATCTCTATTAAAGAGATCTGCCTTTATTATTCCGTGAGGCGTGCCTGCCCTAATCTTTTAATAAACCAAGCATGCGCAGGCCATACATAATGCCGTCCTCTGTTACATCCTTCGTTACATACCGTGCGGCTTGCTTCACTTCATCGGGTGCATTGCCCATCGCAACGCTGTGATAGACATATTGCATCATTTCCAGATCGTTTAAACCGTCGCCAAATGCATAAATATTTTCACGGTCGAAACCGGATCGTTCAACAAGAGCATGAATTCCTTTTGCCTTTGAGCCACCAGGCGGTAAAATGTCACTGCCAAACAAATGCCAACGAATGAAGCCGAGCTCAGAAAAATTTTCCTTGTAGCAGCCCTCATCCTCTTGCTTGCAATAAAGCAGGCACTGATAAATATCTTTTCCTACATAATAATCAGGTTCCATAGGCGGCAGCTTCTTTTTTAACGGTTCGTGGGCATCCTCTAAATAAGCGGTTTCATGTGTACTGGAGCGCATACCTTCCGGTGTCATATAGACTAAAGGATGATTATTATTTAGAGTAATTTGCGTAAGCTCTGCAAGTCGGTCAGGATTAATCGAATGGCTGTACACAACTTCTCCATTGTACACCACGTAAGAGCCATTAAAGCTAACATAGGATTCTATGTTTAATTGTTCGCTAATGGGCTTCAGCATAAAGGGCCCTCTTCCCGTCGCAATAACGAGTTCATGGCCAGCTGCTTTCAATTGCTCAATCGCTTGGTGCGTAGATGGCGGTATTTTCTTCTCGTGATCAACCAAGGTACCGTCAATGTCAAAAAAAATAAGCTTGCGAGTCATCATTGTTTGCCTCAATCCTTCATATTCTATTCCTCTATTATAGCTTATTTCATAAAATTCTGCGTGGAGCTGCATACAGCAAATAAACCGACGCCTGCTGGCATCGGTTTTTTTCTTTATTGCTTATGCAGCCATTTGCACATTCACTGGGTTAGCAGCAAACACATGTGCTCCGCTTCTTGAGGCTTTGCGCTTATTGTTCTGTGCGATACCTACTAGGATTGGCGCTTCAGAAATATCTCGTTGTGCAAGCTCAACTAAAAGAGCTACATCCCCCGTCTGATAAGCAACCGCCATCGCTCTTAAGAAGCTTCGCAAATACTCATCATCAGGTAGTATAACAGCCTCTGCCTTCAGTTCCCGCTTGACTGCTTGCAAGGCTTCACGCGCGCGGTAATGGGCAGCCTTGATTGCACCAGGCGTCGTATTTAGCCGCTCGGCAGTTTCTTCGATTGAAAAATGAAGCACATCGCGCAAAAGAAACACAGTTCGTTGTAAAGGTGACAGATGTTGCAAGAGCGCGTACATCGCTTCTTCATGGTCAAGACTGCTTGAATAAGCTGCTATATCCAATGGCTTCGCTTGCTGGATGAGAAGTTGATATTGATTTTTTCTTCTTCGCTGGTCAATCCATGTATTTTTGGCGATGCGCAGCAACAAAGCTTCCGGATTATTGTGATTTGAATCAACAGCTGCCCGCAGCCCTTTTAGCCATGTATCCTGCACTAAATCCTCTGCATCCCATTTTGATTTTGTTAAAAACAAACAATATCGCTCAAGTGTTTTTTGAAGCTGATCAAGGTCAGCCTCTGTGCTTTTTACTACTGTATGGGGTAAAGATTTCAGTTCATTCATCATTATACCTCCTCGGCATTTACCTCTCTTCATCTTCTCAAAAAGGAGAACATCCTTATTGAAGTAAACGAATGAAGTGCGTCAAAAGATACGCTTCTTTCAAAAATTTTTCCCGTATCTTTTTTTAATTGTTATTCGTTTACTAATCGAAACCAAACAACATCCATTTGGAGGTAAAATACGATGAGTAATTATGTACCTTATGTAGTCGAGCAATCCAGCCGCGGTGAAAGATCCTACGATATTTATTCGCGATTGCTGAAGGATCGCATCATTTTTTTGGGCTCTGCAATAGATGATGTAGTCGCTAACAGCATCGTTGCTCAATTATTATTTCTTACCGCGGAGGATTCTGAGAAAGAAATCTCGATGTACATTAACAGCCCAGGCGGCTCCACTTCTGCCGGATTCGCCATTCTTGACACGATGCAATTTGTGAAAGCTCCAGTACACACTATCTGCACGGGATTCGCTGCTTCTTTTGCAGCTATACTTCTGCTTGCTGGCGAGAAGGGTCATCGTGCTGCGCTGCCTAATAGCGAGATTATGATTCATCAGCCCCATGGCGGTGTCCAAGGGCAAGCTAGTGATATTGCGATAAGTGCAAATCGGATTTTGAATATACGCTCTAAATTGAATCGAATTAGTGCAGAAAGAACAGGACAGCCTATAGAGAAAATCGAAAAGGATATGGATCGTGATTATTATATGTCATCGGAAGAGGCATTGGAATATGGAATTATCGACAAGGTCATCACCTCTATGTAGATAATAAGCTCTTATGAATCCATATTGCCGCTTGGCTGCCATCCCCCATTGCTATGGTCAACATTTCAGAATGCGCAGTTACGTCTCCAGCGGCCCAAATGTCTTCGACACTTGTAAGCTTGGTACGCGGGTCAACGACAATATGATTGTTCTCCATAACCTCTACTCCAAGCTGTTTGGCAATGGAGGAACGAACCTCATTACCGCCAAAAGCAACAAAACAGCGCTGACGATAAATAGATGAACCGTCCGCAAGAATTATCCCTATAAATTGTTCACGCTCAATCAGAACGGTTTGAATGGCTTGTTCTATACAGGGGATTCTTTTTTGGTCAAGCTTGAGTCGTAGCTCTTCTTCAATCGGTGTGAGCTCATGATTTACATAAATGAGCTCCTCCGTCCAATGCGTAAGTGTTAGTGCCATTTGTGCTCCGGCATTTCCAGCACCTAGAACAATCGTAGGCTGGTCTCGTACTTCGTATCCATCGCAGTCTGGGCATACGTATACGCTCGTTCCCAAACATGGAATAAGCATCTCCAAATTCGGAAGCCGATCCTTCACACCTGTCGCAATAAGCAGCTTCTTACCATGATAAGTTTTCATATCCGAAGTTTTCAGAAGAAAAGCCTCATTTAATCTTTCCGCCTGTACAACTTCAGCTTGTATGAAAGTGACTCCAAGCTGCTCTGCTTGCTTTCTCCCTGCAAGGCGAAGCTCCGCCCCGCTAATGCCATCAGGAAAACCGATCAAATTATGATAGCTTCTGCATACCGAAGATCTTCCATTACCGGAATCGATAACAGCAACGTGATGACGATATCTTCCTAATTGTATGGCAGCCTGTAAACCTGCAATGCCGCCGCCTACAATTACACAATCATAGATCATCAAATACCTCCCAGTAATAGGATTAGTGTACACAACATCAGTTGATTATATATTATTTATAATTGGCTCTCCACTTATACGAAGGAATAAGGATACGGCTAGGGATAGTCTCTATTTCAAAAGAAGCCAGCTGCTCTAATTCAGGGCAGCTGGCTTCTTTTTCATATATGTGATTATTGCACGCTCAATCTTCTTCGCTTCATTTTGATGACTTCTGGAAGCGCAATGCCTATGAGTACAACGATGACACCAGCCCATTGCAAGGCGCTGACATGTTCATTCAGAACGAAGGATGAAAGCAAAACAGCGACAGGAAGTTCCGACGCACCCAAAATCCCTGCCATCCCTTCTCCGACATGCGGCACACCGATTGCAAACAGCACGGGTGGAATAAACGCACCGAACATACCAAGCAAGAAACCGTAAAGCATCAAATCTCCAAAAATGAGTCCATTAAACAAAAAGGTTGGAGGGAATAAAATAAATACAAGTACCATTCCCCCGGTAATCATCCATGCGCTTCGATAAGCAGGATGTACAGAAGGAACTGCTTTTCCGCTAAATAGAATAAATAGTGAATAACTGACTGCAGATAACAGGCCGAGTATAACTCCCATTATATTGAACTGTCCTGTGCCCTGCTCAATGATGCCTGCTGCAAGCAAAGTACCGCCGAATAAGATAGCAATTGTAAAAAACATAATGCCGTTTGGACGTTTCCGCTGTCCTACCGCTTGAATTAATACACCAATCCATGTGAACTGAAAGAGCAATATAATCGCAAGCGATGCTGGGATGTAGCGAAGAGATTGGTAATACAATAAACCTGTAATAGCGGTTGGAGTTCCAGCGGCCATTAGAATGAAACGTTGTTTCCATGTCATGCTGCTCGTGCGAATAGATGTATTAGCCTTACTTTGATTAGTTGAGCTCTGGCTGCGCTTCTCACGCCATTTCATAATGAAAGTGAGTATCCAAGCGAGCAAAAAACCTGTTAACAATTGACTGCCTACAACTTCACCAAGCTCATAGCCGCGGCCATAAGCAAGCACAACAATAGTGGATAAAATGCCATAGCTTGCAGCACCTAGAAAAACCGAAAAAATATACTTCATCTGTGTGAATCCCCCTCATGAAAATTTAAAAATTTGCGCATAAAAAAATCCCAACTGCGAATATAGGATCAATGATGATTGATCTCATATTCGTAGTTGGGAAGTAAGGCTTCCCGTAGAAACCCTCACCCTGTTCAAGCTGTAACTCCGTGAGGTTATACGAATTATTTAGTTGTGGAATACGTCTTAAGCACATTGAATATTACATGACAAGTAAAGTGCTGTCAATAGATAATAAACTGGAAGTTCAGAAAATAGGCGATTTTCACATCACTTTTTTGCATCTTGCTCCCTATGCTGCATGCGATTATGCTATGATAATACGACGTGAATATGGCTGTTATATGGAGTGAGATAGATATGAGCAAATCAGTAATAAATGGTACTGTAAAATCGGTTTGCCCTTTTGATTGCCCGGATACTTGTGGTCTGAGCATCACCTTCGAGGAAGGCAAAATAACGAAAGTAACAGGTGATGCAGAGCACCCGGTAACCCGCGGAGCAATTTGCAATAAGGTAAGACAATTAAATGATCGCGTGTATCATCCTGAAAGACTGCTCTACCCTCTTCGCCGCGTAGGTCCCAAAGGCGAGCATTCATTCGAACGGATATCTTGGGAAGAAGCATATGAGGAAATTGCCTCACGGATGAAAGGGATTATTTCCGAGCATGGAGCGAGTGCCATATTGCCTTATAGTTTTTATGGCAATATGGGCGTTTTGAATGCAGAAGGAATGGATCGACGGTTCTTTCATCGACTCGGCGCTAGTCAATTGGACCGCGCAATTTGCAACGCTGCTGGCTCAACAGGCTATGCTTATACGATGGGTGCTTCCAGAGGAATTGATCCCGAAGAAACGATACACACGAAGCTGTTTCTYATATGGGGCTGCAATCTCGTATCCACAAATATGCATCAAACGATGTTGGCAACGGAAGCACGGAAAAACGGAGCAAAGGTTATTCATATTGATGTGCATCGCAATCGTACCTCTACTTGGGCGGATCAGTTCATTCATTTGCGTCCGGGAACGGATGCAGCGCTCGCTCTCGGCATGATGCATATCATCATCCGTGACGGGCTGACTGATCAAGCTTTTCTTGAGCAGTTCACGCTCGGTTATGAGGATCTCGCGAAGCAAGCAGCTGAATATACGCCTGAACGAGTGGAAGCTATTACGGGCGTACCGGCAGCGGAGGTCGAGGAGCTTAGCAGGCTGTATGGAACGACCACTCCCTCTTTTATCCGCATTGGCAACGGACTTCAGCACCATGATAATGGCGGAATGATCGTGCGAACAATTTCATGCTTGCCTGCATTGACTGGGCAATGGGATGTTCAAGGTGGCGGCGCAATGAAAGGCAACAGCTGGTATTCGCGGCTCAACGGTGAGAAAATTGAGCGCCCTGATTTAATGCCTGATCCGGATGTCCGTACGATCAGTATGAATCAGCTCGGCGATGCTCTTCTAGATGTCGCTCCTCCAGTAAAGATGCTGTTTGTCTATAACAGCAATCCAGCAGTCGTAGCGCCTGACCAGAACCGAGTGCGCGAGGGATTGGCTCGTGAAGACTTATTTACGGTTACACATGATTTGTTCTTAACAGACACCTGCAAATATTCGGACATTGTATTGCCTGCAACTTCTCATTTTGAAAACTTGGATTTATACACTTCCTACTGGCATCTGTATTTGCAGCTTCACCAGCCGATTATGGAACCAATGGGTGAATGCAAATCAAACTTTACGCTCTTTAAGGAGCTCGCGCTTAAACTTGACTTTGAGCCTCATCTATTTGACATTTCTGAGCAGCAAATGATAAGCGAGGCACTTGATAGCGAAAATAATCCACTTCTTAAAGGCATTACTTTTGAAGCGCTGCAAGCTAATACGTGGATGAAGGCTGGCGGTAATGAGCTTCCTTCCTATACCTCGATGATTCCGACTCCTTCGGGTAAAATCGAGCTTTATTCGGAGAAAATGCTTATGAACGGCTTGCCACCAATACCCAATCATACGCCGCTTAGAGAGCCGGAGACGTATCCTTTTTGGCTGACGACTGGCCCGAATCACAGCTTCATTAACTCGACCTTCGCCAACCAAGAGAAGTTGCAAAAGCTTGAGAAGGAGCCTCTCCTTCATATGCATGCGGATGACGCAGAAGCACTCGGGCTCCTTAGCGGGGAACGTGTTAAGATACGCAATGATCGTGGTGAACTGGAGATGACGCTGCGCGTTGGTCAAGATGTACTGCCAGGTGTACTCGTCACGCAAGGCTTATGGTGGGAAGACAAGAAAAAAGGCCATCAAGCCGTGAATACACTGACGCCGCAGCGACTCGCAGATATGGGCGGCGGTGCTACATTTTTCTCGAATCGCGTTGAAGTTTTGAAAGCTGATGCAGCTCAATAATAGATAACCAAAAACACCTGAGTCCCTACGAAAAGTAGGAACTCAGGTGTTTTTACCTTTTTGCCTATGAATTAGTAGCTAATACCAACACGTTCTCGCACATAAGCACCGTTAAAATATTCCGAAACAGCGAATTCGGCCGTATCTGCAAAAGAAATCGATGCACTTCCAGAGGGCAGGATTTCCTTTCGCACACGATAACCGCCGCGCAGCTCCTCTTGAACGAGCCTTGTAGGACAGACGATGGTCCAGTCCAAATCAGTGTTAGCGAGTGCCCTATAAGCCTGCTCATGCTCTTTGGCTGCATCATGGTTTAAACGTCTGTTTTCACTGGACTGGTATCTAAGCAGCTCTGGCTGCAGCTCACTCTGCAAGATGCCCGCTGTACCTATCGTAACGATTCTTTTCACTCGGTAATGCTGCATTGCGGCAATCAAATTTGTGATGCCGCTGACAAGTGTTCCGTTGCCTTCCGTATTCAACGCACAAATGACTCCGCTCGCATCAACCATGGCTTCAAAAACATCATGCTGATTACGTACATCTCCGAGGTAACTCTCATCGATCATTTGCTCAGGCAGTCTTACAAATCGTTTAAATGGAACGTTTCTATCTTCAAGATAACTCGCAATAAATTGACCGGTCTTGCCTGTTGCTCCGAGAAGTAATAACTTTGAAGCTGTCATGATATGTACCCCTCTTATTAACAACGTTTATTCTGTTAAAGCAGCTCGTCAACGACATTTTGGGGGACTTGTCCCGTTAACGCGTTTACTAGGTTTTGAGCCGCAAGCATAGCCATATCAAACCTTGTATCCGAAGTGGCAGAGCCGATATGAGGCAAGGTTAATACATTAGCCATCGTCAGAAAAGGATGATCCGCTTCAATCGGTTCTTTTTCGAATACATCAAGGCCCGCAGCTGAGATCGTACCCTGCTCGAGAGCTTCAATCAAAGCTTGCTCATCTACCGTTTGCCCTCTCGATATATTAATAAAAATCGATGATGGCTTCATTAATTTAAACTCCGTTGCTCCAATTAGCTTAACCGTGTCTGGTGTCAGAGGTGCTAATAATAAAACAAAATCTGAATAAGCAAGCAGATCATTTAATTCAAAATAACGAACGCCCAGCTTCTCTTCCGCTTCTGGCTTGCGGCTGCGATTATAATAAACGACATCCATGTCAAACCCGAACCTAGCGCGACGGGCAACCGCCTCACCAATTCTCCCCATTCCAATAATGCCAAGCTTAGCGTGGTGAACATCTTTACCGAACAGTTTGACGCCATCGCCTGTCCTCCACTTGCCATCCTTTACGTATCGATCCAGCTCCGCAACACGCCTCGCTGTTCCCAGAATGAGTGCGAGTGCAAGATCCGCTACAGTGTCATTCAGGACATGCGGCGTGTTCGTTCCAATTATCCCTCTTGTACGCATTGCTTCAACATCAAAATGATTATAGCCGACGCTTATGCTGCTTACGACTTTCAAATGCGGCGCATGGTCAATTAATTCAGCATCAATTTTTGCTCCTGCCGTTAATAAACCATTTGCACTCGCCATCTTCAGAAGCAGTTGCTGACGGGTCATGGGCGTTTTCTCTTCCCATTTGTCTATTATACAGTGCTCTGCTATAAACGCCTCTACTTCAGCGGGGATCTGTCGATCAATGAAAACAGTTGGTTTCATTAGCAATCTCCTCTCAGCATTTGTCATTTATAAGCATAGCACAGTTTATCCATTCATTGCTGCTTGGCGCTTGATTAGATCTTCAATAACGATACATGCCATCGCTTCTACAACGGGAATAATACGAGGACAGATACACGGATCATGTCTGCCAATGGTCTCGATCATCTTCTCTTGACCGTGGATATCAATCGTATGCTGCGGCAAAGAGATGGATGAAGTTGGCTTAACCGCTATACGAAAAACAATTTCTTCGCCCGTGCTGATGCCGCCGACAATTCCCCCCGCGTTATTGCTTAAAAACCCGTTTTTGCTCATGGCATCATTATGCTCGCTGCCGAGCATCTCTGCTGCTGCAAAACCTGCCCCAAACTCAATGCCTTTAACAGCCCCGATGGATAGCATTGCTTTTGCAAGCTCAGCGTCCAGCTTATCAAATACTGGCTCGCCAATCCCAGGTAAAACGCCTCTTACTCTGCATTCCACGATACCGCCGCAGCTGTCTCCAATAGTCGCTAAATGCTCGATCTTCTCGATCATACGAACCGCTGCTTCTGGATCACATGCTCTTACCGCATTTTTTTCAATCTCATCCTCGACGTACGTTTCGCATTTAATACCGCCTATTTCCTTGGTATAAGCAACAACACTTATTCCTCGGTTCTCTAACAGCTTGCGGGCAACCGCTCCGCCAGCAACACGGCCTGCTGTTTCTCTTCCCGACGCCCTCCCGCTTCCGCGGTGATCACGCAAGCCGTATTTTTTCAAATACGTATAGTCAGCATGCCCTGGACGAAAAGAATTTTGTATATCGTTATATGCTTCAGGCTTCATATCTGTATTATGCAGCATAATGAAAAGTGGTGTTCCCGTTGTTTTCCCTTCAAACATGCCAGACATAATACGAATGACATCATATTCTTTGCGCGGGGTAGTTACAGAGGATTGACCGGGCTTTCTTCGATCCATTTGCGTTTGGATATATTTCTCATCCAGCTCAACCCCAGGTGTCACGCCATCTACAATGACGCCAACGGCTTCCCCGTGTGATTCTCCGAATGTCGTAATTTTAAAGCTTTCCCCATATGTGCTTCCTGCCATTATGTTTACCTCCCGATGGAATGCTTTGACGCATTCGTTATTTGTCTATTATAATTTTGAATATGAAATAAATGAAATTGGAATTTTCGAATCTTGTCATAGAGAGGAGCTATATCATGCTAATGAATATGGAATGGTATCGCATTTTTCTCCATACCGCTAAATTAGGTAATTTGACAAAAGCAGCACAAGAGCTGCATATTACACAGCCTTCAGTCAGCTATGCAATTAAGCAATTGGAAGCGCAGCTTGAAGTGAAGCTGTTTGATCGATTGTCCAAAGGAGTAAAGCTTACTCCGGAAGGATTGGAGGTTCTCGCTTATGTAGAGAAATCGTTTACGATACTGCAAGCAGGTGAAATCCAATTACAAGCGCTCAAAAACCTTACGGCAGGCGAACTACGCATTGGGGCTAGCGGACCTGTAATCAAACATCTGCTGCTGCCGCTGCTTGATACGTTTCATGCGGAGCATCCCGATGTACGCATTCGGCTTTCTCAAGGGAAAACATCGGATATACGGGATCGATTGTTATGTGGCCAAATTGATATTGGTCTTGTTCACTTGCCCCTCTCTGATCATGAACTTGTCGTTTCACATCTAACGGAGATTCAAGACTGCTTTGTTGTAGGAGAAGCGTATCGACATTTAGTCGATACCCCCTTTTCGGCTCAAGCCTTAGCCCAATTGCCGCTCTTGCTGCTCTCTGAAGCAAGCAGTACAAGATTGTTTATTGAGCAGTGGTTTGCTTCACAAGGCATAACGCCAGATGCGGATATGGAGCTGTCCAGCATGGATATGCTGATTGAAATGGCTATTCGCGGCTATGGAGCAGCATTTGTGACTCAATCTTTTATCGATCAGGAACTTGAGAATAAGAAGCTATTTCGACTTCAGACAATTGAACCTATTCCATTACGTTCTGTAGGTTTTGCCACTAGGCGCAATTCTTCTCTTCCCATCATCGCAAACCGGTTTATTGCATTGTTTGAATAATAAGAAGAGCCTCTCGGTATCCAAGAGGCTCTTCTTATTATTAGCTTGATAATGATCAGTATGCTCTTTCATATTGCTTTGCGGGCAATACCTCACCTTTTACAGCCTGAATTGCATGTAATGCCCAATAAGGATCACGAAGCATGCCGCGAGCAACAGCTACTAGATCTGCATCTTCATTCGCAATTGTCGCTTCAGCCAGCTGTGGATCTTCCAGCTTGCCTACGGCAATGACAGGTACCTGCAGCGCTTCTTTCAGAGCACGTGCCAAAGGCACCTGATAACCAGGATAGTTGCCCGGACGCTTTACTCCTACTGGGCCTTCTCCGCCGCTTGATACATGAAACACATCAACTCCAGCATCTCTGTAGCGTTTACTGAACTCGATGCTATGGTTCAAATCATAACCACCATCCATATATTCAATGGCAGAGATTCGCATGATGAGCGGCATGTCTGCTGGCATTACGCTTTTCACCGCTTGAACGACCTCTACACCAAATTTAGCCAAATCCTGTCCGTACTCATCCTCACGGGTATTAATGCCAGGAGACTGAAATTGATGCACCAAATAACCATGAGCACCATGTATTTCAATTGTGTCTACACCCGCTTCTACTGCTCTTCTTGCTGCCTCTTTAAATTGATTCACAATAACTTTTATTTCTTCGACAGAAAGTGGTTTAGGTGTTTTATAGTTAGGACCTGCTGGGATGGCAGATGGACCAACGGGCTGCTCAGCGTCCTCTGCTTTGCGTCCAGCATGCGCGATTTGAATGCCTATTTTCGAACCATGTTTATGAACCTCTGAAATTATGCGACTGAAAGCTGGAATATGCTCATCTGACCAAAGCCCTAAATCATGATCTGTAATGCGACCATCTGGATCAACGTCGGTCATCTCCATTAGGATAAGGCCCGTACCGCCTATCGCACGTGAAACATAATGAACATAATGCCACTCATTAGGTATCCCATCCTTCGCGTCTACAGAGTATTGACACATAGGAGCCATTACAATTCTATTTTTAAGCTTAAGACTTTTGAGTTCAAATGGTGTATCCAAATGTTTAAACGTCATGATCTATGCACCTCTTCGTTAATTAGAGTGGGTAGTTATTACTCTATTTTTACCACAGTTAGTATAAATGAGAAAGTAGTGAACTTTTTTTCATATAGTTTCCCTAAAGTTACTTTTGTACTATACTTGAAGAAATGGAGTTAAATTAGTTGAGGTGATCTGATGGATGAACGTGAACAGCTCGTTCTAGAGCGAGGTACTTATGGTTTTCCTTGCGTTATAGGTAAAGTACTAGACATTATCGGTACGAAGTGGACCTTTCTCATTATTCGTGACCTGCTGGTCGAAGAAACGATGCGCTTTAGTGAATTGTTGAAATCACTCGAAGGCATCAGTCCGAAGACACTTTCCCTTCGCTTGAAGGAACTTGAAGACCAAGGCATTGTTAGTCGAACCATTTATGCTGAGGTCCCCCCAAGAGTAGAATACACCATTACTGAAAAAGGTAAACGATTGGAACCCATCTTTATTGAGCTCAAGCGATTTGGACTCACTTTATAATGATTATACAGCAAAAAGGATCGTCTCCAGCCATCGCTTAAGAGACAATCCTTTTTTCATTTTGAAAAATTAAATCAATTCTGATTTTTGTAAAAGCCGTTGAATGAGCGCTGCAACTTCCGCTCGAGTCAGGTTTGCTTTTGGCGCCAGCTGATGATCTGTTTTTCCGTTAATAAGACCACTTTGCAAACAATCCGCGATACCGCTTATAGCCCACTCTGCAAACATTGCTCTGTCCGCAAATCCTTGCAGCAGCGTATCGGTATTTGTATCCACTAGTTTGTCCTTTAATCCCGTAAACTTCATGGCTTTGGCTGTGATCGCCATTGCCTGTTCACGTGTCATGCTGATGCTTGGACGGAATGTCCCATCCTCGAATCCTTCAATCAGGCCATAAGCATATGCCGTTTGGATTGCCTCCGCATACCAAGCCGAGCTATTCACATCTGCGAATATTTGCGCTGCCTTGACAGTTTTCAGGCCGAGCGCCCGAACGAGCAAAGCCGCAAATTCAGCTCGCGTAACCTCTTGGTTAGGCAGATACTTATTTTTGTCCACACCTTTTACGATGAGTCGTCCACTTAGATCATTTACGGCGGATGCTGACCAGTGTCCCTCTATATCCACGAATACGGTATCATAATGGACAAGCGCATACACGCTGTTTGTCAAACTGCTAATTACTGCTATATAGTTGCCATTCTTATGAACAATTTTGGTCGGTACATGGCGAACTGATCCGTCTGGGTCAATGACAACAGCTGTCGTCATTTGAGTTTGATCCACATCGTCAGGAAGTATCAACGCCCTTTCTACATAGGCGTCGAAGCTGTCGATATTTACTTTGGTTCCTCCATAATTGGCGGTAACCGTAAAATCAAATGCCGCATCAACTAATGAAAACTTGCCGATTATAGCAGCTTCGTCTAGCAACTTTTGAACCGCTGCTTCCGGCTTGCTGATTTCGATATTAATCTCAATGGCTGACAGCTCTGCAGAAGTGTTAAATTGCACCATCAATGCTTTTAAATTAATATGCTGCGCAGGCAGCGTATAGATTGTTGCAGCGGTTTGCAGCATAATTACCGCATTTTTCTGCTGAAGATTATCCAGTATTTCCGCAGTCAGCCCAGCTAGGAAACGATCAGGCTGTGTTCTCGTCTGTATCGCAATGACCGAATGCTCTTGCTCACTGGCCAGCTTATTCGCGAGTTTAACAGGATCAAGCTTGAACTGAGTAACCGATTGTCCATTTATTGTTGAAGTCTCTGCGGTTCCAAGCTGCTCTTCCTTGCCGTTGATCAACACAGCAAACTCTGCATTAGTAGGCTTCCCAGGCTGCGGAGGATTAATAGGCGAGACAGGTCCTGATTCTCCTATTGGAACTGCGCTTATTTCATTAGAAGCTGTGCTTTCTCCTGACCCATTGTAAGCCTTGATAACAAAATAATACGTAAGAACATTGTTCAAGCCTTTTGCTAAATAGTTATAAACAGAGCCTGTTACGGTTGCTGCCTCTTCCGAATAAACGCCTGACGTCGTGCTGACAAAGATTTTGTAGCCATCTGCATGATCCACGGCGTTCCAGCTTAAGCTCGTTTCCCCATTGCCCGCCTCTGCCTCATATAGTACTGGCGGCAAAAGCGACTCCCCTGGTTCAGTTGGATCAGTTGGATCTATTGGATCAGTTGGTTCCATCACCGTCACAACTGCTGATGTACTTAAGTCGCCGTTTTGTGTTTTCGCCGTAATGTTGACCGTCCCAATCCCTATGGCGGTAACAAGCCCAGTCTGGCTTACCGTTGCAACATTGCTGTTGCTTGTTGTCCACGTTATATTTTTGTTCGTCGTTTGCTCTGGCATAAGCGCTGCGCTTAGCTGCTCCGTTTTGCCATTCACCAGCGTAAATACTGATTGATTCAAAGTAATGCTGTCCGCAAACACTTCGGGTCCATATACCTCAAGCTCCCAAAGGGAATAACCATACATTGTCGATCTTACCGTACCGTACATCCGCATGTAGCGGGCGTTGACTTCATTAAACGAAACCGTCTCGATGCCGCCCTTCCCAGTCGTCGTACTGTACACCGTCTGCCAGCCTGCTTCGCTGCTTATATCATTGGCAACTTGGATCTGATAGCTTTTGCCATAGGCACTCTCCCAGTACAGCTTCACTTGATCAATTGTCTTGCTCTCCCCGAGATCAATATAAATCCAGCTCGGATCGATGCCTCGCTTGGAGCCAAAGCGGGTCGCGAGATTTCCGTCATTAACATATCGCGACGTATCCTCGACGCCGTCATTCGATGAGCCGACCGCGGGCTTCCTTAGCGCCAGATTCGTCCGCGTCCTAGGCTCCGGATTTTGCACGGGCTTGATCGTTACACCGCTATAATGCTCCTTGCTCAGAAAGTTCATCTCATGGAGATTTTTTGCAGGCTCGCTTTTGCCAGGCATATACACGTTTTCGAACGTAATATTTGTAATCTCCGCTCCTTCCATCCCCTTCAGCTTGGAGAAGCCTTCGCCAATGTCTCGTACTTTAATGTTTTTTACGGTTACGCCTGTGATCGGTCCGACACCTGCATTGCCGCCGTTTACTGTAAACATTGTCATCCAAGCGCTGTTGTCTTCGTTGCTGCCGCTGATATCTTCTACATCCATATTCTCGAAGGTAATGCCACTTACCTTACCCGATCCATATTTATGATGAATGGCAAAACCAACCGCTGCCTTATACACGACACCGTCCTTGAACGTAATATTTTGTTGGTCCTGCATAACGCCTTGCCCCATTTTGAAGCCATAACATAAAGTCCAAGAAATCGCGTCTTCGAAGAGCACGTTTTGCACCGGCTCCGGACTTCCTGGCCACGGTACCTTCCCGGATGCGATATCCGTATCCTCTCGCCATGCTTTGGTGGAATACGGATCATCCAGCGCTATGCCAATCGAATTTCTAACGACTACGTTTTGCGACTCGCAAATGTCGATGCCGTCATTTTCGCCCATGCCCAGGCTGTTGAACATTTTCAAATTCGTAAATGCTAAATCATTGGATCTTGTCGGTACGATCGCCCAGCCAGCCGATTCCCGAACCATGATGCCATCCATCTTAAAATTTGATGTAGCGATAGGCACGATCAGATTGTTGATCATACCTTTGCCGTTCGTACTTTTATCATCATGCAGCGCTTGTCCGTTGCCATCGATTGTGCCGCGCCCGTAAATTTTAATATTCGTCGAATGAAAGGCTGTAGAAATCCACCATGTGGCGGGCCTACCCATCGAATCCTTAAACCAATGCTCGGTATAATCTGCCGTCTTTCCCGTAGCAACAAATGTTGCTCCAGGTTGCATGTAAAGCGCCGTGTTGCTCTTCAACACGACATTTCCGATGTAATACGTACCGCGTGGAACATAAACGATGCCTTGCTTCCCATTCCCCAGCGCTGTTCCATAGCTGCTCGCATCATTAATGGCTTGCTGCAAGGCAGCTGTTCTCGCTGCTACTCCCGTTTTCTCCCCCGTTGTCGTCACCAGATAAGGCGCTGCGGTCACATTATAGATCCCCTCGCCGGTTGCATTCGGAATATCCGTCTCCGCCGGATCAGCCGCGATAACCAATCGGGTAGCCCGGTTGTTCATCATGATGATCAAATACTCATCCTTCTGCGTCGTAAACGTGATCGTTCTGCCAACCACCGAATCAGCTTGAATACCGAGTTTCTTCGGACTGATCGAATATTCATGCACCTTATCCGTATTCAAGATAGTTAGTTCATACGTTACTGGTCCGCCTCCCATCGAGAAGCTCGCATAATCGTAGTCGTTGAAGCCCTTAACCACCGGGATTTCTACTCCATTAGCCTTAAGGCTATAATTCGTTGAAACCGCATATTTCGCTGAAGGCTGATACGAATAAATCATAGCTGGACCCACTCCTGCTCCCCCTACTCCTTCTGATTCTGATTCTGCCTTCACTCTTGGCGCTGAAACAAATACCGATGATGCCAAAATCGCAAACGCTAACGCAAAACAAAACCATTTTCGAGTCGTGAATATCATTTCCTTACCCCTTCTTTATTTTTGAAAACCCTTACATTTATAAGTATAGGGGGAATGTACGAACCCTCTAATGCGGTAAATCCCACATTATGGACAGCAATCTTGAGCAATTTACTAAAAAAAGAATGGATTAGTCCAGTGGTCGTTATTGAATAAAGGCTTATAAAAAGCAAAAAACCCCTTAACGGGGGCAGGAGTACATACACACTTTTTATTTGGTTCAACCATCAACCATCTCTTATTTAACGGTGATGACATATGGCACCGTCAGCACCTCGCCTTTAAATTGAAATTGCCCCCATAACTTGTAGATGCCTTTCTCAGGAAATACCGTGTGAAACATGACGTTTGCACCAGCACTCATCGCTTCCATTGCATGTGCATGCACGAATTGGTCAACTGTGCTGTTCTAAATAACACAATGGCCGGAAGTGCCGAGAAATGGCTCTATTTGCTTTATCGGCTTTCCCGTCTCATTATCAATAAATCGGAATAGCAACATAACCATCTGTCCCGCTTCTATTTCACCAATCCCGGGACTTGCCGATAATGAAACTTCTAAGCCGCTTACACTTTTTATCCATGTGGTGTCAGGAACTATTGTTTCGTTAGATAATGGCTCGCCAGAAACCTGTATCCACTGCTTATGAATGACAACATTTTGTTTATAAGGCTTGAATTCAGTCGTTACATAAAACGAGCCTGCAAATAGTAAATTAAGCTTTGTCCGAAAAACATTGTCTTTCACATAATCGGGATGCACATGCTGAAACGATGATAAATCTTTACTAACGACGATCAGATGCATGAGCTTGGTCATATCTTCTGTAAATTTCGTTACAGGCTGCCCATCCGCGGTGGTGACTTCCAATTGTAATTCCAATTCTCCTACTTCTACTGGATTGCCATTTATTTCGCTTACTTTTACAAGATAACCTGAAGCTTCGGGTGACGGCATTTGTTCATTCTGAAGAGCAGCCAGCAATCCGCGCGTAGGCGGTTCTATATCGACGTTCGTGAGGTTCGTAAAGATATCCGAAGCACAGCCAGTTGCAGCTAACAGGATAATGAACAAAGTTATAAGCAACAAACTAATGGACTTTAATCGTACGCTCATTGACTTACACGCTCAGGCGATTGGGCTAAAAGGCTAAGGCCTAGCGACAGCAGCGAAGCTTGTACGATTGAGCCTACCCACAGTTCGGGTTCCCAGCCAATCCCGCTCGTCGCAGCCATCCAGCCGAAGTAACTGCCCCAAAGCACAATAGGCGTAATGATGGCAATCAGCCTGCTGCTTCGCCTGCGATTCAGATCAGAGCGTCTAAAATGCAGCAATAAGTCACCGCTGAGTCCTGCAACAAACGATATGATCAAACTATGTATTTGGGTAAAACCATCGATTACACCCATTAGTGCGCTAACAAGTAAGAATACAAAAGTAATCGCACCAAAAGGAGGCTTCCAGCGCTTTAGCATAAATAAAATTGGAAACATAAATACGATCGTATTAAGTAGGATAAACGTTAATCCTCGTACCTCGGCATCATCTACCATCCGGTGTGCAAATAAAGTGCTGGAATTGTTCATATACCAAGCAACTACTTTTGGCGCAGGCAAATTATACCGAAACATCCACACATACATGAGAAAAAAACTGACAGTACCTGCTGACAACGCCAAGGATAATAAGTATGGGAAAAAGCTTCTCCAACCTATCTGGTCGCCACTCAGCTCCCTCCAGCCTGCTCGAAGTGGACTTGATAAGATGAGAATGGCACCAAGCATTAAAGCTAAATGAGAAGGACTAAGCAGCGCTTCAAGATTCACTTCAATTCCAAAAATAATATGCCAAGCCATATCAGCTAAGCCGCCTGCAAGAAAGATGATGACGCCTAGCAAGCCAAGCTCATATCCACTAGGAATGGCTTGCTTCCACGAGCAGCCCATTCTTTTTTTCACATATACAATCATTCCAAGTATCCATGCTGCGCATGCAAGAAACCCACTATACAAAATCGCATGCCAAGGGGTGAAAAATGTTTCGACAACATCATGGTTATGGGCATAACCGTCTACGAATATACCGAGCACCAGCCATGTGCCAAGCAGCATCGTTACGAAGTGGCTTTTCGTAGAAATAGCGTATGGTTGCATTGAACACTCTCCCCAGTTATCAATGAATAAACTGCTCGGCTATGCTGGTTAATTCTGATTTGGTTATGTCTAGATCAGGGCTACCTATCGTGTATAGTATCGTTTCATCCGCTAGTGAATCCATCCAAAAGACAGATTGATACTGATCCGAATCACTGTACAGAAACGGCTGGGCTAGAGCATACGTAGCAGATTGTTGTCCAATAACGATTTGCTCTTGCGCCTTTAGATTTGAACGTAATTGCACATTGCTCTTATCCGTGAATACTTCCATGGTGATATGAATAATGTCAGTGGATTCGTTCTCATAAGTCGTCGTATAGATAGGATGATCCACGCTCTCTGCTACAGGTCTGGGCAGAGGCAGCCAGGTCTCCTCCGGTTTCTCTTTCTTCACACGTTTCTCAAGCTCATGAAGCGACTCCATGTCTGCAGCGGATAATGAACCGCCAAACGGCTGCTCCTTCTGACCTCCAATAAACGTCAATGTTTCTGTTAAGGAATCAGGCAATTGAAGATCTGGATTTGCTTCTGTCAATTGCATCTCCCAATCCTTCTCCACTTTCCACACGTATGGATTGGTGACGATTGTGAAAGGGATAGCATTAGTTTTCGGCAAAAGGCTTTTTAATTTTTGTGAATAGAATATCGCCTTCCCCTCGGTAGGAAGTGTTTGTTTAACCTCTTCGAGCGACTCTCGCATTTGCTGAGCCAACATCGCATCATACGTTCCTAATTGACCATTATGCAGCATGTAATCAATAATCTCGTCTTTAAAATGAAAAATATAGGGTGTAGAGAAACCCATGGAAGTAAGGAGCAATCCCGCTACGATAATTCTGAGCGTCCATGATTTTTTTACCGCGTGCAGCTTGGTCTGCTTTTGCAAGCTCTGCTTACGGTACAGCTGTTCGATTCGAGCATCAAGCTCCTCAGGGCGTTTGATTCTCGTTGCGGATTGTTTGTAGGCTTGTGTTAGCTCTTGTTCAATCGACATGATTAAACACCTCCTTGAAAAATTGAGAATGTGAGGTTCGATTTCGCAGTTTTTTCAAAGCCTCATGATGTCTGGATTTGGCTGTGCCTAGTGGGATTTGGAGAGTGCTGGCAATCTCTTCAAAGGAGCAATCCTGATAATAGCGAAGCACGATTATTTGTTTATGTTTGGCAGACAAGCTGTTTACGAGCTGAAGTACTTGGTGTTTTTCTTCCTCTTCGACCGCTAATTCATCTGGCCTCTTCCTTGGCTGTACGCCATACAATTGCTTATTGCGATTAATTAAACGTAAAAATCGCCAGCCTTTTCGATTATTATGATTAACCTGATTAATGATTAGGCCGTTAAGCCAGGCTCGAAATGGTCTATTGTAGTCGTAGGCAGGCAAAGCGGAGAGCATAGCGATGTAAATCTCACTAACGATATCATTGACTTCATTTTTGTTCGTGACCAAATAATAGACGGTACGATAGATATGATCAGCCGTTTTCTCATACACCAAGCGGAAAGCTTCCGGATCTTCATCCAGAAGCGAAGCTAATAAGGGTTGTATGTCCGAATCCTTCAATACGGAAACCTCCTCACGCTACACGAGTACTCATGTGCCAATTTCAATTATTATTTCGTTTCAAAAAGGGATAATTCACTCATCATGATGCCGGTTACCTTTTCTTGATCTACCATAAACTCGAGTACCCATTCCTTCTCTTTATCGATATAACTTAGTAGTTTTAAATCATCATGTTCTCTATTATAATAGGCATCCCCATACATGTCCTTAACAGATTGAATAGAATTTCCCAGTTTAGCCCCTTTATGGGTAGCTTCATCTGGAAGCAGATTATAGCTTGCGACCTTGCTGTCAGTTACCGTATATGTAGCGTTAAAATACTCCCATGACTGAACAGGCACATCATAATCATCTGCTTTTTTCATTTTAATATCGTATTTCTCTTTTGGCTGACCACGTTTATCCGTAAGTAATTGTACCGAATCCCCAGGCGTTATCCCGCCAGTATGCTCCTTGCTTAAATCCGTACTTTCGATATTAGTTAGAAAATCCTGAGGCACGCTTGGCTGTTCGGTGGAACAAGCAGCTAGCACCAAACATATCAATATGACTATTATCCCTTTTTTCATATAGCCCCTCCTCTATTTGCTTTCGCTATACATTGGTTTCGTATATGAATAAAGTTCAAAAAAGGTTTTAAGTTGAAATTATTTAAAATGTCAACTATAATATAGAATGCTTTTATTTGTTTACCGGAAAGGAAAGACTACGATGAGTGAAGCTAATCATTTTCGAGTTTTATTGTATTATAAATTTGTAGCTGTACCTGATGCTGAGCAGTTTGCTGCTGAACATCTTGCATATTGCAAGGAATTAAACGTAAAAGGCCGTATCTTAATTGCTGATGAAGGAATTAACGGAACGCTCTCAGGAACCATCGAGCAAACTGAACAATATATGGCGCATATGCGTGCGAATCCTTTATTTTCGGATATGGTTTTCAAAATCGACGAAACAGATAAACATGTTTTCAAGAAGATTTTTGTACGTTACAAGAAAGAGCTAGTGACGCTTCGTTATGATAAGCCTTTAGATCCGAATACATTAAGCGGCACTCGTCTATCACCTAAAGAATTTCATGAGTATTTGCAAAGAGAAGATGTTATCGTACTAGATGGCAGAAGCGATTATGAATACGATCTTGGTCATTTCCGCAACGCGATCAGACCCGATCTTGAAACATTCAAGGAGTTTCCTGAATGGCTTCGCGAGAATATGGCGGAATTCAAAGACAAGCCGATCATTACCTATTGCACAGGCGGCATTCGCTGCGAGAAGCTTACTGGCGTTATGCTTAGCGAAGGCTTTAACGACGTCTACCAGCTTGAGGGCGGTATTGTAACCTACGGCAAGGACGAGGAAGTACAAGGCAAACTGTTTGATGGCAAATGTTATGTATTCGATGAGAGAACATCCGTTGTCATTAATCAAACAGACGAAGCAGTTGTTGTAGGCAAATGCCACCACTGCYAGCAGCCTGCTGATACCTATATCAATTGTGCGGATGACTCCTGTCATTTGCAGCATATCGTATGTAAGGAATGTGAAGAAACGAAGCATGGTTTTTGCTCTACAGCGTGCGAAGAGCATGTTGTTAGCGTAAAATAATGAGCAAGCAGCTATAGATTTTGGTTATTTTGCTGGAACATGGTTAACCTAAGCTAGCCTCGGAGTTTTAGGCAATCACGCTAGTGGAGGTTATTGTGGATGGCTCACAACAAAAACAAATCAATTCCAAGCAAAAATCAAGCGTTTGAAGACAGCTCCAAGGAAGCGGAAAATAATTCAGCTTCGGCCAGAGCAGAGAATATCAATCAAAAAGGCCATGTTCCGAATAGCCCATCAACCGGCTAGACGAATAATCGTTTTGCAACAGAAAAAAGAGCTGCCCATGAGTGTTACTCACGGACAGCTCTTTTCTTATGTATTCCAAGGTTTATTTGGTGACAATGGCTTCCCAGCGATGCTGATATTTTAAAAGCCGTGGATGCAGCTGTGCAGGCTCTTCCGTCAACAAAAGCCTGATTTTCACGATCCATTCCTCGAATGATGAGAACGAAGCGAACATATTCGCCATTTCAGCCGTCATGAGTACAAATAGTGGTTTCGGATAGGTTTCGGCCAAATGTCTTAGAGCAAAATCGATTGGCGTATACTTCTTGCGTTTAATTTCAAAACGTTCAACAACGATGTTCGTCTCAGCTCGGTCCCGCTTCCATTCATGCAGTCGATCTTCCCGCTTATAAAATGGGCTGACGTTCTCTTTTGACATCCTCTTGATGCTCAGCTCATGCAGTGGATAGAGAACAAGCTTGCGAAAGGAACGCGCCTGCACCCAATCTGCGGCTAGATCAAGCTCTCGTTCCGTTGTATGCTCAAATGTATCATAGTATACAATCGTTCCTTTAAGCTCATCTACAGGCGGCTCATAGCCGAATGGCATTTTCTGCACGTTATCCACCATTTATTTGCAGCCTCCTATTATCTAAGTCGTCAAATGCTTAGGAGCCTAAAATAACATACTTGGTGGGAAATTGCCAAGTCAGAGCTTCCTGTAGTCACTTTTCATTATATTCTTCACTAAACTTGACCATTTGGAGTTGGCGGGACAATATTTTCGGGCAACCTTCTCAATGGTCGTTAGTCCCTTCCCTACATAATTTTTGGATAAGAGCTGTCCAAACTTTCGGACGCTGTCCCCTTTCGTTTCAAAGCTGAACGCTTTATTGTATTTATCGCCATCTATCGCATTGAGGCCAAATAAGTTGTTTTTACTCTTGGCCAGCCTGCTTTTGCCATTTCCACTCTCCAGCTTCATCACGGCTATTGTAAAATAAGCATTTATGCCGTATTCATCCTCCACTTCAAGGATAGCTTGTTCCAAATCATGCCCGGATAGTGCTGTTCCTTCGAATATTTTCTCAATATGCTCGATGGTAAGGCCAGAATCAGACTCTACAGCTGATGTTGGCTTCATAAGTTCTTCCTCTACTGCTTCTTCTAAAATTTCTATTTTATCTATACGTTGCTCCTCGCTTTTTGCCTTAAGTGCAGTGGCAGGCTGACGATTAACATCAGCAGCAAGGGATAATACGGAAACTTCACTTTTCACCTTTTTTGCATATCCGCCATGTACGTATCCACCATTTTGCAGCTTAAGCCAACCATTGTCTGTTTCTTCTGTAATTTCAAGCTTTGCTCCCTTTTCTACAACCTTTATAATATCCGAAGTGGCGCTCGGTTTTGTTCGAATGTTAAGGTAATACGCGGTAACCTCATATGTATTCATTAGTTTTTCAGCGATGGCTGGCGGTTGTTCAACTTCAAGAGTCGTTTCAAGCGGGATGGTTGGAGGTTGATCAGATGCGTTAACTGTAGCTGCGCTAATCTCGTTGAATATTACAGGTATAGGTGCTGGAGTGGGTGAAGCGATGACTTTTTTATTGTTCTCTAAGCTGTCAACAACAAGCGGTGATAGGGTAGTTAAGGAAAATGGATCTGCTGCAGACGTTTCTAAAGCTTGTGAATCCGGTTCGTTATTTAAAGGTTGGACGTACATGCCTAAAGTAATGACTAACGATAAAATGAGCAAGTAAACTAATAAATGCTGGTTCAACTTTTTTCGCATGATTATACCTCTCCCTTAAGTTAATGAAGTATACCTGTTACGATATAAGTTAGATGGCGAGAATAAGCAGGCATCAAGAAACAGTGGACGGTCTGTGAAGATTATATGTCGCTCATTCCTTCAAAAGACGAGTTTTTATGCTTCTTGTAAATTATGAGAAATTTTTTAGCATTTAGGGATCGAGGTTTAAAACACAAAAAAAGCGCTTCATCCCTAGAGGATAAGCACTTTTTTTTATCTATAAAAATCGCTAAAAAAATTTTTTTATTGCTCTAAATGTACGGCTTAAAATCTATATTTTCGTCATTTGCTTGCGCTTTATTTTTTAAATCCGGTTGCATGAGCAGCGATAATCGTATCCATCTGCTCGTTCCACTCATCATCTTCGGTGCATCGCTCAGGGTGAGCCTCAAACCATGCAACCGTCCGTTTAATCCCTTCCTCAAAGGAAAGATCCGCTGAAAAATCGGGAACTAAGCTTTTGATTTTGCGGTTATCAAATACGCTCGTGACAGATTTATCGCCGAGCAAGCCGCCCTCAAGATCAGGGTCATGCGAAATAAGAAACTCGGAAGAAATATGGACAAGCTTCGGCTCTACGCCAGCTGCTGAACCAATCGCTTCATAGATTTGATTCCACGTAAGGACTTCGTCTGAAGTTATATGATACGCCTCTCCGATCGCCTCAGCACGTCCAAGCAAGCCGACAAAACCTTTGGCAAAATCGGAATTATGTGTCATCGTCCACAAAGAAGACCCATCACCATGCACGATAACTGGCTGCCCCGCACGCATTCTTGCGATCAGAGACCATGGATGCTGCCAGCTGTTTAAGGCAGCGGGTATCATCGTATCGCCATAGGTAAATGACGGTCTTACGATAGTAACTGGAAAACCTGATGACGCCTGCTCATCGAGCAGCAGCTGTTCACATGCAATCTTGTCACGCGAGTATTGCCAATACTGATTTTCGAGCGGTGTTGCATCCTCTGTGATGATATAGTGCTTAGGCGGCTTCTGATAAGCAGAGGCTGAGCTTATAAATATGTATTGATTCGTTCGTCCACGGAACAACGCAATGTCCGTGCTGACATGCTCCGGCGTGAAGGCAATCCAATCGACTACCACATCAAACTGATAGCCTTCAAGTGCAGCAGCAGCCTGCTCGGGGTCGCGTATATCACCCTTGATGACCTTTGCCCCTTCTGGCACAAACTCGTCTCGCTTCCCTCTGTTAAAAAGATAGAGTTCAATTCCGCGTTCTAACGCGAGCTTAGAAACAGCTTCACTTATTAATCCGGTTCCACCAATAAACAATACCTTCATCGACAATCGCTCCTTTTTTGTATCTTGGCATTTGTTACGATTAAACGGGAGAGCTTACGGCTTAAACGATCTAAATCGTCAATTAATAGTACCATATACGTTACTCTTTTAATATTTGAAAATGCTATAATAAAACCAATTAATAGAAACAAGGAGCTGCTATACTTGAAACGATTAGCCCAAACCACACTCTATTCGGTTCTGCTCTCTTCGATGCTGCTCAGCGCATGCAGCAGCCAAACAAATTCAGCTGGATCAGCAACGAACGTACATGAAGCAAATGGCGGCAATCATGGTGATCATCAAACAGCATCTGGCGATTTGCAAGAGACGACAGCATCGCTTGATATTTTACCAGCTTTTCTAGATGGCGCCTCTGATAACCTGCGTATCGCCTATCAAACCGCTGCAACGGTTACGGATGTATTGCCCTATATCCCTTGTTACTGCGGGTGTGGCGAAAGCGCGGGACACCAAAGCAATCTCAATTGCTTTATCGCCGAAATAAAGGAAGACGGCTCTGTAGTCTGGGACGATCATGGCACTCGCTGCGGCGTATGCATTGAAATTGCTGTAACAACCGCAGCGATGAAGTCTTCAGGGATCGAAGTAGATCGGATTCGCCAAATTATCGACGAAACGTATAAAGAGGGTTATGCCAAGCCAACGAAGACAAAGCTTCCCTCTGCTTCCTAGTTTGTTCATCAATGATTTAAACAAATGACAGTCCAGAACAGGAGAAATCGTTCTAGACTGTCATTTTTTTTCGGAAGCTCCCAAGTCTATCAATCTACCTACTCTTCTAAAACATTATAAACCGTAGCAAATGATTGATCTGTTTTCATAATGGTATATCGGGAATGATCGCGATCAATCATGCTGCTGCTAACCGAGAAGTCAGCTATTGCTCGGTCTAGAGTAGTATCAAACACCACTTTATCCTTTTTCACAAAAACCAGTTTATGTACCGACTCATCCAGCAAAGGATATTGTCCGCTTATCTTTCTATCTATCCAATATCCGGCGTAGGAGGCTTCATTGGTCCATTCTCGTCCGACTGTTCTCTCCATCTCTTCTCTTGAGCGATAAGCTTCAAAAACAAACATTTTATCCCAATCAAATGGCGCGACTTCCTTCATATCAAATGTGGTTCCCTTATGTACAGCTGCCTTAAGCTGCTCGGTGAATAAGGCTTCATAATCGTTATTGACTCTAGTCATGCGATAGTTCGAGTAGCTCAAAATAAACGGAACAAAAATAATCATTAGAAGCGTGATGAAAATGAATTTTTTTATTTTGCGCATGGCTTTCCCTTCCATTTGGATTCCTATTCTCCCTTAATAACGAATGCAGTCATAGGGTTGTTGCAGTATTGGCGGATTATGCAAGAAATCAAACAAAATCATAAATTTACAGCATCGCTATGCTTGAACCAAAGTAACTAAAATAAGGCTATATACATCATTTTATGTCTGTTCCTTGGAGGGGATCTATGCGATTGCCAAATAAGGTTGTATTTATTACGGATTCAGACAGTGACAGCGGGAAAGCGATCATTCGACGTTTAAAGGAAAGCGGAGCGCATTTTATTTTGAATAGTCATTCAGGAGGCTCTGCGATTGGGTCAGAATTAAAGCTAGTACAGGACGCAGGCTTGCAGGCGGTCGTAGTCACCATTGACCTTTGTAAAACTGCTGAAGTCACGGATATGCTTCTATTCACGGAGCAGCAGCTTGGTACGGTTGATATTCTCGTTCACAACAATAATGAGATTTCTCCAAGCACAATTGAAGATGGAGATGAAGCGCTTTTTCAGCAAAGCATCGCAGTAAACGCCAAATCGGCATTTATTTGTACGCAGGCTGTGGGCAAACAGATGATGATGAAGCAAGCGGGGAAAATCATTTATGTCTCTTCCATTCATGCCGAGAAGCCGACTGGTTCAGCGTTTACCTACAGTATTGCAAAAGGTGCAGTTAAAATGCTGTCCAAAGAAGCAGCTCTTGTGTTAGGGCGATATGGGATCAGTGTCAATACCATTGAAGTGGGTTCTGTTGCTGGCGACGATGAGTTGTTTCACAGTCATCTATCCACCTTGTACAACGATTACGAATATAAGGTGCCTAATGCTGTTTTGTGCAGCAATGAAGATATCGCCGAGCTTGTGAATTTTCTCTCTTCCGATGAGGCGAGACTCATTAATGGTGCAGATATAAGGCTGGATGGCGGTTTTTTGCTTCATTATATGAATTTCAAAATGAAAAAACCGTAATCGCCGGTATGGAGGTGAATAATGAGTATCGTTGGCAAAATCGCTTTAGTTACCGGCGCAGGAACAGGAATTGGCAAAGGCGTTGCAATCGAGCTTGCACGACGAGGGGTTATGGTTGCCATTCATTATAATCAGAGCGATGCCGGTGCGCTTCATACCAAACAGATGATTGATGATTTCGGTGGAAGCTCGATGATCGTGCAAGCGAATATTTCGCAAAAAGATGAAATCGAACGGATGGTCTCCACCACTGCAGAGCATTATGGCGGCATTGACATTTTGGTTAATAATGCGGCATTGCAGCTGAATTATGGATTTTTTGAGCATGATGAAGCCTCTTTCGATCGCATGATGAACATTAATTTAAAAGGCTACTGGCAATGCATACAAGCCGTCGTTCCCTATATGAAGGAAAAGCAGTCTGGACGCATCATTAATATGTCTTCTGTTCATAGCAAGCGCCCCACCGATTTCGATGCCGTATATTCCATGACCAAGGGCGGTATTCGCATGTTAGGCAGAGAAAGCGCAATTGAGCTTGCAAAGTATGGGATTACCGTTAATACGATTGAGCCAGGAGCCGTTGATGTCGGCAAGCAAAGTGCCCGAGAATCGAAGCCAATCATGTCCGCCGAGGACGTCGCAAAGCATAAAAAAATGACCCGCTCTATACATGATAAATTCCCGCTTGGCCGTGTTGGCCGTCCACTCGACGTAGCTCAGCTCGTATGCTTCATCGCATCCAATGAAAGCGAATTCATGACCGGTTCAGCCATTCGACTTGATGGCGGCAGCATGCTGCTCTAGCCTAGCTCGATGAATGAGTTCAACCCTATTCAATACCTAACTTATAAACAAGGAGTGACCTTTCGTGTCCAACAATCCTTCTTATGAAGAAACGTTAGCCCATGTGAGCAAGCATGCAAGTCCTTCCGCACTGCGGATTACGGATATTCGCTTCACCGATATTGTAGGCGGGCCGTTTCATAGCAGCTTGATTAAAGTGTATACGAATCAAGGCTTAATCGGATTTGGTGAAGTGCGTGACGGTGCTGATAAAGTTTATGCGCAAATGCTGAAAGGTCGGTTGTTAGGCGAAAATCCATGCAATATTGATAAGCTGTTTCGCCGCATTAAGCAGTTTGGCGGTCATGCTCGTCAAGGCGGTGGTGTGAGCGGGCTCGAAATCGCTTTATGGGATTTGGCCGGCAAAGCATATGGCGTACCGATCTATCAAATGCTCGGCGGCAAGTTTCGTGACAAAATTCGAATGTACTGCGATACCGAGGTCGTCGGCAAGGATACAGGCACCGCCATGGGGCTCGCGCTTCAGAAGCGTATGGAGGAAGGTTTCACTTTCCTAAAGATGGATCTAGGCATCGGTCAAATTATTAATGAGCCAGGTACTTTAAGTGCTCCGATAGGCTTCATTGATGAGATGCGAAATGCTTCCAAAAACCGTTACAGTGCAAACCATGACACCTTAACCGAAGAAGAAATTCGTGATATCCGGAATCAACATTATGATATTCACAACATCCCCCATCCTTTCACGGCGATTCATGTAACGGATAAAGGGCTTGATATGCTGGAGCAATATGTGGCGGATGTACGCGCTGTAATTGGTTATGAGGTTCCGCTTGCTGTTGATCACTTTGGACATATTGGTCTTGAAGATTGTATTAAGCTTGGCCGCCGCGTCGATAAATTCAATTTGGCTTGGATGGAGGATATGCTTCCATGGCAGTATACCGAGCAGTATGCGAAGCTCGCCCGAGCTGTTGCAACGCCAATATGTACAGGTGAGGATATTTATTTGAAAGAAAATTTCAAACCGCTGCTCCAAGCTGGCGGAGTGTCGGTCATACATCCAGACGTTCTGACGACTGGCGGCATTTTGGAAACGAAAAAAATTGGTGATATGGCACAGGAATACGGTGTGGCCATGGCGATCCATATGGCTGAGAGCCCTATCGCCTGTCTCGCAGCAGCTCATGTAGCAGCAGCGACAGAGAACTTTATGGCACTAGAGTATCATTCCTGTGAAGTGTCATGGTGGGATGATATTATCATTAGCAGCAAGCTTCCGAACAAGCTTGTTCAGAATGGCTTCATTCATTTGACAGATGCGCCTGGTCTGGGCATTGACGACTTGAACGATGAGGTACTAGCAAAGCATCTGCATCCAAAAATCCCAGGGCTGTGGGAGCATACGGACAACTGGAATCATTACCATTCCAATGATCGGCTTTGGAGCTAATTCGTTAATACTGTGGGGATCAAAACGGGACGCTTAATAGCGTTCCGTTTTTTCATGTTTTGAAGTAACGATAGCGCTTTGAGCAAATATGAGCATTATAAAAAGCACCTCCAGTTCCACACGATATGTGGAGTTGAAGGTGCTTGCTTTATGAAGGTATGGAGGTTATCCCGAAATGTTAACACTCGTCTTAGCTTCATTTGTTAATCGCGCAGCAGCAGCTGCTTCCATTAAACCTCGGATATAACCGATACCGTATAAGCGTCCCAACAGCTCATATCCGGGATTCGCATTATCCTCGCCTTCCATCGTCGGCACATGATCTGGCCTTGCTGGCCCGTTAAAGCCTACTTCATAGTACGTATGCATCGCCTCGAGCATATCGGTTTGCCCATCATCGTGGAACGTTTCCTCAAACTTTTCCGGCGTTCCTTTCACATCACGGAAATGGACGAAAAACATTTTATCCTGCTTTGCAAAATGGCGGATGACGCTCGGAATATGTTCTCCAGCCGTTGCGAGTGTTCCTTGGCATAAGGTAATGCCGTTATAGGCGCTTGGAACTAAATCAATTGCTTGCTGCAGGGCAGCTGCACTTGTCAAAATACGCGATACACCTCTGATTGGTGTAATCGGAGGATCATCGGGATGTAGCGCTAGCTTCACTTTTGCTTTCTCTGCCACAGGGACGATTCGCTCCATGAAATATTGAAGATTTTCCCAAAGCTGATCTTCACTAATAAGGCCAGCCTCGGTGAGCGGCGCATCCTCCATGAGGCTGTGATCGTAGCTGGACACTAGTGCTCCGCCCCGCGTCCGTGTGGTGGTCGATGTTCGAAACCAATTGAACTGAGCCATAAAATTGTAGCAAAGGACAGGAATACCGGCTGCACCCATATTCGTAATAAATTGCTGGAACACTTCGATCTCGGCGTCTCTTCCTGCCGTTCCAAGCTTAATCTCATTGCTCGGAGGCATAGATTCGATCACGTTAAGCGTAAGACCAGCATCAGCATACCTCTGTTTCATGCGAATAAGCGGCATCAGATCCCATGGTTTCTCGTGCTTTTCTTCCCATGGAAGCCCTCCAACTGCATATTCAATGCCAAGCTGCTTTGCCAAAAGCCATAATCTTGCGGGTTGCGATGAGAAAAACTCTGCTAGCTGCATCCAGATACCACCTCCATAGTTTATTAACCAGCCACTTTTGCTGCCAATTCCTTGCCCATTTTGTCTATTTTCTTGTAGGCATCTTCAATCGATTGCTGGCCGAAGGTTACAGCCTCCATCTCCTTTTTATACGTATCAACCCATTCGGAGAAGCCTGCTGCCGGCGGATAGAACGGCAATGCCTTGTCTAGTGAAAGGTCATATATTTCTTTGCCGAGCTTATCTTTAGCCTCAAGAGTTGGCTCAAGCTCTTTATAAATGTCAGGATTGATCGGAATGCCGCGTGTGAGACCAAGCGCATTGCCTGCGTCCTTATCGGTAACGAACCATCTCAGAAATTTCTTCGCTTCATCTTTATTTTTGGAATTCGCGCTTACACTTAAGAAGATGGTTGATTGCGCCCAGCCGCCGCCCGCAGGACCAACAGGAAGATTCACTACGCCTACCTTTCCTGGCATAAGCTGCTCTAAAGCGCTGACAGAGCCGGTTGTTGCACCTCTTGTCATTACGACGCCGGATGCCATTGGATCAGCTTGCGGGTCATTTTCCAGAAATGAAGCAGCTTTTTCTGCAGGAGGTACGATTTTCGTTTTGCGGAACTCTTCATACGTTTGGTAGAAGGTCATAAACAAATCCTTATCAAGCGTAAATGTTTTCCCGCCATCGGACATAACGGGCGGTTTGCCCATCGACGTCTGGTAATAGTTGAAGCTATCCCAAGTGGTTGTATCACCTATCGGATATTTCCCATCAGGAAGCTTCGCCCGTGCGTCTCTTGCCCACTGGAAAAATTCATCATAAGTCCAATCCTTATGCGGAAGCGTGATCCCGTATTGCTCCAGCTCCGCTTTGTTGAATGCTAAGCCTTGCGCATTCTGACTGAGTGGAATACCGTACAATTTTCCATCTATTTGCAAATTAGAAATAACGGATGGATCAACAATGCCGCTTAGGTCAATGTCAGAGAGATCCTCTAGCTGACCGCGCGATACATATTCTTGAATGTAGGCAGCATCCATTTGCAGCACATCTGTTATGGACTTCGAGGCAGCAAGTGTCGGAAGCTTTTGCCAGAATGCATCCCATGCCATAAACTCCGGCTTAAAAGATACGTTCGTGTTTTGCTGGGAGTAAATGTCTAGCGCTTTTTTTGTTGCCTCGTGCCGGGCATCCGGCCCCCACCACATAATGCTGAGTGTTGTTTTGGCGCCAGCTTCTTTGCCGCCTGCATCGTCCGGCTTTGCTGTGCTCTTCGTTCCTTCATTCGTTTGCTTCCCTCCATTGCTGCTTCCGCCTCCGCTGCAAGCGGTCAATACGAGCAGTAATGCCAGCATCAACAGCCCCAAGCTTCTTGACCCGTTTTTGTTCATCGTCTTACATCCCCTTTTCCTTTGTGAAATGAAATGCCTTACCCTTTTAATCCTGTAGTAGCTATTCCTTCGACAAAATGCTTCTGTGCAAAGAAAAAGATGATTACCGAAGGAAAGATCGACAGCAAGGACATGGCTAGCAGTTGCCCCCACTGAATGTCGAATTGATCGATGAACATGCGCAGTGCCAGTCCAACAGTAAATTTGTCAACGGAGCTTAAATAAAGCACTTGTGCAAAAAAGTCGTCCCAGCTCCAAATAAACGTGAAGATAGCTACGGTAACAAGTGCGGGCTTCAACAGTGGCAGGATCACTCTCCAAAAGATTCCGTAAACGCTTGCTCCGTCAATCGTTGCGGCCTCATCCAAATCTTTCGGGATTCCGCGAATAAATTGCACGAGCAAGAAAATGAAAAATGCGCCGCCTCCGAAAAAATGCGGGAGCACGAGCGGTACGTAGCTGTCCACAAATCCTAGCTTATTGAACAAAATGTACTGCGGGACAACAGTTACCTGCCCTGGAAGCATCATGGTCAGCAGTAAAATGGAAAACCAGAAGCCCCGCAGCTTGAAGTTTAGCCTTCCGAAGCCATAAGCTACAATTGCAGCAGTGGCAACGCCGCCAATGACATTGCCCAGCTCCATAAGCAGTGTGTTGCCAAAAAAATGTGCAAACGTATATTCCGATGAGAAGTGCCAGCCATCCCAGTAATTGCTCCACATGGGTGTCTTCGGCCAGATCGTCGGCAAGCTGAGCTCCTCTGTCTTTTTTAAAGAGGCGCCTGCCCACCAGATGACGGGATACAGCATCAGAATAGAAAACAGGGATAGGTACAAATGGCTCGTCAGCTTCGAACGCAGCGAATTCATTTGGTTTTCCCCCCATCTGATTCGTAGAACACCCAATATTTCGAGGCTGCGAAGTTAATAAGCGTGAGAAGCGCAACAATTGTGAGCAATATCCAAGCAAGTGCAGACGCATAGCCCATCTGATAATGCTTGAACGCTTTCTCGTACAGGAACATGGCGTACATATAGGTCGAATTAATAGGACCGCCCTTTGTGATAATGAACGCTGAGGTAAACGTTTGAAACGATCCGATAATGCCCAGCACGAGATTAAAGAACATAACCGGCGAGAGCATCGGCAGCGTAATGCTTATAAACTTCCTTACCTTGCCGGCACCGTCTACAGATGCTGATTCATAAAGCTCTTGCGGCACTTGCTTAAGACCAGCTAGAAAAATAACCATGGTTGATCCGAATTGCCACGTATTGAGTAAAATCAATGTGCCAAGCGAGGTGTCCGGATTGGATATCCAGCCTACCCCCTCAATCCCAAACCAAGCGAGCACCTGATTGATATAACCGTCTATCCCGAACATATTGCGCCAAAGCGCTGCTACCGCAATGCTTCCTCCGATTAAGGATGGAAAATAAATTGCCGTCCGATAAATATTCATGCCTCGAATGTTTTTATTGAGTGCCAATGCGACCATAAGGGAGAAAAACAGCTTTAATGGAACGGAGAATAATACAAACATAAACGTCACGCTTAGCGATTTCGTGAAAGTGGAATCACCAGTAAATATTTTGGTGTAGTTGTCCGTGCCGGTCCATATCGGGTCCTCCAGCAAAGAATATTCGGTAAAAGACAAATAAAACGATTGTGCAATGGGCCAAAGCGTCAACAGCAAAAAACCGATTAGCCAAGGGGATATAAAAATGTATCCGGCTAAATGAGCAGCTCCTTGCTGTTTGCGCTTCGTTTTTGCCTGCTTTCGTTTAGGTATAACAGTCTCTGTATTCACTCTAATCATCTCGTCCCCTTTCCTAGATAATGTTCCTTTACTTTATACGAAAGCGGTTACATGAATGAAGGTGAAGAAATTATGAAATCGTTTGATTTTATATAGTGTGAAAAATTCATAGATTACCCCATAAATACCTTAAGAAAGTCGCATCGACAAATATGGGAATGTCCCTAACAATAGACTTAGAAAGCAAATAACAGCAGCCTTCAAACACACTATTGCGAAAGAGGTGCTCAGATGAAATTTGACAATCCGGAAGATATGATCCAGCTTACGCCGCTTTGGGAGGGTGAACGCTTTCCGAATGGACGTCCTAAAGTATCCGAAGATGTTCTAAGGCGCATGCGCAAAATCACTTTGGAGGAGGCCTGGGGCCCTCTCTGGAACAGAGGTTATGCCTTTCAGTTCGAAGGTGATTTCAAAATTGTCCATCCGAATAAAATAATGGTTGGACGTGCTGTTACAGCTGTAATGGTGCCTAAACGACCTGATCTGCATGAAACGCTGCTTAACTATGGACATGAGCAAGAGAATCGAAAAGGCTTTTTCAATCAATGGGTYATTGATTCGCTTGTAGAAGATGACGTCGCAGTAGTGGATATGTTTGATAAAGTGCATCTCGGCACTTACGTAGGCGGGAATTTATCTACAGCTATTTCCACACGCACGAAGCGCGGCGGTGCTGTCATTTGGGGCGGTATTCGCGATAATCAGCAAATCGTAGAAATCGATAATATCAATGTGTATTATCGAGGCAGCGATCCTACTGCGATTGCAGACGTTACAATGGTAGGCATGAACGTTCCAACACGAATTGGCAAGGCTATTTGTATGCCTGGCGATGTAGTACTCGGCACTCCTTCTGGCGTTATTTTTATTCCGCCACATTTAGCTGAGCTGACGGTCGTACAAGCGGAAAAATCCCAAGTACGTGATGTGTTTGGTTTCGTTAGACTGCGTGACAGCGTATATTCGACAGCACAAATTGATGCCGGATGGGACGTTGCGCTTTGGAAAGATTTTTTGAACTGGTTCGAAAATGATGCCGCAGCCGCCGAATATCGTCATCTAAACTGGGATGCTGAGCTTGAGGAAGCACAAATGAGGGATCGAAACGGACCGCAAAGCGATGTTCGGCTCTAGGCAATACATTCGAAACTAGCAATTGTGGTTTAAATATGAGAAAAAGGACTCTAGCTGGATCACGCCGCCGCTAGAGTCCTTTTTCGATGAGATGCTTTTATTTACCAATCGTTTCCCGATATTCACTAGGCGAGAGCCCGACCTTTTTCTTGAAGATTTGACTGAAATACCGCGGGTCTTGGTAGCCGACCTTCTCTGCTACTTCATAATTTTTGTAATGGGTACTCTTTAGCATATCCTTCGCTTTATCCATTCGAATGTCCGTCAAATGCTCGATGAACGTTTTTCCTGTATTCATTTTGAATAGCAGGCTTAAGTAGGTTGGCGTCATATACACTTTCTGTGCCACACTTTGCAAGGATACATATTGGCATTCCTGCTCCATATGATGAATCGTTTTTTTGATAATGCTGCGGTGACTCTCCTTCTGGTTGTACGAGAACACTTCTTTCAGACCAATAAAAAAATGAATGACATACTGTTTAATTTCATCTAAAGTCGCAAGCTTCACGATCGACATCACGTCAAACCGCTCATACATGCTTACATGCTCTGTCTCTGATAATACACGTTTTTCTATTCCGACGAGAAGCCTAACGGTCACATCATATACGCTCTGTGTATCAATCGGTCCATCATGAAGCAGCTCAGCGTAAAAAAGGTGAACACTTTCTTCAATCTCTGCGGTTGTCTCTGCGGCTTTGTAAACGTCAAAAAGCTGCTTCTCCTTATCTGATGGGTATTGCTGCAGCGATTCCAAGCGTCCCAGCTCGCTGAAATAATTAATCTTGCCCGTTCCACTATAAAATTTATACTGCAGCGCTCGCGCAGCCTGCCGATAGGAATGGACAATATCATATAATTGACTGCATGGTTTGCCCACGCCGACATTGAAGGAATGAAGAAAATGCTCTTTAAGCATAGTCTGCATCTTCTCGATAGATTCTTTCGATACCCATGAGAAGAGCATGCCAATTCTGCCCTCCTCATCCACAAATACGACGCTGCCTTCGGTCATTTTTTTTTGCATGTAATCCCGAATTTGTTCCAAATAAATAATTTTCTCATGCTCATCTTCAAATGGGATCGTCGGTTCTACCAAAGCCATAACTGGAAAAGTGTAATAGGGATTAAGCTGAAGCCTGGATAAGCTTTCTTTTAAATCCGACTTCATTGCACGGGCATTAGACACCAGGTTTCGCAAGAAACGCTCCCTCATCCACGTAAGAATGACATCTTCTTTAAATAATAACCCCTCGCTTAACATTCTCCATTTCCCCCTCTTGTAAGGTCGACTTGTGAAATGAATGACTTTAATTGAGATGAATCATTTTGTAAGAGTGCATATGCAAAGTAAAAGCTTCTTCTGCTAGTGCAGCGTCGCCAGTGCGCAGAACGTCTACGAGTCGAAGATGCCAATCCGCCAGCTCTTCTGTKGAGTAATGACGATTGGAAATAGCCATAAACCGCATTACTTTGATTCGCATCCGATTCCAAAGATCGAGAATCATATGGTTATCGCAGCGTCTATAAAAAAAGCCATGGAACTCCATATCAAGCTCTAATATGTTCAAAATATCGTTTTGCTCATGAGCAAGATCCATTTGACGAATCAGATCTTCTAAATAGTTAAAATCATTTTCGTTTAGCTGCTTCATAGATTGCCGTACCGCAAAACCTTCTATGATCTCTCTCAGCTCGAAAATATCTTTTATTTCCTTGTCGGTTATGTGAGAAACAATTGAGCCTTTGTTGGGGATGCTCGTACTAAACCCTGCTGATTTCAGTCGTTCCAGCGCTTCACGAACCGGTGCTTGGCTGATGTTGAATTTTTTTGCAATTTCAAGAACTAGCAACCTAGCTCCCGGCTGCAGCTCACCTGCTAGAATTTCCTTCTTTAATGCTGTGTAAACCTGATCGCTAATGGAGCTAACCGAAGGAATTGACATGTTCTCAAACATAACATTCACTTCTCCGTTTCCGATTATCGATTATCGATAATCTGCTTTGTAACAAGATTATAGAACTTATTCCCATCTATGACAACCGATTATTTTGTCGAAAACTGACAAATATACTGGGGCTTGGTTGAGAATAACCATCTGATCAAAACGAAAGGTACATAAGATTAAAATGGCTTATAAAATATTTTAGGACTTTATCTAGTCATGCAAATTCCTAGAGCATATAATAGAGATTGATTAATATCCGATATAATTACTTGGACAAATGGAGATTCAAATATGAATGTAAAAGTACCTACAATAAAAAAACAAGTTTTTGATCTCATCATTCGCGATGGACTCGTTTCCAAAGCTGCTTTAATGGCGCGACTAACGATAACATCCACCAGCTTGTCGCGATTGCTGGAGGAACTGCTAACGGATGGTCTAATTCTTGCTTCAGAGCTGGGACGTTCTACAGGCGGGCGAAAGCCTATATTGTATCGCGTCAATCCAGATCATCGTGCTGTGTTTGGGCTAGAAATATCCCGCTTCTCCTCCTCTATCGGTTTATATGATTTGAATTTAAAACCGCTCGCGTTTGAACGATGGAAGATGGATGAAAGAATGACGCCAGAAACGCTTGTGGGCAAAATCACTCAAATTGCTGAGCGTATGATGAGTGACTTTCACATTGATCGCAACAAAGTGATTGGGATTGGGATAGGCGCCGTTGGCCCTTTGAGCCGTGAAGATGGCGTCATGCTAAAACCCCGTTATTTTCCTGCACGAGGCTGGATTGATGTTCCCATCTGTGACTGGTTGGAACAGCGGCTTGGCATGCCTGCCCTGCTCGATAATGGAGCGAACACAGCTATTATCGGCGAGCATTGGGCACTGCGCAATGAAGAGGTTGAACACATGCTTTATGTTCATGCGGGAGTTGGTCTGCGAACCTCGATGATGTCAGGCGGACAAATCGTTAGAGGCGCAGTAGATATGGAAGGCTCGTTCGGTCAAATGATCATTCAGACCGATGGTCCAAGGCTAGGCGACGAAGGAAATTATGGCGCGCTTGAAGCACTTGTTTCCATTCCCGCGTTGGAAAAGAAAATACGCTCTCAACTGAAGCTTGGCCGATCAAGCACGTTAATGGGTATTCCGCCAGAGGAAGTTCAATTTGACGCTTTGCGGAAAGCGTATTTGCAAAAAGATGCATTCATTACGGAGCAATTTCTACAAACAGCTACCTATCTCGGCATTGGTATCGCCAATCTCATTAATATTTTGCATCCCGAGGCYGTCATTTTAGGCGGCCCGCTCGTCAATGTCGATAAAACGATTTATGAAACGGTCATTCAAGTTGCCCGGAGCAACATTTATTACTCACCGCAGTATGAACCGAAATTTTCGCAAGGACAGCTGACTGAAGATGCCGTTACCGCAGGGGCAGCCATAATGCTGCTGCAGGATTGGGAACTTAATTAGAAACAAAAAACGATGCTGGCTTTGGCCTGCATCGTTCTTGTTTCTAGGCTATGGCGGGAGAACTAACATCGTACAAATGAAAATTTGAGGTGGGGATTTCTTTGCATCCAATAACCATATTTGAAATTGCAGCTTCGATTGGGTTTGTCATGATTATGTTTGTTATTGCATTACTTTTACCCAAGAAGGTTAGAAAACTGAGTTTATATATGTCTTGTTCATTAACTGTACTTTTGCTATTACTTTTTGTTATTCGTCCCTACTGGATTGATTATCAAGTTTCAAATAAAACAAAACAGCTAAATCTATATTTGGAGGAACGGTACCCTAATCAAGAATGGGAAATTAGTCGACAAGTAGGAAGACAATATAACCCTTATCACTTAAACGTTAATTTTATAAACGAAAAGGGTTGGACTTATACCTATTCAGTAGTTAATGAAAAAAACATTTTCCAAAGCTCTTGGATGCCGCCAGAAGGAAAGTTTCCCGATGCAGGGAAACATTACGAATGAATGATTGATCCAATTTTATACAATAACAGCTTTTTTATAGTAGTTGCAGCAGCTCGTTTAAATGATGAATTTCATACGTTGGATTAATGCTTGTACGATTTGGCTTTCGCTTCGGATTGTACCAGCATGTATCGATGCCATAATTGAGGCCGCCCTGGATATCAGATGTTAATGAATCACCGACCATAAGCACATTAGACTTATTGATCAGATTCAGCTTCTCGAATGCAAAATCAAAAATTCCCGTTTGCGGCTTCGAAAAACCAGTGTCCTCAGAAACGATAATATGCTCGAACGAATGAGCTAAAGCAGACCTGCCAATTCGACTATGCTGTGTCTGTTTAATCCCATTTGTGATGATTGCAATGCGATGCCCATTATGAAGAACCTGCTGAATAAGAACATCCGAGCCCTCGATTAAGAAAGAGCCCTCTCCCAAGTAATGAACGTAGCGCTCGCTAAAATGTACAGCATCAAGCTCGACTTTAACTTCTGCAAACAGTTTTCTAAATCGCTCATGCCGCAAAAAATCAAGAGTAATCTCACCCTTTTCAAAATCATTCCACAACTGCTGATTAACTGAGCGATAGAGTTCAATATGTGATTGTAGAAGGTCAATTTGAAACTCCAAGAAAACACTTTTAAGGGCGTGCGCCTCTGCTAAAGAATAATCAAATAAGGTATCGTCCGCATCAAATAAAATAACTTCGTATTTCACAAAAAAATCCTCYTGTTAACCTTTTAAGCATGAATGAATCATAACTTTCCTTCAAGCTAAATTTTTTGTTAAGTTCCCCTTGAAGCTGAATTCGAAATAGCATAATTGCGTCGTCTTAAGATCGTAGGGTCATATATTTCAACAAATCCGCAGTGCATGCAAGAAACAAATAAATAATGTTGATATTGAATGTTTAGAAGCTTGCTTAATCCCGCACCTGTCATAGCCAATTCATTAATATCGCACTCATTATGATTACATTTTGTGCATTTGAATGAATTCGCAATGCTATTGTTTATATCATTCTCATCCAGTTCGAGATCTGATTCTTCAAGCCCATTCTCTTGCTCATCAACAAAGGGAACTAAATGCTCATCAAGAACCTCTTGTTTACATTCAGGACAACAATTATGCTCGAGTATAACGCTGCTGCCGCACCAAGGACATTCAATCATGGCGTTGCTCCTTCCTATCTAATGCGTTCTCAAAACGTAAGCTTAAGGGAACGATTCATATTTTCTCAACATGTAAACATATTCGTTGCTGCCCTGTCTTTTCCTCTCCTTTCATACAAACACGAAAAAAAAAGGCAAAACACCACTTTCGATGTTTTGCCTTTTAACGTTACGAATCTTTGGATCGGTTAGCCATATCGATGATCATTACGATAAGCACGAGTAGTTGAATGAGCAGTTCGTTACTCATTGCAATCCCTCCCAGCTGCATGTAATGCTCCTTCGCTGCGGCTTCTCCTCTCGTTCATTTGCTTAACGAACATCTCCCATTATCATATCTATGGTCGAAACTTAAATTTTATGACGGATATTCGTACGGCGAGTGCTGCCATAACGATAGATGCAAGACATACAGCGACAAAATGAATGAGGCTATTTGTAATGAATAAAGCTTCGAGCTTCACGAATTCAGCTGCTCCTCGAACGAGTACGATAGCGATAGGATGCAATATATAAATCCATACTCGCCACTCCCTAAATGCTTTTCCAGACCGGCCTTTCCAGGATAACGCCCAGTGGAACAAGAAGTAGGTTGCTGGCCAAGCAAATGCGTACATACTGTCATGCCGCGGAAATTGTATTGCTTTCAGAAGGGATGCTTCGGCTATAATTAGTGCTAACGAAATCAGAAACAAACCCGCGTAGTTTATCGGCGTTCTAGCAGGCTGTGGACGTTTTGCTGCCCATATGCCTAATATGAGATAAATCGGTGCATAGAATATACCATTGCGTGTGTAATCAAAAAATTGAAACAGCCATTCATAGACATGTTTTAGAACAGCTATGTTTTCCGTAATTCCATAATAACTATCTCCGAAGAGTCCTACTATATAGAGAAACAAACCAACAAYGAGCAGCATGGAAAGCGACATTTTCTGATGCCAATAATACGTAAGAACAAGTCCAATGATCAGCGCAGGCAGATACCATAGATGATAAAACGTACCGTCAAAAACAATGTCTCTTATAAAGGAACCAAAGGTAAACTGAGTAGAAAAATCACCTTTGTACATATTCAAAGGAATGTACAACAAGATAGCAATCAAATATAAGATTCCGATTTTCTTTAAATACATGAACAACGCTTTTTGATCTTTAACTTTATCTCCTGTCAGCTTTCGGAAGAAAAAGAAGCCCGTTGACATAAAAAATATAGGCACCGCTAATCGCGAGATGATTCCGCTGAATAGAAAGTCAAAATATTCGTTATACGAGAGCAGCGGACTGGTGTGATTGGCAATAACGAATAGGGCCGCTATAAATTTAAGCCAGTCGAGCCCGCTATAATTGGGTTTAGAGACCATGTGATCTTTGCCCTTTTCCAGTAAAAGCTGTAACGATAAAACCATCCCTATTATTTCCTGATATTCGATATAGATCACCATTTAGGATGGGAACAGTCGTGGAAGGTCCTTCCTCTGCCGGCACATAATAAATTTGCACGAGCATGCTGTCTGTTTCTACGGTGAGATAATTCCCGTCATAAGTAAATTTTCTGACAAAATCGATGTACTCCTCCAAGCAAAAATCATGCTGCTCCATAATTTCGGCATGAGGATAACCGACATAACGAAAATGCCATGGCTCACAAGAGATGTTTGTTATAGCCTCTTTTCCTGCTTTGTACCGCTGAATAAAGCCATTTTTTGCAGCAAGCTGCTTGAATGCCATATAGATGCCGCTATCTGGGAAAGATGGCGCAATAAAGTCGACATGTTCATCTATTTTCCCAACATCGATGGCAAGTCCCGTTTGGTGCTCGCTATGGCCTGGCAAAGCCACATAACAAGCGGTATACTCGTCTCCATTTTCCACTAGAGAGGTTTCATAGATTTGCTCCTGCTCCTCTCTCGAGCGATAAGCGCTAACTGCAATAATATCATTCATGGCTTGAGATTCATTTAGAAGTATATTGAAATGCTGCAAGCATGTTTTCTCTAGTAACAAACCTTCCTCCAGCAATTTTATATCAGGATTAGTATGAAGCGGGATCAGCTTGTCGAGTGAAATGGACTGTTTTATAGGGTTGGCTTGATTAACCAATACCAGATGACCTTCATACATTTCTGCACGACTAACTTGAACAGCTGTATGCTTTACATAACCGCTTTCTTGAATGGTTTCAATTTGGTTCGGTTGCCCCAATTCGTCCAAGCCTCCTCTACGTCCTTGTATTTCCTTGTTACTCTAGCTGTTAGCGACGTTGATATTTCCTGTGCTACGCTCCCAATATGGGCGGCTAGCTCTGCAAATGTGATCTCTTCTGCTCCCTGTCGTCCGATTAAAGTCACCTGTGTTCCTTCCGCACAAGGTCCTGGCAGCTTTACCATGAGCTGATCCATACATATTTTTCCGACGACTTTTGCCCGTTGTCCATTAACCAGCACCTCGGAATTTTGCATGCTTTGTGACCAGCCATCTGCATATCCAATCGGAACTGTGCCAATCCATTGCTCTTCTTCTGCCTGATAGGAATTGTCGTATCCTAGGTACTCATCTTTGTGAAGCTTCTTTACTTGTATGAGCTTGCTGTGCAAGCTCAAAACAGGCTTGAGCTTCACAGATTGCACAAGCTTTTCTGGATAAAAGCCGTACATCGCCGCCCCAATGCGTACCATATCCATTGCAAGATTAGGAAATCGGAGTGCAGCTGCACTTCCCGCACAATGATAATGACGAATATGGAGACCGGACTTTTTACTCCATTCCATCATCTCCATAAAGCGGCTTGTTTGCAGGTCAAGAAATGTCGTATCTGCTTTGCCTGCAGTCGCAAAATGAGTGTAAAATCCATCCACTTCGATATCTGGCGCTTTTAGCCATGGCACAAGCTTGTCCCACTCTTCTTTTGACTGAATACCAATTCTCCCGAGCCCCGTATCCACTTTCACATGGATAAGCAGCTTCTTGGCAGATGCAGTCGGTTTGTATTTTCTCATTTGCTTAAACCATGTGGCATTTGTAACGGTTAACATCAAATCATTCTCGATGGCTAAGTGTACATATTCAGCGTCTATTGGTGTCAAAATAAGGATAGGCAGCTTCATGCCATAGGATCTAAGGCGGAGCGCTTCCTCTAAATAAGCAACAGCCAGAACATCAGCGCCTGCTTGTTCAGCCATATGCGCAGATTCAAGATCGCCATGTCCGTAGCCATTTGCTTTCACAACAGCCATCAGCTTGACATCGTTTGGCAGCGTTTCGCGAATCTGTATTAGATTGTCTTGAATATGATTCAAATGAATGTCTGCCCAAGTATCTCTAAGCATATCGGTCACCTCGTGTACTGAATCGATTGTTTTTCAGCATGACGCATGATAGCATAATCAATTAATTTCTCGACAAGCTCCGAATATCGAGTTCCATTCGTCCGCTCCCACATGACCGGATACATGCTGTAATTCGTAAAGCCAGGCAGTGCATTGATTTCATTCAAATACAACTGTCCCTTGCCATCTAAGAAAAAGTCTACCCGTGCAAGACCCGAGCAGTTATGAGTATGGTATGCTTTGATGGCTAGCTGCCTAATTTGCGACGTAATTTCTTCGGATAGATGCGCTGGAATCGACATCTTTAGCTGCTTATCCATGTATTTGGACTCGAAATCGAAGAAGACATGGTCATGGATGAATTCGCCTGGCAGTGAGGCAAGCGGCTTCTCATTACCCATAACAGCCACTTGAATCTCTCTGCCGATCACTTCACGCTCAAGCACAATTTTGTTGTCATACTTAAATGCTTCGGTAATGCCAGCAACCAGCTCTTGTTTGTCGTGGCATCTGCTGATGCCGATGCTTGATCCAAGTGAGGCTGGCTTCACATAACAAGGATAACCAATGGTCTCCTCTGCCATTTGAAGTACCTTTGAATGATCTTCAAGCCATTGATCATATCGATAAACACGGTAGTCGACCTGATGAATGCCTGCTTGCTCTAACAGCTGCTTTGAGATGGCTTTGTCCAGTGTAAGCGCTGAGGATAATACACCATTCCCAACATAAGGAACATTAAGCAATTCCAGCAGCCCTTGTACGGTTCCATCCTCTCCATATGAGCCATGCAGCAGCGGCAAGACAACTTTTTTTCCTGGCAATGCGAATTGACTCATTAAAACCTGTCCGATGGACTCGGCTTCACTCCTATGCTTGGGCAAAGCTATAAGATCGGTTAATTGAAGTCCTTCTTGATTTAACTTGTCAGGCGTACACCATAGTCCTTCTCGCGTAATGTAAATGGGGAATACTTCAAATTTAGAATCATCTATGGATTGAATAACGGTGTATGCTGTTTTTAATGAAACCTCATGCTCGACGGATTTGCCGCCGTATAGGACATATAGTTTTGTTTGCATAAAAAAAAACCTCCCAAAATCGACTTGTTATCTATTACTAAAGATAACAATCAATCGTTAAGAGGCTTGTAAGTAAAGTTTAATTAAAGCTTAAGATTCCATAAACTGTTTATAAGGTTTATTTACCCGCTGGATCAATTGCGCTAGCAAGCTCCTGCAAATCTCGCCCTTGCAGCGCGCCTGCAATCAGCTCTGGAAGCCGGTCCGGCGTACAGCCGAAGCATGGAATGCCAAATGTGGACAGCTTTTTTGCAAGCGCAGCGTCATAAGAAGGAACTCCGCTATCCGACAAGGCTAACAAGCAAATTACGCTAACGCCGGATTGCCGCATATTTTCCATCCGCCTAATAAGTGCTGCTTGGTTGCCGCCTTCATAGAGATCTGAAATTAGAATAAACAATGTTTTCTTGGGGTCGCTAATAAACTGCTCGCAATATTGAACTGATTTGTTAATGTCTGTGCCGCCGCCGAGCTGAATGCCAAACAACATATCGACTGGATCATTGGCACATTGCTCGCTTAAATCAGCAACTTCAGTATCGAAGGCGACAACATGTGTATCCAAGGCAGGCAAGCTCGCAAAAATAGAACCAATAATAGAAGCATAAATGACCGAATCCGCCATCGAACCGCTCTGATCGATATCGAGGATAACGGTCCATTCCTTACTCCGCCGAGCGCGTTCAAAAAAATAAAACCGTTCTGGAATAAGCTTTTGGCTATCCAAATCATAATGCTTCAAATTTCTGCGGATTGTCGTTTTCCAATCCAGCCCTGTCATCGAAGGCAACGGTGAATGTTTTCTTCGGTTCAAAGCGCCTGTAACGGCTCGCCGAATTTCATGCTCCAAGCGAGCTAAAATTTCATCGACGACCTCGCGAACGAGTAATCTTGCTGTTTCTTTTGTTTTCTCAGGGATACGGCCTTTTAACGCGATGAGTGTCGCAACCATCCGAATATCAGGCTTCACCTGACTTAGCGTCTCCGGCTCGAACAACAGTTGTGTCAAGCCCTTCCGCTCAATGGCATCCGCTTGAATGACCGACACAATATCAGATGGAAAGAAGCTGCGAATGTCACCTAGCCATTTGGTTAATTTGGGCGATGATGCGCTAAGACCAGCTGAACGACCACCGCTGTTTTTGGGTTTGTCCGTCATAATCTCAGTTGTTTCATCATAAATGGCTGCAAGAGCTTGATCCATCAAGCTCAGCTCACTATCGAGCAATTCCTGACCATTCGCCATGTCAGATAGCTTGTCGTTTGCAGAATGTCCCAAAATGAGGCGCCAACGCTTTAATTGTTCGAAATGCTCATTATCGCTCATATTATAAGTCTCCAAAGTCGAACTCATTGAGCTCATCTATTTTTTGTTGCTCCTCACTGCTCAGTGGCCGCTGCAATACATCGGCCGCCTCTATGGATCCAAATCCCCATACATCACCTAATAATTGCGCAATCGCGTTTTTTTCTCTAGCTTCAAAGGATGAAAAAGCTCTTCTAAGAAAAACAAGCGATCGTCTGAACTGCTCATCATCAAGCGATCTTGTATAAAGGTCGAGCTGTTCCCATAACTGCCTCCGAGACAGCAGCACATAACGATTGCGGAGTGACATGCCTTCAAACCAGCCAGCTCCGATATCAGCAGGTATCCCTGGGGATAAACGTCTCGACACCTCTCGTGCTAAACGTTCATGATCGATTAGGTTGCGCTCAAGCAGCAAAGCAAATGCTAGACCTGACAGTTTAGCATTCCGATCATCGCGATAAGCAAGCTCCTCTAGTTGCTGTACCCATCGCTCGTCATCCACGACCTCAAAGTGCTGCTGTGATACAGCATGCATATCGATGATTGCTGAAGCCATATTTGCCGCGGCATCGTCACTGCAAATCGACGAATCAACAAGGAGCAGCGTACCTCTTAAAAAAAGCTGTTGAAGAAGAGGTACTAACACATCCGTAATCATTTTTCGAACATCACCAAATTGTACGAGAATAGACAATTCACGAAGTGTCCCTGCGATTTGAGTATAGTCACCAGCTTCAACTGCCAGCTCTTGCAGTGTGCGACGCGCATCTTCCATAGATGCGGGCAGCCCGCATTGCCATGCTGCCTTAACGAGCGACGCAGCGTCTAATAGGTTAGTGCTCTGCGCTAAAGACTCCTTAATAGAGAAAGCAGCTGCTAGTTCGATCGTCTCCCCTTTCATGATGGACTCAACGATCTCAATCTCGGCTTCTGGCGTCCAGCAGAGCACCCAGTGTTCTGCCCATGTTGCGCCGTCCTGCTTGACTGCGCGTTTCTTAGCAAAGCTAATCGATAGAAGCTGAAGACGCTCAAGAAAAAAAGATCTTCTTAAATCAAGAAAAGCAGCATCCTCGGATTTCACTCTTCTGTTCTCTCGTAGATCCAGCTCAAGGTCAGTTGCTACCGTCGTTTTATATTTTTCCAGCTTTAACGATTTCAAGTTTCGATTAAGATCCTCTTGAATAGGGGTTTGGCTGATTCCGTCGGGCAAAGCACCAATAGCAGTACCAATATTCGTTCTTGCAAGCGCATCTGCTACAATCGAAAGCTCGCCATATCCAAGACAAGTAATGGCGGCATCTTGAAGATCACGCAGCGTCGGCAATCTTCCTCCGTGCAGGGATGCCAGTGATTCAGCCAGTCTTACTGCTTCGATAACGGAAGCTGCGGAACGGAAATTCCCGCTCTGCCGCATATAACCTGCAATCGTTGCTAGATAAGCGGAAGACAACTTTCCAAGGTCACCACTGACTAAACATTGCCAAGCAAGCTCAAAATAGGACGGTGCCGCGTTACCCGCTCCATAGCCTGAATGACTGGATAACTTATAATACGAATAGGGCATAAGCGTCAGCTTGGTCTGAATCTTAGGCAATGCTGCTGCTTCTTGCTCAGTCATACCATCCAATTCCGCTTCGAGTGCTGAAACATGATACGCTCCGGTAACAACTACAATTCGCTCAGCTGGAATGCCTCCTTCTATCGCCTCAGCAATTCGTGCACGCATGTAAGCTTCGCGAATCTCATTGTGAGCGGCCTCTAGCGGTGTATATATCCGTTCATCCGTCTCAGATAGCTGCCTCATCTCACTTGAAAAAGCATGAATAGCATGGCGGTAGGTATTAGGCTCGCTGCTATGTTCAAACGAACGTTCCCAATAGGTTTCGTAATCGGATTCTCCCGCTGATATAGCCACTTGCTCATAACGATCATTGATTTGTTCACGATGCGAGCGGGCACCTTCGGCATAATCTTCTTTTTCACTAGCAGCACTTAATTTCAAGTGAAGGCTAACCGATACATCGGACGGCAAATCGATGAATCTGGCTTCAACGCCATTTCTAGCTGCCCATACAAATGCTTGATACTCAGGGGAATACTCCGCTAACGGAAAAACAAGCGTACGGATTGGCAATTGATCGGTATAGGCTAATATGGCAATGGGCGGCTTTACACCCTTTAATGTGATTTGGCTAATGAGCTCCGTTGCATCCGATGGCCCTTCTACGAGTACGAGCTGCGGCTTAACTTCTTGAAGAAAAGTTTGCAAATGAAATGCCCCGGTCGGTGAGAGATGCCGTACGCCGAATAAATGAACGCCGTAATTGGATACGGCAGCCGCACTCACGAACTCAGCTCACGGCAAGCACGATATAGCCCTCGCCACTCGGCTCCCCGTTTTTTCATCACATTTTCCAAATATTCCTTCCACACCGCATCATCTTTTGCTTCATCCTTAACGACAGCTCCAAGCAGACCGGCAGCAAGGTCCTCTTCAGCAACCTGCCCATCCCCAAAGCTGCTTGCCAGCGCCATACTATTAATAAGCAAGGATATTGCTTCCGCAGTTGAGATTGCACCACTTGGCTGCTTCAGCTTCTCTTTGCCGTCTAGTGTCATCCCGCTGCGCAGCTCGCGGAAAATGGTCACAACCTTGCGTACAGCTTCCTCCTCAGGAACAGCCTCACCAAGCCGATAATTGGAAGCAATCTCGCTTACCCGTTTGCGCACAATGGCTACTTCCGTATCCAAATCTGATGGTGCCGGCAGCACAACGATGTTGAAACGACGCTTCAAAGCGGCGGACATATCGTTGACACCGCGGTCACGCGTATTTGCGGTTGCAATAATGGAGAAACCTCTTGCAGCGGGAATATCTCTGCCTAGCTCAGGTACAGAAATCGTCTTCTCCGATAAAATGGAAATTAAAGCATCCTGTACCTCTGAAGCGCAGCGTGATATTTCTTCAAACCGCGAAATTCCTCCTGCCTCCATCGCACGATAGATCGGGCTTTTGACAAGCGCTTCCTCGGACGGACCATTAGCAAGAAGCATTGCATAATTCCATGAGTATCGTACCTGTTCTTCACTTGTACCAGCGGTTCCTTGAATAACCTTAGATGAATCGCCATGAATGGCCGCCGTCAAATTTTCCGAGAGCCATGACTTTGCTGTTCCCGGCTCACCTATAAGCAATAAGGCTCGGTCAGTAAGCAGTGTCGCAATCGCAATTTCAACGAGTCTTGTGTGACCAATGTATTTTGGCGTAATATCTACCTTGCCAGCTCGGCCACCTGTAATAAAAGTTAATACTGCCCGCGGTGACAGCTGCCAGCCTGCCGGTTTCTCTCCAGTGTCATGTTTCTTCAGTGCTTCGAGTTCATGTGCATATAACTGCTCTGCAGGCAACCTTAAGATAGTTTGTTTTTGATCCATGCTAGAAATCCCGCTCCTTCTGGTTTCGATTCAAGCTCCGCTGGCTTAGCGGCAATGTGTTCGGCTAGCTGCTTTAATTGGTCACGAGAGTACTCGCTTGACATCTTATCCGCGATTTGCTGAAGCCTATCCGCAAATTCCCCCGGAAGCATAGCAATTAATAGCTGCAAATCTCGGTCCATATAATAAAAGGATTTTTGCGTAGAAAGCTCCAGTGATGACATTAGCATCTCTGGCGTATCAGTATGTCCGAGCCGGAATAACGTGTACAAAATATGAATTGATCGATGCTTCATCAGTTGTGGCGCTACTTTCGCTTTGTCGACTAAATAGTGGATTGCCCTCTCATTAGGGCGTTCCACTAATCGGCATATAAGCTCTTCCTCATTTAATGTGATAAAGCGATCTGCCCATCTCGCATCCCAGCTCCACTGATTTTGATGTTGCGTAAATGCGGCTTGCACAACCGTATGAGGAGTAAGTTCATATATGGCTTGTATTAGCTCGCGTGCAACTTTACTCTTTTTCTCTTCTACATAACCTTCATACCTGTCAAAAACATCTGCTGGGCTTAATACTTGTCGTGCGGCTTTGAACGAATACGCGATCAAATAGGCGCGGCGATTGCGAAGCTCATGAAGAAACACTAATGCCTCATTATTTTTGGAATCTAATAATATTTGAGCTGCTTGGCTCATCATCGGTTCCATCTCTTGAAAATAAAGCTCATCATCATTTAACATTTGCATCAGAAATTCTCTTACAGCAACAATGTCTGCTTTGGATTGAAAGCAAGTGATGACGCTGCTGAACTTTTCTTGGAAGCCCGTATCTTGTTTAGCTGAAACGACATGTTCAGCCAGCTCTAAACCGTAAGCCAACAATTGCTCGGTTAATGCTGGAAGTTCGCACGCTTGAATGGGAGCAATGGCGATGTCTGTATTTTTTTTCTTTAGTGATTCCATCAAACGGTTAACGACTTGTGTAGAATCGAAGCGGGACAATGCCATTAAAGCAGCGCTGCGAATCTCTTTTTTTCGGTCATGCGACAGATCGAGCAAATGTTCCTCGAAGCTAGGCAAACCAGCCGTAAGCGATATCGCAGCTATACGTACCGGCAATCCTCCATCCTTCTGCGCTGCCAGCAGAGTTGGCCATAGTTCCTTCTCGTCCTTCGCCAGCTTATAAAGGCATACGAGCATTCTCGCGTCGCCGCTGCCTCCCTGCATATCGAATTCCGAATGCAGAATTGGCAAGGCAGCTGAACCAAGAAGTGGGATGACATGATCTGCGACATATTCAGCAATTTCAGAATAGCTGTCTCTCAAAGCGTTGACGGCTGGTGCGAATGTTCTTACATCGTTGAACAGTCCTGCCTCAACCCCTTGTTTAATGGCTTCGAGCCGATTGGGACCGCGAAGCGTCAGCGAATCAATGAGCGGCTTAAGCTTTCGATAAGGGGTCGTCGTGATCGTTTTGTTATTTGCTGCTTCTATGCCAACGGGCAGCAGCTCACCTGGCGCTTCAATAGAGCTTTGTGTATGCAAGACCGCTTGCAGCAATACTGTTAAATCCAGCAGCTTGTCAGCCGCATTCTCTTGCTTAGACCTCGTAACACTATCGACTTCTTCTGCTATTCGTTTGAAAATGGGTGCCTTTTCACCAAATTGTTGCAGCTGAGGGAGCGATCTTCTCAAACGCGCATCATCTGCCGCCATGCCCGCACCTGCTATGATTAAACGGCGAACGTCTTCATACAATTCTCGCAATAATGGAATACTCATGTTTTGCTCCTTCGTCAACCATTAATAGAATAAGCGGATCATTTCTTGTTCGGTAATTAGAGCCAAAGGCTGTGCCAGCAGCTTTCCTTCTGCGAGTCGATCCTCGAACATGACAAGTACCCCCACATTTGCAAGCAGCTCTTTATCTAAATTACGGAGTAAAGGCAATGTAGGATGATTCAGCTTTGAGATGGCATCAAGTGGAAGCCTAGCTCCTTGCTCATCAACAAGAACATATCCGCCTTCCGAATTTGCTACCTGAGCAGCATGAAGCAGCATGACCGGGTTGCGGTCTGCTAATGGATTTTTGAGCTGATTTTTCACCGTTTTTACTGCCGCTGAATAGGATCGCTCTGCATATGAATGAATAACAACACGATCACTTGGTATCCATTCACGCATGGTCATCTCTTCCCAGCGAACCCTTTTATTCAAATCGCCTGGATAAACAAATAACTCCTTCGTTTGGACAACCATAAAGCAGCTATCCTCTTCCTTCATATGTTTGGCTGCTCGGAAAGGCCGATAGCTGCGTGTGACGACGATTTCTCCATCTTGAAGCTGCATCCAATACCCTTCATCCACATGTTCACCGCGTGCTTCGTCGGAATAAGAGCGGAAAGAAAGCTGTACAAGCTCAGCTGCTTCACGGAGAAGTCCATGCTCACGCAGCTCAGCTAACTGCCATGCATGGCCAATTTTTTCTTCAAGAGGGCTTGAGATATCCATTGGGATGCTCGAATCTTCCATTCGCGCCTTCAAATAATCCCGGCTGCGCTTAATTAATACATGCATAGCAGCTAGCTGTTCACAAACCTCGGAATAAATTGTCTCCGGATTATCACTTGAGCCTACTAAAACCAATATCTCTCGAAATGCTGCTTGGAGCCCGGGTACGTAGTGATTGCCAAGCTGTTTTGCTTGTTCCTCATACATATGAAGAGAGCGTTTATCCAACGAAGCTAAACCGCTTTGCACGATTTGCTGCACAAGCTTGTGAACGAGCTCGACCCCTTCAAGCTGCGAAGCGAGTTTCTTGATAAGAGCGTTTTTGTTAACCTTGCGTTTAGTTTCTGTACCTGCTGGAATCGCGGCAGCTTCCTTCTTTTTCTCTTCACGCTTGTCCGCTTTCTCGCGCTTATCTGCAATATCCGCAGGTATCTCTTCCGTTGAAAAAGCCTTTCCTCCAGCATATGCATACAAAAGTCCTAATATATGTTTGCATGGAAATTGACGACTTGGACAGGAGCAGCGAAATACAGGTTGTTCGGCTTTTACGAAATCAACGGAGCAGCTATAGGGCTCTTTGCCGCTTCCCTTACATTCTCCAAATAGCAACAATCCGTCTTCCGTACGGCATAACTTCTGAAAGCTGTTTTTGCGTACGAGATCGTTACCGTTTTTGATTGCTCCCGCATTGGGTGCCATTGCATCGATGAAAGCTTCAGTAAGATGGGTCATAGTTTCCCTCACTCGTTTATGTTTGATTTCCTTCGTTTATTTCCACAAAACACGTATCATTTCCTGCTTTTGGGTTCATTTACAACGTTTAAAGCAGAGAAAAACCCAGGCGTATGCGCCTGGGCTTGGTATTACCATGGAATATCTCCAATATTGTGCATAATAGCGTCGATCTGGGCTAATTCTTCAGCAGACAGCGGAGCACTTTCCAGTGCCTTTACATTCTCTTCAATCTGGCTTACGCGGCTGACACCGATCAATGCTGAGGTAACTCCACCTTCACGCAGAACCCATGTTAATGCCAATTGGGATAAGGTTTGTCCCCTTCTTGCCGCTAGCTGCTCTAGGCTGCGGAATTTTTGAACCCGCTCTGCCGTGATCGCTTCTGGTTTCATCGCGCTGGAAGCTGCACTCGATTCCGCTTCGATTTTATCGACATACTTATTCGTCAGTTGTCCTCTTCCAAGCGGGCAATAAGCGATCGAGCCTATGCCATTCTCAGAAAGTACATCCTGCAAACCGTCTTCAATCCAACGGTTCAGCATGGAGTAATTCGGCTGATGAATCAGGCAAGGCGTCCCTAGCTGTTTCAAAATTTTCACAGCAGCGCTTGTCTGCTCCGCACTGTAGTTGGATAAACCAACATACAAAGCTTTACCCTGTCTTACCGCATGATCTAACGCGCCCATTGTTTCCTCAAGCGGCGTTTCTGGATCAGGACGATGGGAATAAAATATATCGACATAATCAAGTCCCATTCTCGTTAAGCTGCGATCCAAGCTGGACAGCAAATTTTTACGTGAGCCCCATTCGCCGTATGGACCTTCCCACATGTAATAGCCCGCTTTTGTAGAAATTAGAAGTTCATCGCGATAGGGAGCCAAATCCTTCTTATATACTGCTCCGAACGTTTCTTCAGCAGAACCGGCAAGCGGTCCATAGTTGTTTGCTAGGTCAAAATGATTAATGCCGAGATCGAACGCTTTTAAAAGCATTGCACGTGAATTTTCAAGCGGTTGATTGCCGCCGAAATTTTGCCACAGACCAAGGGATATCGCAGGCAGCTTAATTCCACTTTTGCCTGCGCGTTTATACAACATATCGGAATAACGTGATGAATCAGCAGCATAAGGCATTTATCATATTCCCCTTTGTTTTTAGAATGATTTCGTTGTTTGAAACATGCTATAATGATTACTTGCAAACATCATTTCTTTTAAAGTATAGCTTAATTTTACTGCAATAAGGAATGTCCACATGCAAGTCATATATGTCATAATGTAATATGTTAGAGACCTACAATCAAGGAAGTGACAATGAATGTGCGAGCATTATGATCTGGTCTATTATTATCATGGGAAGCAGTTCTGCGAAGCTGGCTATAGCTGGGGACCCGGCGTTAAGGATCATTACAAAATTTTATTTATTCATGAAGGCAAAGGCACCTATCAGATTAACGGAAAAACATATGCCTTAAAAAAAGGACAAGGCTTTATGGTATTTCCAAATACGATATGCCATATGAAGGCGGATCTTCAAGATCCGTGGGTCTATTCTTGGATCGCTTTTCAAGGAACATGTGTTGACGGTTTACTTGAACAGGTCCACTTAAGCAAAACGGCCCCTTCTTTCTCGTTCGCTCCAGCAAATTGGTTTGAGCCTTGGTTAGAACAGTTTAATGATGCTGGGGAGCTTGAGAAAAACAGCGGTCTTGTCGTGCATAGCCTGCTCTATCGCCTTATTTCGGATTGGATCGATATGCTGACTGCCCCTAATCAAATCGGTTATTTGCCTAAAGCAAAGGATGTTTATGTTCGCAAAGCGATGGATTATATCAAAATGAATTACTACACCAAAGTAAGCATTACTGAGCTGGCCAAACTCATTGGCATAGACCGCATATACTTATCCGCCTTATTTAAGGAAGTTGTAAATCAATCACCACAAACCTACTTATTGCATTATCGAATGGATAAAGCTTGTGATCTCATGAACAATCAACAGCTTTCGGTATCTGATATTTCCCACTCCGTCGGCTATAACGACCCTCTTCTCTTCTCGAAAATGTTCAAAAAAGTGAAAGGGATATCTCCCAGTCATTATCGCAAAGAAATTGTCTGATTTCTTCAAAAAAAGAGAGCCTGCATGTAAACTGACCCCTTAGACAAGGACACTTGAAAAGAAAAGAGCACTAAGCCACACTTAAGAGATGATTCCTGTACTGAACAGGAGTCATCCTTTTTTGTTTCCACTGATATCTATGATGATTGTAATAACGAATATAGCGATTAATTTCTCGTTCTAATTCAGCCAAGGTTGTACA